>JAJRWU010000150.1 GCA_024276655.1 Planctomycetota bacterium
CCCGCCTGCTCGAATGGGCGGCGCCTTTATCGGCCGCCGGCTATTGGCGGATGGAGTACGAACGCCAGCAGATGACCGATCAATTCGTCGCCCGGTTGCACGCCGAGCGGCTCGATGCGATTCTCTGCCCGCCGCACGCGCTGCCCGCTTTTCCGCATGGCGAATCAGTCGAGGCGATGTCGGCGGCGAGCTATAGTTTTTTACCCAACTTGTTGGGTGTTCCGGCCGGAGTCGTGGCGGCGCGAACTGTTGAAGTTGCTCCCATCCATTCGTCGGACGACCGGAATTCCACTAAGCCGGCCGACGCAACAACAAAACTTCCGCTGGGCGTGCAGGTGTTGGCGCCGCACTGGCGCGACGACACCGTCTTAGCCGTGATGGCGGCGCTGGAATCCGCCTTTGAAGAACAGCCCGAATACCCGCTGCACACGCTCGTCGGCTGACGCCCGGCCTTCTCTTGCCCGCCAGACGCGTTTGCCGAGGGCGTGTAATGTGCAACCGCGCTTTCGTTCGACTAAAATACAAGCACGTTTGTTTTTTCGCGTCCATGCGTTTGCTCTCTCAGTGAAACATCCTCTCGTCACAACGACACGGAAGTTGCTGATGTAAAATAACTTACATCGAGTCAATAGAAATACAACTAAACGGCGGCGAAAAATTACTTGACCGTGTCGTCGCTCATGGTAAACTGCCGTTTCTATTAGGGATTTAACGCTAATTACTGGAACGTGAGGGAACTCTCTAGGCGGCAGGCAATTGGCCAAGTTAGATTTTACGACAGTTGCGCAATTCGTGGCCTAAGTACCTGTCCAAGATCTATTCCGTGCAATGGTGTTATGAAATTCCCGCCAAGCCGGAGGCTTGCCAGCCATTAGCCGGTGGTCGAGCGCAGCGAACACCACCGGTAGGCCAACGCAGCGAACGACGCATCCCGGCGGGATGCCAGATGCAGCGGGCGCGAGAAACGCCTCAAAACAACAACGCTCAAAACAACAACGCTCAAAACAACAACGCTCAAAACAACAACGCTCAAAACAACAACGCTCAAAACAACAACGCTCAAAACAACAACGCTCAAAACAACAACGCTCAAAACAACAACGCCGTCATTTGCGCCGCCCATTGCGGCCCACCGTTGGAGTTCACGCTTTAGCGTGCGTCCGAGAACAAAACACGCTAAAGCGTGAACTCCAACGGCGCGCCGCTGGCATCCCTCTGGGATGCGGAATATCGGCGCTTCGATCCTCCGGTGGTGTTCGCTGCGCTCGACCACCGGCTAATGGCTACTATCCTTCCAGGATATGAAATCAAATACGCCTGACCTCTAGTATCTTAGCATCGGCCTTGCCGGCATCTGAAAAACACGGAATAGTTTTTGGACAGGTGCTAAGGCGTCGTAGTCTGACTTGTCGGTCTCCGTGCTTCGCGTTTGGTGGTAAATTTCGGCTTTGGAATTCTTTTGCGGCCTGTTGTTGTCTCTCGATGGGCAATGGGGTGGCGTTCTTTCTTAGTGTCACTGGAACTTAATTTTAGGATTCGGTGATCGGCAAGGATGGCCATGGGAGTCGCTGTTGTTTTGTTGGTCGTCTGTTTCTCTTCTAGAGCTTTTTTGGGAAGGAGTTGTGTTGAATGTCCAATTATTTCGTCAGATGCCTTGCTGTTTTAACGGTGGCGATTGCGGTGGGGTTTGGTGCTTCCAAGGCCCAAGCCGCTTGGTGGCAATGGTGCGACACTACTAAGCCGTGGCCGTGCGCCGCTACTCCTCCTTGCCCGTTCACTCCCGCTTCCACATGTTTCGCGGTGGGCAAGACGGCAGGCACCTGCCTGGGGACATCCTGGGTTTGGTCTTGCACTGGGCCTGGCTCGTGCCCGGCCGTTTGCTCAGCCACCGGTGCGCCCTGCCCCGCCATAGTAGGGCCACCGTCAAGTTGTTGAGCGGTTTGGGTTCAAGTCGAGCGAGCGAGTTATGCGTTTGGTTATTAGGGCACGGACCATGCGTGTTGCAGAACCTCTTCGTTCATTGGCGAGGTTCTGCATTTGGCCCGTCCACGCTTAAGGAATCGTCCGGAATGAACTTGCCGAATTAAAAGCCCGGCATTTTGGAAATGCCGGGCTTTTTCGAGCGGGAGCCGGTAACTTATTTCCGGACGATCCTTAAGAGTGGACTAAGACGCGTTCTTCTAGTCTTGCATGATAAAGGAACGATCAGTATGAATTCACGCTACGCGTTAATGAACACACTGCTTGTTTGTGGTATATGCTCGTTGGCTTTGCCTGGCCACGCTCAGACGATTGACGTGGAGCAGTTGGTGACGCATTTTGAAGCATCCGTAGACGCATTGGTTTCCGCCGAGATCAAGCAGACCTTGGTGATGAGCGACAAAACCGTCTCGGAAGAACGCCATTTCTTTTTGGATGCGGGAATTCAGCGGCTTTCGCGGGTTGTCGTCGGGGCGCCGAAGGACCAGCATCGGCACACGGAAATTCGAGTCGAAGGCGACACAACTCGCCGCTTGGACAACTTTGATTTCGCTTGGGGCAATAAGCTGATCATAACGGCAGACCCGGACAAAGCGGTCGGAGTGAAGGCTCATGCAGCCATCAGTCATGGCAAACCTGACCCAGGAGTCATGTTAGTCGAATGGCATTTGATGCGGCGGTTCCGGCTTACCGCCGTTGGTCGCGAGCAATCGCTACGAGAATTGGTCGCTAGCGCTCCGCGCGCCGTTACGCTCACAACGGTCAACGAGGAGGGGCAGTTGATTTATCGTCTGGCGATTCCGCATCCCGGCGAATTGACGGCGACAGGTGAGCGACGGTGGCCAGACAGCATCGTTGTGGTGGACCTTGATCCGAGTCAAAACTACCTAGCCCGTCGGATTACGTACAAATGGATCGACGGAAAAAAGAAGCTCGACATTGTATTTGAGGCGAAGGACTTCACTACTCCGGTGGAAGGTGCGTCAATTCCACAAATAGTCGAGTTGTATACTGTCAGCG
The DNA here is from genome assembly GCA_024276655.1 of Planctomycetota bacterium. Classification (GTDB taxonomy): domain Bacteria; phylum Planctomycetota; class Planctomycetia; order Pirellulales; family Pirellulaceae; genus SZUA-33. Next base: position 3,001 of record JAJRWU010000150.1, read on the forward strand.
AAGGCAAGACAACGCCAACCCTTACGGTCAAGACGGAGTTGGTCTCTGTTAATGCGCCGATTCTCGAAGATAAGCTTGCGCTGACGTTTCCAGAGAATTCCTCGGTGCTGGAGGACGCCACTTCGTCCACTCCTGAACGCATCCATTTTATCGGCGAGAATGGCGTCGTCGCCGCGACGTTTGAAGACGAGGACTCGTACCACGAATACATGGAAAAAACTGGCATGCAGCGACTAGGTCCCGACGCCCGCCTCGGCGCGGAGAAGCCCGCATTGAATTGGTTCAGTCGCAACGTATTGGTCGGCAATCTACTCCTTGCGATCTTGATCGCTGCTGCTGTCGTCTACATTCGAAAACGAAAAAAGAAAGCTGCCCCGTGAGCGGAATCTGCATAACGTTCGACGCGACTTGCCTGATCGTTTGATCGCGATGACCAGCAGCTTCCCGCACGCAGTGAACCGTTTGTGGAACAGAGGGATTGGAGAATTTCTGGTGGCCTACGATGCTGTATCAGGCGTAGCTAAGAAGTCTGGATACGCGATTATCTTCCTGTTGGTGGCGCTAGCAAGTTGGTGGATAACACAGCCTCCAGCCGAGGTGCGGGATCCACTTGAGATCGTCGGGGGCTCGACTGCTCCAGTTGAAATCTCGAATGATAAAGATGTGGAGATAAGGATTGGAGTTGTAAACCATTCGTCTTCACCGACATTACTCACATCAGCAATTCCTTCTTGCGGTTGCCTCGGAGTTTTCGATGAAACGGGTGAGCAGATTGCTTGGCCCTTGACGTTGCAGCCTCACCAGAACAAGAACTTTCTGATGAAAGTCTCCGCAGAATCAAGGATTGGCAAGTTTTCGGTTAGCGTCAATTTCCAGGCAGAGCACCGTGGCGAGCCGCATGACCGGATCGCCCAATTGTTTTTTGACGCTGTTCCACGCGTCGTGATCGTTCCAAATAAAGCAATTCTCAGTAGTGATGAACTCAAACGGGGAGGAAGCAGATACTTTCATGTCGGGGGAGGGCTGCAGAAGCTTCCGGTCGTTGAGAAGGTTTCTGTTTCACACCCAGAGCACATTGTCGCGGAAATCTTGACAACTCTTGCGCCCCTAGATCCCGATTTGGCAATACCGCACCGGCTGTGGTCTCCATCCACCTCGATACGAGTGGAGATAGCTCCATCGCTCGCCAACGTCAGCGAACGGGCGGCGGTCCATGTTTCGATTGCCGGGTCGGAGAAACCTCTCGAGATCCCGATTTTTTTTCAGCCTGAGCCCCCTATCGGCATTCACCCGCGAGAAGTTTTCTTGGCCCAAAACAATGAAGTACAAACGCGTACTTTTATAATCGCTGGAATGAAGAACGGTTCCGCGACAACGTTGAGCGCCCCCCCTGAGGGTGTCGAGATCGCCGCCGAGAGAGTTGCCGGCGGAAAACGGATAGTCCAGCTTCGGTTTCGAACTGCGGATATGGAACCCTGCAACAAGATATTGTTCGTTTCCCCCGGACAGGACAAGGAAGCTTTTTCTGTCGTCGTTCGAGTCAATCGTTGACGCTTGCGCCTTGCAAGTTGGTGGCTATCTTTTGAGTCAACTTCGGATTATTCGTCCTGAATGGGTTCTTCATTCCGCCGATAAATCCGTATTGAATAGCCCACATGATCAACTGGCGTTTCGTCAAGTAGAGACGCGAACGGCGACTGAGGCCGCCGGAGCATGGCGTCAACGCCGACTGCATACCATTGCGAAGGCTTCGAGCCATGAGCCTGGGTTGAATCCTTCAGCGTTACGATGTCGACTCCTTTAATCCCGTAGTAATGCGAAGCGATCACGTTTGTTGATCTGACATACAACGGCGTAGCTTCCGGATGTGATCTTTGCCATACCGCGAGTGCCGCAAGGTCTTGTCCCCAGTCGAAATTGCTGAAACTCAGGTGCTTCCATCCGTTGCTTGGACCTCCGACTGCTTCATTGAAATACGACAGGCTGCTAGGGAAGCACATGAGGCTGCTCGTGATTGTCATTGCGAGACAGGCGATCGGTAGCCGCCGGAGAAGACCATTGCGCAATCGGCACGCCGATGCGGCTTGGCTCGCAAAGATAAACAGGAAGGGAAATGCGGGAAGCACGTACCGTAAATGGTGATTAAAACCCATTTGCGAACTGACCAATGCAACAATCGCTATAGGGGGCGCAACGACGACGAGCATTTGCACCCCGCGGTTGGCTGTCCCTGATCTGCGATCGCGCAGCATTGCGCTGATGGCGAGCAGAAGCATTGCCCACGTTCCCAGGGGAATCTTCACTAGCATCGCATAGAGGTAGTAGCACCACCAGCCTCCGTACCTGTGTTCGCCGCGTAGATAGGACCAGTATTTTCCTTCATACTCGTGTTTCACTTGATCTATCCCGAGGAGCATATTCTCAGGAATGGGAATGGGAATCCAACCCATCGGTTGCCCCCGAAATCGATTACCCTGCCTGTACCGCTCCGTATTGCTGCCTGCCGAAAGAATTCGGCTCGAAAACTCAAATTTACCGAGTTGTTTTCCGGTCCCCTCGAAACCATATCCCAAATTGACAACATACAAACTGATGCAGAGAAGCGCGAAGATTCGTGTTCCTTCGACTTTGAACCACCCCGCTGGCGCGCTACCAAACAGTCGGGCCAGTAGCCAGACGCTTGGAATAAGTGGATACAGTACAATCCATGTGAACTTCGTTAACTCGGCTAGGCCCAGCAGCACGCCGACAATGACTGTATTAATCCAAGCTGGCGAGTTGAGCCAGCGGTGAAACGCGTAGCAGGCTGCGGCCCCGAACGCCGTTGCACCGACATCCGGTGTGATCAACGATGCATGCCCCAACACGTTCGGGGAAGTACACCAGAGAATCAGCGCGGTCCAACCGGCGGATTCGCCGAAGAGTTCTCGCGCCCAACAAAAACATACACATGCGCCAAGCAGGCTGAATGGGATGCACATCCAGCGGGCCATTCGAAACGCGTTCATGAAGGAATCTGGATTCGCCTCCACAAACTGTTTGCCTAGAACAAACTCCGAGCGAGTGCGAGTCACGGAGCTATATCCAGACCAGTCTTCATGATAGCCGCTGACCAAAACCGGAATAACAGCGATCGCGCGGACCAATGGTGGATTGGCGGAGTAGAGGTCGAACTTTTGGAATTGCCAGTGACTCAAACCAGCGGGTAGGTGGCCGACTTCGTCAATCACTGGACTATGGCGACTCGCCGAAAACGCGAGAAGGCCTACATGGATCAACAACACGACAGAGATGGCGGCGAATCGTTTCGTTGTCGGAAATCGGTCTATCATCGAATGGGTTCTTCTCGGAATTAGGTTCGTCCGACTAAAGCGTGCATGGGTTGCGAAAAGGTGAACCTGCTGTTTCTGTAAGGAGTTGCTTGAAAGACTTCTTCCAGGAAGGAATCAGCATCTCGTTTACTATATCAGGCATTCGGCTTACGCGGCTATCGTGATGTGAAAGTGAATACCTTGGAGGCGGAGTGGCGTTTACCGTGGAGCCCCTTCCTTCCCGCGCAGGCGGGAATCCAGCCGGTTTGCGAGAATCGCTAGATTCCCGCCTGCGCGAGAAGGAAGGGAATACGGCCAGATCGTGTACGTTGATCGTCTGATATCCAGCCGAAATGCGATTGTTCGCCGCACTATTCCACCGGTGGTGTTCGCCGTGCTCAACCACCGGTGGAATAGTGCAACGTGCAATCGCGTTTTCGTTCGACTAAAATATAGACCCATTGCATTTCCTTCGCTTACTCACCGAGGCCCTACGATGATTCGACGCCCGATGCTCACGATTGGCCTCTTGGGTTTGATGTACGGGATGATCGCCTTGGCGCCCGCCCGCGCTGCAACGCCGCGGCGGCCGAATGTGTTGTTTATCGCGGTCGACGATCTCAACGATTGGGTCCATTGCCTGGGAGGTCATCCTGATTGCCAAACGCCCAACATTGACGGTTTGGCGGCGCGGGGCGTGTTGTTCGCACAAGCCCATTGTGCGGCGCCGGCGTGTAATCCTTCACGCGCCGCGTTGCTGACCGGCATTCGCCCTTCCAGTTCGGGCGTGTATGTGAACCCGCAACCTTGGCGGCCCGCGATGCCGGAGGTCGTCACATTGCCGCAGCACTTCATGCGGCATGGATACCATGTGGTGGGCGGCGGAAAAATTTATCACGGCAGCTATCCCGACAAACGCTCTTGGCACAGCTACTTCAAAAAAACGGCCGACCCCAAACCCACGGCGGCCATTTTGAAAGATCGTCACAGCCGCGCCGGCGGCGTCGTTTGGGGGCGGCTCGATGCGCAAGATCATGAAATGGACGACTACCGCGTCGTCTCTTGGGCGGCCGACTATCTGAAGCAAACGCACGACCGGCCGTTCTTTCTGGCCTGCGGCATTTATCGCCCGCACATGCCGTGGCAGGTTCCACGCAAATATTACGATCAATTCCCCTTGGATAAAATCACGCTGCCCGACGTTCCCGACGACGACCTCAACGACGTTCCGGCGGCCGGCATAAAAATGGCGAAGCCCCGTGGCGATCACGACACGATTTTGAAAACCGACAACTGGCGTTACGCGGTGCAAGCCTATTTGGCCAGCATCGCTTTTGCCGATGCACAAGTTGGCCGTTTGCTCGCAGCGCTCGACGCCAGCGAGCACCGCGAGAATACCATCGTCGTGCTCTGGGGCGATCATGGCTGGCATCTGGGAGAAAAGCACCATTGGCGAAAGTTCTCGTTGTGGGAAGAAGCCACCCGCGCGCCGCTGATGATTGCAGCGCCCGGCGTTACGCAGCCCGGCGGCGTGTGCCGGCGGCCGATCGATTTTATGTCGATCTACCCCACGTTGGCGGAACTCTGCGGCTTACCGATTCCCCAGCATGTCGAGGGGCCAAGCGTGAAACGGTTGCTGGAAAATCCTCAAGCGGCGTGGCAAGGCGTCGCCCTCACCACGCATGGACGTTTGAACCACGCCGTTCGCGACGAGCGTTACCGATACATTCGCTACGCCGATCAAACCGAGGAGCTTTACGATCACGCCGCCGACCCCATGGAATGGAAAAACATTGCCTCGAACCCCAGTTCCTCCGCCATCATTGCCCGCTTGCGAAAACATCTGCCGAAAACAAACGCGCCCAACGCCGCCTTTGATACGAAACGAAGGCGAAGGAAAAAGTAGCTGGGCGCCGCCGGCAAAGAACGAACGTCTCGGGTGAAAGCCTTTACCGGGCTCTTTCAGGAGTAGGCGGCTCGACGTGTGTGCGGCGGGGCGTAAAATGGCGAGCGTTGGCGTCCAACTTTCCGAAACCGATTTTGGTTGTTTCTTTTTGACGGAGCCTCGTGCATGGCCGAAGCCGCACCGACCAGACTTGGAAAGCCAGCCTGACCGAAGAAGAAATCCAACGGCTGATGTTCGACGTGGAGGACGCGTGATATGGGAAGCCCCATCAACAAAATCACCCTCAAAGGGTTCAAGTCAATTCAATCACTCGAAGGGTTCGAGCTTGGGGCATTGAATGTTCTGATCGGCGCCAACGGTTGTGGCAAAAGCAATTTCGCGAGCTTCTTTTCGTTCCTGCGGGAACTGATTGAAGGTCGTCTTGAGAAGACCGTGAATCTCGCCGGAAGGTCTGACGCCCTCCTGTTCCTTGGCCCGAAGGTCACCTCGAAGATCGAGTGCAAACTTGACTTTGGCGACAACGGGTACAGGTTCACGCTCGAAAGGACAAAAGACAGTCGGCTCATCTTTGGCGATGAGCGAATTGTGTGGTTTGGCAAAACTGGTCCCGGACGTCCGGTGGATCGTTCCATCGGGTCGGGACACAGTGAATCAAAACTGAAAGAGCAAATCGAAGACGAAAATCGAAACCAGATAATTTCAAGCTACATCTACTCAGCCTTGTCTCAGTGGATTGTGTACCACTTCCATGACACGAGCGATACTGCCGCCATGAGAAGTGAATGTTCGGTTCATGACTCCTTCCCGCTTCGACCAGATGGGGGGAACCTTGCCGCGTTCTTGTATCGCCTGCAAACAAACCCAAGACGAAAACGAAGTTACCAACTTATTCGAGATACCGTCCGGTTAATTGCCCCCTTCTTCAACGACTTTCTCCTGCGACCAGAGAACGAACAGGTCCGACTTGAATGGCGGCAAAAGGGAAGCGACTTTCCGTTCCAGCCGAACCAGTTGTCGGACGGCACGATCCGGTTTATCTGTCTGGCAACCGCCCTCTTGCAGCCAAAGCCGCCGGCAACCATCGTCATCGATGAGCCTGAGCTTGGGCTTCACCCTTATGCTATCTCGATGCTTGCCGATCTGATTAAATCGGCAGCGGAGCGCACCCAAGTTCTCATCTCGACGCAGTCTCCGACCTTGCTCGATTACTTCGATCCCCATGAAATCGTGGTCGTCAACCGAAAAGAAGGGCGTTCCACGTTTGAGCGTCTTGATGAGGAACAGTTGAGTGAGTGGATGGAAGACTATTCGGTCGGTGAACTCTGGCAGAAGAATGTTGTACAGGGAGGGCCGACGAGTGAATGAACTTGTTGTGATTGTTGAAGGCGAGACGGAACAAGCCTTCGTTCGGGATCAGTTAGCTGGCCACCTTGTTCTCCACGGGACGAGCGCGTGGGGCGTGTTGCCCGGAAGGCGTAGGAATCGTGGCGGCGTTAAGAAGTGGGATTCCGCAAAACGCGACATCCTTCGCACGCTCAACGAACGGCGTTACTGCACCACGATGGTTGACTACTACGCAATGCCGGAAGACTGGCCCGGAAGAGTCGATGCGAACACACTGCCGTGGAATGAACGAGCCGACCACGTTGAGTCGAAACTCCTGGGTGAAGTGAGTGATCTGATGGGAAACAGCTTCAATCCACGGTTCTTCATTCCATACGTGCAGCTTCATGAGTTTGAGGCGTTGACCTTTGCCAACGTGGAAAAACTTACGTCTGTCGTTTCCCCTGTTAGCGATTTGTCTGAGGATTACATACAGACTCAATTCGCGGGCATTCTCGAAAAAGCCGGTTATCCCGAAGCGATCGACGACGGTTACGACACATGCCCGTCTCGGCGGATCACTGGTGTTGTCCGAGCATACAGAAAGCGTATTCACGGTCCCATCGTGACAAGGCGCATTGGCATTGATGAATTGCGGAAAAAATGTGATCACTTTGCCTCTTGGCTGAAGCGACTGGAACGCATCGAAGGCAATTGATCCTGGCGAAAAACCTTTTTTATAGACGGAGCCTCGTGCATGGCCGCATACTTCGCCGAATTCGTCGGCACGGCAATCTTGATTTTGTTGGGCAACGGCGTCGTGGCCAATGTGCTGCTGGAAAAGACGAAAGGCCATGCCGGCGGGCTGATCGTGATCACGCTCGGCTGGGGCATGGCGGTTTTCGTGGCGGTGTTGTGCGTGGCCGAAATCAGCGGCGCGCATATCAACCCGGCCGTAACTGTCGCGCTGGCCACGGCGGGAAAAATTACCTGGCCAATGGCGCTGGGTTACCTCGCGGCGCAAATGCTCGGCGCCATGGCGGGCGCGGCGCTGGTGTATGTATTTTATCATGACCACTACCGCGCCACCGATGACGCCGATGCGAAAATGGCCACTTTTTGCACGTCGCCCGCGATTCGCCGAACCGGCCTGAATTTGTTCTCGGAAGCGGCGGGAACATTCGTACTCGTTTTCGCGGTGCTGATGGCGGCGGAGCCCTGGTTGGAGTTCAACGCCGCAGACGATGCAACCAGCCAACACGCCGCGACCTCGGCGGCCGCTCCGCCCAAGGCCGCTTTAGGTTTGGGCGCGCTCGGCGCGTTGCCGGTGGCGCTGGTGGTGTTGGCGATCGGCCTTTCCCTGGGCGGTACGACCGGCTACGCCATCAACCCCGCACGCGATTTGGGGCCGCGAATCGTGCATGCCCTGCTACCGATTCCCGGCAAACGCGATAGCGATTGGTCGTACGCCTGGATTCCCGTCGTGGGCCCGATTCTAGGCGGGCTGTTGGCCGTGGCGGTGAAGACGGCGTTGTTGTCGACGGAATAAAATTGAGCGAAAACCATTCCCCCCTTTTTCGAGCGGCGATCGTGGACTCCACCATAACGATTCTCATTTTAGGCGCCGGCATCAATGGCGCGGCGCTGGCCCGAGAGTTGGTGCTCAACGGCGTTTCGGTCTGTTTGGTCGAGCAGTCAGACATCGCTTCGGGGGCGTCGTCGGCTTCTTCCCGCCTGATTCACGGCGGCTTGCGTTACCTGGAATACGCCGACTTTGATCTGGTGCGGGAATCGCTCCAAGAGCGAGGACGACTGTTGCAACTGGCGCCGCATTTTGTCACGCCGCTGCAACTTTTTATTCCGATCGAGCGCCGGCTCAGCGGTGTGATTTCCTCGGCCGCCAAGTTTCTCGGCCTCCGGCTGGGCAAGGCGGCGCGGCCCAAGCCGCGAGGGCTTTGGCTGGTGCGCATCGGCTTGCGGTGGTACGACGCCTTCGCCAAGAGCGACACGCTGCCCCGCCATCAACTCCACCGCTCGGACGATCCTCACGCGCCGCCGATCGACCGCCGCCGCTATCGTTGGCTGTGTTCGTACCACGACGCGCAAATCATCGCCACGGAGCGTTTTATATTGGCCCTGCTGGAAGACGCCCGGCGCATTGCCGCCGAACGGAACGTAAAATTCGAGTTGCACACCTACCGCCGCGCTCGCCGCAGCGGCGATAACACGATCGAAATACGGCCCGTTGAGGAGAGTTCGTCGACGCCCGCGCCAGGCACAAACGTTTCCCCGGCGGCGGTTGTGAACGCCACCGGCGCCTGGATCGATCGCACCTTGAACCAACTGCAGGTGGCGTCGGCGCGGTTGATCGGCGGCGCCAAGGGGAGTCATTTCATCACCGCGAATGCGGCGTTGCGTGAAGCCCTCAACGGCCGCGGCGTGTATGCCGAAGCCGATGACGGACGTCCCTTTTTCCTGCTGCCGTTTGAACGCCAGACGCTGGTCGGCACGACCGATATTCCCTTCGACGACGATCCCGCCCAAGCGGTGGCCAGCGAGCAAGAGTTAGAATATCTGTTGGCGTCGGTGCGGCGCGTGTTTCCTCAAATCGAGCTAACAGCGGACGATATCACGCTGCACTATAGCGGCGTGCGACCGCTGGCTTTCGCTGCATCGGGCGCGCCGGCTTCCGCCACGCGGCGGCATCATGTTGTGGAAACCGAGGAAGACGGCCTGCCGGTTTTCTCCCTGGTGGGCGGGAAACTCACCACCTGCCGTTCGCTGGCCGAACAAGCCGCCGCCGCCATTCTCAAAAAGTTGGACGCCCCCCTGAGCGCCAACTCCCGCCAACGCGTAATTCCCGGCGGCGAAATACGTTTTTCCAATCCAGCCGAACTGGCTCACGAGCAAGAGCAGATTGCGCGTCGTTTGGAGATCGACCTGCGGCAGGCGCGCGACGTCTGGCGATTGTTCGGCGCCCGGGCGGAAGCGGTTCTCGCCGAAGCATTTCAGATCGAGGGCGTGGCCAATCCTAAGGAAAACCTGGACGGAACGCATTTGCCAATGGCGCTGGTTCGCTGGATCGTGCGCCACGAATGGGTCGTGCGGCTCAACGATTTGGTGGAGCGGCGGCTGATGTTGCTCCATGAGCCAACATTGCGCACCGAAACACTGCGCCAACTGGCCCGCTGTTTAGTGAATGAAAATAGGTTGCCCGAAAATAAAGTCGACAGCGAAGTCGAAACCTGCAAGCATCGTCTGCAAACCCATTTCGGCCGGCGATTGGAGTAACATATCGCGGAAGATTAGGTTGCGGTTGTTCCGCGGAAAAGCCCGGCATTTCCAAAATGCCGGGCTTTTAGTTAGGCGAATACATTTCACACCATCATCGCAGGTGAAGGCGGTCCAGCATGAGTAAATTTGTTTTGGCCCTCGATCAAGGGACCACGTCGAGCCGGGCGATTGTGTTTGACCACGGCGGCCGCATCGTGGCTTCGGCGCAACAGGAGTTTCCGCAGATCTTGCCCTCTCCGGGGCATGTCGAGCACGACCCCGAAGCGATCTGGAATTCGCAAATCGAGGTGGCTAGGCAGGCGATTACCAAGGCGGCCATTTCGGCCGACGACATCGCGGCGTTGGGCGTAACCAACCAACGCGAAACCACCGTGTTGTGGGAGAAGGAAACGGGCCGCCCGGTGGCCAACGCCATTGTGTGGCAAAGCCGCATCACGGCCGGTATTTGCGAAACGTTGAAACGCGAGGGTTGGGAGGAAACCTTTCGCGCCAAAACCGGTTTGGTGCTTGATGCGTATTTTTCCGGCACCAAAATAAAATACCTGCTCGACCAAAACGCTGGTTTGCGGGAGCGGGCGGAGAAAGGCGAGATTCTTTTCGGTACGATCGATTCGTTTTTGATTTGGCGTCTGACCGGCGGGCGTCGCCACGTGACCGACTACAGCAACGCCAGCCGCACGCTGCTGTTCAATATCCATTCGCTCGAATGGGACGACGAACTGCTCGCCGCTCTCAATATTCCCCGCGCGATGCTGCCCGAAGTCAAACCTTCCAGTTGCGTGTACGGCCAAACGAGCGAAGAGATTTTCGGCGCCCCCATTCCGATTGCCGGAGACGCCGGCGACCAACAAGCCGCCACGTTCGGCCAAGCCTGTTTCGAGCCGGGCAGCGCCAAGAACACCTACGGCACCGGCTGTTTTTTGCTGATGAACACTGGCCAGACGCCCGTTGCCTCGAAAAACAATTTGTTGACCACCATCGGCTGGGGCGTTGGCGGCGAAGTGACCTACTGTTTGGAGGGATCGGTTTTCATTGGCGGCGCCGTGGTGCAATGGCTGCGAGACGGCTTGGGATTGATTGGCGAATCGGCCGAGATTGAACGCCTAGCCGCCAGTGAACCGGATAACGGCGGCGTGTACATGGTTCCGGCGTTCGTCGGCTTGGGCGCACCCCATTGGGATCCTTACGCACGCGGCGCCATTTTGGGAATTTCGCGGGGTACGACGGCCGGCCACTTTGCGCGGGCGGCTATCGAATCGATGGCTTTTCAAACGAAAGATCTGCTCGACGCCATGAATCGCGATTCGGGAATGCCGCTGCGCGTGTTGAAAGTCGACGGCGGGGCGTCGGTCAACAATGCACTGATGCAGTTTCAAGCCGACATTCTTCCCGCCGTCGTTCAAAGGCCGGTGGTCTCGGAAACGACCGCCTTGGGCGCGGCGTATCTGGCGGGGCTGGCGGTCGGCTACTGGAAAGACACCGCCGACATCTCGAACAACTGGGCGCTCGACCGCGAATTCCAACCCCACATGCCCGCCGACCAGCGCGACTCCCAATACCAGCAATGGAAACGCGCCGTCGACCGTTCGCTGCATTGGGAAGAGCCGGCCGGGTAATGGGCTCCGCGCACGGTTGAAAATGGCGCCTTTTTCGTTTAACGGCAAGCCGAAGGCGACTGCGTTTTGAGCTAATCCGTTTGGGCAAGCCGAAAAAACGCAGTCGCCTTCGGCTTGCCGTTAAACGAGCCAATGCCAGCCGTGTGGTGCGTTTCGTCTCAACCTCCGAACGGTTATGATGGCGGCTTTCCGATACATCGACGCACATAAATTACACGTAGCCCGCCGCCGCAAATAAAATCCATGAACCAAGTACAAAATTCCGATGATCCCGCCGAGCTGTTGAAAAACTTTCCCGTGCAGGTCGAGATACCAGTCCAATGGGGCGATCAAGACGCCTTCGGCCATGTGAACAACACGGTCTATTTTCGTTGGTTCGAGACGGCGCGAATCGCCTACCTGGAACGCGCCGGTATGTCGCACGCCATGCAAGACGAACGCGTCTGCCCAATCGTGGCTTCCATTCAATGCAGCTACCGCCGGCAGGTTGTCTACCCCGACCGCGTGCTGGTTGGCGGGCGCGTGGCGAGTATTGGCCGCAGCAGTTTCAAAATGGAACACCGCGTCGTGAGCTTGGAGCCAGGCAAGTTGGCGGCCGAAGGCGAGGCCGCCTGTGTGATGTTCGACTACCGCGCCCAACGCCCGGTGCGCGTGCCCGCCGAATACCGAGCGACGTTTGAAAAACTCGAAGGCCTGATTGCCTCACAGTGAAAATCGGGCTCAGCGCACGGGCGGTTTTCCCAGCAAGCGGCGGATCAGGCCGATCTGCCCCGCGTGCAACATTTCATGGGCCGAGCAAAAAAAGACCGAGCCGAGTTGCGTGTTGTAGACGGCGTACGGCGCCTTGACGATCTCTTGCAGTTGATCGTCTGCGTATTCGCCCAACTCCGCCAGCACTTGTTCGTAGACGCCATCGAATGAACGGCGCAGTCCGGCGATGCCGCCCTCCGGCGGATCTTGGCTGGGGGTTGTGCCCTTGAGATAGCGGCGAATGAATTTTTTCGGCGCCAACGATTCGTCGATCGGCTCTTTTCCCCGCACGCGGAACAACGTGAGCATGTATTGCGCCATCGTCAAATGACCAACTTGCCAGGCGATGTTGGTCGGGCAGCCAGCCGGTTGGGCCAGCCAATCGTCGTCGGCCAAATCGTCGATTAACGAAAGCGTGTACGTTCGCGCGAAGCGAATCTGCTCCAAGGCGAGTTCAAGCTGGGTGCGGTCCGACATAGTTCGTATCCGGCGGCGAGGGAGCTTGTCGTTGGTTGTGGAAGAAGGCGATGACCGGCGGCGGCTGTACTTCACACGGCTGGCATTGGCTCGTTTAACGGCAAGCCGAAGGCGACTGCGTTTTTTTTCTTGGCCGTACGCGTTGGCGCAAAACGCAGCCGCCTTCGGCTTGCCGTTAAACGAAAAAGGCGACGTTTTCAACCGTGAGCGGTAGTATGACCGCCAGCGGCAACTATTGAGGGCCAAAACCATAAATGCGTTGGATCGGCGTTTTGTGGCCCCAGACGATATCATCTTTAGTGACGCCCAACGCCGTGGCGACTTTTTCCCGTTCGCCTGGACTGGGCGTCCAACGCCCCTGAATGATTGCCAGCACGCGGCTATCGTCAAGACCGGTGCGAGCGACGAGGTCTGCGAAGGAAAGTTCTTGCTCTTGGCAATGATCGGCAACGCTGAGCGACATGGGCGAATCCTCTCTCTCTACTCTTCACTTCTGGGTGGCGATTTTTTCAGTTCCTTTCTGAGTTGTATCGTTTCCGCCGAATGTTGGCCAGCGGGCAGCGGCGTTCGTTTGAGCGCATTGCAGTGTGCGCGTGGTTGGTTCCGCGAGACGAGCAAGAAGTGCAAAACGGCGAAGCTTTCGCTCCGCCGCTTGCTTGCCAATCGCTCCCAGTTGGTGAGTATCGTTAGGGAATTTAGCGTCGTCCCGGGACTGGGCAAAGTCATTTGTCAATAGTTAATGGTCATTTGTCATTGGCCATCTGTTTGCCGCACATCCTTGTTTCTCTTTCTCCAATGACTAATGACCAATGAAAAATAACTATTGATAAATTCCTTCCTTGCCTAAGAAAACCAGACCATTATTTCTCGCACGGTCCTAAGTATCGTTAGGGTATCAGGGCTGAGAGTCCGACCACGGCGCCCGCTTGCATGAGGCCTCCGCGAACGCTCAGCGGAATCGGCGGAACCAGCCAGGGAGCGCAGTTGCCGGGGCGATAATAACCCAGGGCGTATTGGCATTCGCTGAGAGGGTTGATGCCCATTTTGTAGGGCAGGAAGGCGATGTTGGTAAAGAAGTGGGCGCCGGAAATCCAGGGTTGCAGCAGGGGGCCGGTGGTGTGGCCATAACGCTCCAATTGGAGTTCCTCGAAGTACAGCGGTTTGTGACCCAGCGCCGAGGCCTTCCAGGTGAAGGTGCTGAGCGTCCAACTACGGATTTCAAAGTCGTCGCGAGCGAACACACATTCGGCGGGCAATCCCCAAACCGAGTTTACGTAGCAGAAGTCGGCCTCACTCAGTTTGTCGAACGGGATCTTGGCGAGTTTGCCATCGGCTTGCTTAATGTGGACGTGGTCGTTGCGGAAGTCGGCCAGTCGACCGGTTGCCAGGAGTTGGCCATCGGATCCGCGATATTCTCGCGACTCGAGACCGTCCAATTGCGCCTGTTTGTTCTTTATGCCGTCTGTTGACGAACGAAACGAGGGTGTGATGTTGAGCGAGATACTGGTGATTCCGCAGTCGCGGAAAAGGTTTCTCGATCGATCGCAATCTGCAAGTTCATCTCTGCAATAGCTCTCGTCGTACAAGGGCTCCAGAGGCAATGGCTCTGGAGTAAACTGCGGCTCTGGAGAAAACGGCGTTGCCGGAGCAGCTTGCGGCGCGGGCGCCGCTTCCGCAGGCGCGGGTATGGCTTCGGCCGCATCTTCCTGGTTCGCCGTGGAGAACAACCGACTGGGATCGCGAAAACCATGCTGGTGCGAACCGCGGTTGCCTTGAGGCGCGTCTCCGAAGGGATCGTCGAGCGGGTCGATTTCCGCCAGTTGCGTCGCTTGGCGGACAGGCCCCGTAGTATTTCGCGGGCGAGGAGGATTGATATTGGGCGTTGTTTTCGAACGCCGGGGCCGCCACCGCAACGATTTCACCTGGCTGGCGTCGGCTACGCTGGAGGCAACGGTGGTCTTGCTAAAAGCCCGGCTATTGGTTTCCCGCCAGATGGTTTTCAACGACGAATCGCTGCTCCGCAGGAGAGGCCGCGAAGGCGAAAATGGAATCAGGCGCGGGGCGCCCTCCTGGGCCGACGCCCAGCCCGCCGGGGTAATCGTCAAGCCAAGCAGTAAGGCGAAACGCCCCCAACGAAGGCTAGCCGCCTTCGCCGCCCGAGGGAGATTCCAGACTGTAATTAGGTGCTTCCTGCGTAATGGCGATGTCATGTGGGTGACTTTCTCTTACACTCGCCGGTGAGACCTGGATGAACCGCGCATCCGTTCGCAGCTCGGAAATGGTCCTGGTCCCACAATATCCCATGCCGGCTCGTAGTCCGCCTACAAGCTGGTATACAAATTCACTGAGTTGGCCCTTATAAGGGACCCTTCCCTCGACGCCTTCGGGAACCAACTTACCGGTTCCCTTGGGGCCGCCGCTTTGTCGATAACGCTCGCTCGATCCCTTGACCATGGCGCCCAACGAGCCCATGCCCCGATAGGCCTTGAACGTGCGGCCTTGGTATAAAATCGTTTCCCCCGGACTCTCATGCAAACCGGCGAATAATCCGCCAATCATGACGACGTGTGCTCCGGCGACAATCGCCTTCGTGACGTCGCCCGAGTATCGTATTCCTCCATCAGCGATAATTGGAATTCCGGCATCTTCCGCCGCCCGTGCGGCCTCCATCACCGCCGTGACTTGCGGCACGCCCACCCCTGAAATAATTCGGGTGGTGCAGATCGAGCCAGGCCCAATGCCGACTTTCACTGCATCTACGCCGGCGTCGATCAAGTCGCGACAGCCTTGAAACGTCGCCACGTTGCCCGCCACGACGTCAATATCCCAAGTCCGCTTAATTTCCTTAACTGTTTCAATGACATTCGACGAATGGCCGTGTGCGCTGTCGACAATCAAGACGTCTACGTCTTTCTCGATCAGTTTGGCCGCTCGCTCCATATCGTATACGCCGACCGCCGCGCCCACTCGCAACCTTCCCTGCTTGTCTTTGCAAGCATTGGGAAAACGTTTCATCATGTCGATGTCTTTGATCGTGATCAGGCCGGTCAGAATGTAAGATTCGTCAACCAGCAAAAGTTTCTCCACCTTTTTAGTCGTTAAAATTTTCTCAGCTTCCTCAAGCGTCGCAATCCCTACAGCCGTAACCAGGTTCTCTTTCGTCATAACTTGTGAAATAGACTGGGAATCATCCTCTAAAAAGCGGAGGTCGCGGCGGGTGATAATACCCACAAGACGGTGGTTTTCATCAGTAATCGGAATTCCCGAAACATTATGCTGGGCCATCATCTCCCGGGCTTCAGCCACTCTATGGTGGGGGTCGAGCGTGACCGGGTTGACGATTATACCGTTCGCGCTTCGCTTTACCTTGTAAACCTCCTCCGCTTGGCTTTTGATCGACATGTTTTTATGTATTACCCCCAACCCCCCCACTTTCGCCAAGGCAATCGCCATGGCGTGTTCAGTGACGGTGTCCATGGGAGAACTCAGCAGGGGAACATTGAGCTGAATTCTGGAGGTAAGCGACGTCGTTAGTTCGACGTCTGAGGGAACGACTTCGCTGTAACGCGGCTCCAAGAGCACGTCGTCGAACGTGATGGCGAATCGTGTGATTTTATCGCTGGTCGACATAGATAGGGGCTCCGCTCGCCTCGCTAAGGGATGCTCGCTAAGGGAGGTCTGGAAAGACGCTCCATAAAAAAGTGGTGACACATTATGCCTCCCTACGGTTGAATTCGCAACGCAGCGAGGGGCGTCAGAAACCGCAAACCCTTTAACTGTAACCTGTTCCAGAATGAAAATCGTCGCGAATCAGGTTTTTGAGAGGCCCCCCCGCTTATCGCCGCGCCGCTGGGGGGCGTAGGTCCGTAGGTCGTGGGTGCAGGAACGCACTTTTTAGGCAGCGGTGGCGGCTGATTTTATTTTGACGTTGGGGCGAAATGGGTTGCCTGGGCGAGATTGCATGTGCTTTTTTAGTTGGTCATCGTCGCTGAGAGCGGCGGCCCTGATTTGTAGA
>JAJRWU010000151.1 GCA_024276655.1 Planctomycetota bacterium
CGTTTTTCGCATTTAGGCCAAAAGCAAGGGACTTTGATTCAATTGCGGTGCATTCCTGGCGCAATCCGGCCGCAGTGCTCGTTCTAGCGACTAGCTTATCCTCCAGACAAGAAACTCAACGTCCAACTGGGGCAAAACAATCGAATTCAAAGCCCAAGTTGGTCCTTCATTCGGAAACAACTTCAACAACCGGACGGAAGAAGCGTTAGGCAACGCAACCGACCTTTGGGCCGCGTACCGAGAAGGGGCGTTCAAGCCATCGCAACGCCCTTGGCTTGGTTATGTCTTCATCCTTGAAGATTGCCCGAAGTCGCAAAGCCCGGTTCGCGTCAAGCAGCCCCATTTCCAAGTCTTCGATGAATTCCATGGCGCGTCCTACGCCAAGCGTTATGAAATCTTGATGACCAAGCTTCTTCGGGAGCGGTTGTACGATGGGGCAAGTTTGCTTTTGACAACCAACGATGGCGGGCAAGACGGGAACTACCATAGCCCGTCTGAAGAAATCAGCTTCCGAACCTTTGCCGCCGGGTTGACTGCCCATGCGATTGCATACGCCAGGCTGCAATAGCGTTTTGTCCGCTCGTTTCCTGCGGCAGTTTGATTTTTTGCCGTCGATTTCTTCCAGTGTGACGGTTATGCCGAGCCGCCCGGCGAAACAATCTTCGATCGCCACAAGCCCAACAAACAGAAACGTTTTAGAAGTGAGGATGCTGGGGCTCGAACCCAGGACCTACGGAGTAATAATCCGCCAGATGATTTTACCTAAGGAACAGTCCCGAAATAAGTTCCCGACTGTAGCTCGGAAAGGCCCGGCATTTTCAAAATGCCGGGCTTTTAATTCGGTATGTAATTTCGGGACTGTTCCTAAGTAATTCATGGAGGGAACGACTTACGTAGATTCTATTTGGTCGCCGCCACCTGAAGCCTGCTTTTTACGTGATTTACGGCGGCCAAAAGTCGCGAATCAGACATGCCGCCACGGTACACGGCCGACATATCATTAGACGCTGGCGAGTGTCCCATGATCGACTGCACGACCGGCAAGTCGCCGCACCCTTCGGCTTCTCGCCGCCGGTCGCGAGCTGATTTTTCAGTCGGCCATCGCGAATTTCTACGCCGTTACGAATTGCTCCGGCGCAACCTCGATTCTTTCAACTTCAAAACCGGCTTTCGTTATATTGGCAATAGCCGATGAAATGGCCCTCTCCAACGAGTGCGATTCACGGTCGAACATCACGAATGCCGTCCCATCGCGAGACGCCGGCGAGCCGTCGTCGCATCCACATTCGTATAATCGTTCGGCGTCGGCATCGGAAAATTCCCGGACGCCCGAAACGGTAATCGTGAATCGGTATTCCACAACCGGCCCCTTTCTTAGTGTTTGCATGACCGCACCATTTGACGAATGCGACGGGCGTGATTTTCGGGGGAGCGCGGTGTTCCGTAAATTGACATCCGGCAACCATCGCGACCGCCGAAACCACATCGAATTATACCATACGCGTGCGCCTTCGGACTGCTCTTCTCGAACGTCCAGCCAGCCGCCACGGCTTCCTTGAGTGCTTTACGAATGTGTTTGTTGGGATGCACCCGTTTCCCTTTCGTCGACTATTTCAATATGATGTCTTTCCATGTTGGGAACGGCGTGTCGGACTTCGCGCGCAAGCATCTTGCGGCGACGGCTAAAATCATCGCCGAAGGCAAAAGGTGATTTCAGTCAGCTTTTTTGCTTCGCCGCGATGAACGCCTGATCCTCATCGCTCAGCTTTTCGAGCGGCAATTCGATCTTCTTTCCGTCGCGTTTTTCCAGCGTGACGGTCTTGCCGCGTTTGCCGGCGAATCGGGCTTCGATCGTTGTGCCTGCGATGGATGTCCAGGTGCGAAAGCCTGCTGCCCGTCGCCCCTCTTCGCTCGAAGGACCGTTGTATTTAACCATGCGGGATGTTGAGAACAGCCCTTCGTCATCCTTGAGTTGCAAGTTCTTGTCCACATCAATTACCCAGTGATCGCCGGACTTTGATTTCTTTGTGGCATCAAAGCGACGTCCGAACGGAGACTTCGTCTCAATGATCTCCTTTTCGGATTTGCTGTCGTCGCCAAACGCATCTTCCATGAAAAGCTTTCCGTTTTTGTAAAATACTGTGACCTTTCTTCCAAATACTTCGTCGATCCAAACGCCGATGACTGCACGAGAAGGATCGCTTGGCGCCTTCAAGAGTCGGGATTCGTCCTCCATCGACAGGCCAAGGATACGAACCTCAAGTCGTGGGTTAAAGTGGGTCGTAGCCCATGCTCTTTCGCCAGACTTCATTCCCGGAATGTAGTATCCGATGAAAGTTCGATCGTACGAGGAGCCGTCGGAACTCTTTAACTCCATTGCGATGGCCTCAAGCCTCTCTTTTGACACCTTCCCGCTTAGTCGGACTTCAAGTGCTCTCTTTATTCCGCGAATAACGTCTTTTGTTTCGAAGGTATATGTGACACCTTGTTTGTCATCGGCGGCCGTCTCGGCTGCTGCCTTTGCTTCGGCTTTCTTGCGAGCGGCCTCTAGCTCTTTCTTCTCGACTATGGGCTGGGCTACCTCTTCTGGTTCGTCGACTGGTATTTCTTCCATGGTGTCGGCGATCAGCGATTCGTCTGGCGTTTTATCCGTGGTGTGTTCTTCAGCCTGAGGGATTCGCGCTGCACGAGTTTCTCCACTCCCTAGGTTCGCAGTAACAGCCGCACTACCTGCGACCAAAACAAAAACTAGTCCAATTGTAGCAGTCACGCCAGCCACGCATGCGGTAACCAAAGCAAGTAATGCACCTCCGCTACTTGGCGAGTTAGGATTGTATTTCGCCGCATCGATCACGGCGAGAATACGGACCAGCGGCCACACGAAAAAACCAACGACAACCCAGCAAGAGACTATCGCCACCGCTTCAGCGCTGGCAAATAGTAATGCCGCAATGACGCGTCCCTGAATTAACTGGCCGATTCCGGTCCAGCAAAAAAGGTTTGTCAACGCAGGCAATGCTTGGCTCGGCGGCGGTCCCTGGACATGCACGATTGTCTGTTGGATCGGCGACTGTTGGGTTGTGTAACATTCTTTCTGTAAAAACACAGAGGCAGTCCGGCGTAGCGTAGCGAAGCCGGGCTGCCTCTGGTAGGCCGCTTGAAAAGAGTGGGCCAAGTTGATCTTCTTCTCGCGGAACGTTACCTATGCGAAAGGAG
>JAJRWU010000152.1 GCA_024276655.1 Planctomycetota bacterium
CAGAAGCCTTTCGGCGAGACGCCCCAAGGCGAAGCGATCACTTTATATACGTGTACGAACGCCAATGGTTTGGTCGTTTCGCTGATCAACTACGGCGCCACGGTGGTGACGGTCGAAACGCCAGACCGCGACGGCAACCTGGCCAATATCACTTGGGGGTTCGACCATCTGGCGGGGTATCTGGGCAAGCACCCTTATTTTGGGGCTACGGTCGGCCGGTATTGTAATCGCATCGCCCTAGGTAAATTCACCCTCGAAGGACGGCAGTACACGCTGGCGGTGAACAACGCTCCCAACCATTTGCACGGCGGCGAAAAAGGATTCAATCGCGTGGTGTGGAAAGCCGAAACGGTTCAGTCCGACGATGCCGTGGGCGTGCGGTTCAGCTACACCAGCCCAGATGGCGAAGAGGGGTATCCTGGCAATCTGCAAGTTACGGCGGAATATTTGCTGTCCAACGACAACGCACTGAAAATGACGTTCACCGCCAGCACCGACCAAGCCACCGTTGTGAACCTGACCAACCACAACTATTGGAATCTGGGCGGCGTTGGTTCGGGCTCTGTTCTCGACCACCAACTTCGGCTCACAGCTGACCGTTACCTTCCGGTCGACGATACGTTAATACCCACCGGCGAGTTGGCCTTGGTCGTGAATACGCCGTTCGATTTTACCTCGGCGCGGCTCATTGGCGCCGAAATGGACAAAGTGGCGGGCGAGCCCAATGGCTACGATCATTGTTTTGTGCTGCGAGGACAAAACAGCGAACTCACCTTGGCCGCCGAAGTGAAAAACGCCGCCACCGGCCGCGTGATGCAGGTTCTCACCACACAGCCAGGACTCCAACTCTACACCGGCAATTTCCTCGAAGGCGCCGATGCCGGCGCGGGGGCAAAACGACACGAAGCCTTTTGCCTCGAAACACAACACTACCCCGACTCGCCCCATCAAAAAACCTTTCCCTCCACGGTGCTGCGGCCTGGTGAAACCTACCAGCAGACCACTGTCCACAAATTCAGCGTGGAGTGATCGCCGCCGCGACATCCGCCGCTGGCGCCGTGTGTTTTTACGAGATACACCGTAGGAAAAAGCCCGGCATTTTGAAAATGCCGGGCTTTTAACGGAAGTGACAAATAGATTTCACCCGGTTCCCTGGTTCGAGTTTCATGAACGCCACCGTCCTTTCCCGTTATCTGGATCCGTTCGTATTGAACCAGGTGGCCGATCATCCACTGGAGCCGCGCGGCTTAGTGAGCGGCAATTTGGCCGGTGCGCACAAATCACCTTTTGCGGGGTTCGCGGTCGAATTCGCGGGGCACCGTGAATACGCGCCCGGCGACGACCCCAAGTACATCGATTGGCGGGTGTATTTCACCCGCGACAAATACTTCGTCAAACAGTTCGAGATGGAAACGAACTTTACCTGCCATCTTTTTTTCGACACCAGCGCCTCGATGCGTTACGGCGCCGACGACGCCAACAAGCTGCTCTACGCCGGCCGCATGGTCGCGACGTTGGCCTACGCGATTCTCCGCCAGCGCGACAAAGTATCGTTCGCCGCTTTTGACGACCAAGTGCGAACCACGATCGCGCCCAGCAATTCGTTTGATCAGGCGTCGCGCATCATTCAGGAGTTGGATGGTTTTTCAGCCGAGCGAGCCTCCGATTTCGGCGCCTGTCTGATGGAGTTGGCCCGCCGCACGAACCGGCGGGAAATCGTGATGATTTTCAGCGACTTCTTCGGCGATTTAGCGCCGCTGGAAGCATCGCTGCAAATGATGCGGTTTCACGGCCACGAAGTCATTTTGTTTCAGGTGCTGCATCACGACGAACGGCGGTTCGAGTTTGACGGCATGTTCAAATTCGAGGGCCTGGAAACAGCGGCTGAAGAGATGCTCGAAGCCGGCGAAGTGCGGCAGGCGTACCTTTCCGCCCTCCGCGACCACATTGAGGAACTGGCGGAAATTTGTCGGCGGAATGTTTGCGAACTGGTGGCGGTCGACACCAGCCTCCCGCTGCGTGAAACCTTCTTCGCCTATCTCAGCCAACGCGAGGCGGCGGCGGGGCGGCGAGTTTTGTAGGCGGCGTTAAACCGGAATGCGGTCGGCCAGTGTTTCAATTTCCAGCGCGGCCGCCAAATCGACCACTTCCGCCGCCGAGGGACGACGCAAAGGGTCTTTGGCCAACATGCGTTTGAGCAACCGCGCCACCCGGCCATCGACCCGCGGCGCTCGCTGCCGGATGTCGGGCGGCGGAGTACACAGGTGCGCAGAAGCCAGTTCTTCGGCGTCGTTGGCGGTGAAAGGCGGCGCTCCGGCCAGTAGTTCAAACAGCGCGGCGCCTAAACTATAAACGTCGCTCTTGCCATCCGGCTTGCGAGCCGCGCAGAAACACTCGGGAGCGGTATAGGCCAAGGTCCCGGCGAGTGAAGTTTCGCTCCCCGGCAAACTCTCTCCCGTGGGCGAGGCGAGTCCTAAATCGATCAGCGTGAGGTGGCCTTCCGGCGAGACGAGCAAGTTGTGCGGTTTGACATCGCCGTGCCGCCAGCCAATGCCATGGATCGCGGCCAGGGCTTGCGCGGCTTGACGACCGATCCAGAGTGCGAACGAAGCAGAAAACGGCTTGCCGCCCGCCACGACTTCACCCAACGTGGCGCCCGGCAGGTAGGGCGTCACAAAAAAATACGGGGGTTCTTTAAGATGTGCGTCGAGCACCGCCGGTAAATGGGAATCGTCCAGGGCGGCGCCCAAGGCAACTTCGCGGCGGAGCATATTAAGCGCCAGGGCGCTGTCGGCGGCATCGGGCTTCGCCATTTTGACGGCATAATCGCCCGGCTGGCCGTGTTCCGAAGTCAACGGCTGTGCGCGGTAGACGTCTGCCCAATCTCCTCCGCCAATGCGGCCCAACAGCCGCCAATCGCCGGGCAGTTCTTGAATAACGTCGGAGGGAGCGCACGCGGAACCGCCGCGTTCGCGGAATGAGCGAGCCATGAACATAGCCGAAGAGGGTCGAAACTGCGGGACGTGACATTCTCAACGAGAATGCATATCCAATGAATCGACCGAATCCGATGGAAAGTTGAGAATCTCGCCCTTCGCCGCGGCGATCTTTCTAGCGCCCTTGCGGTCGATTTCCCTAAAATGAGTCACTGGTTGCCGCTCGCAAAAGCCCGGCGTTTTGAAAACGCTGGGCTTTTATTTTGGCCAGAACATTCCGCGTGAGCCCATAACGACTTCGCTGCGGTTCCCGCTTTAACTAACCCTGTAATCCTGAAAGGTTCGCCCAAGCCGCAGTGTTTGCTTCATCGGAATTCTCAACTGCGTAATCCGAAGATTTGTTGGGTTGGTGCAGTAGGCGGCTCGATCGAATCGATATAGTGAACACGACTTGGTGCGCTGCCGAAACAGGCGGCGGCATTTTGCTGGCAACGTCGTGAGCATGGAGGAGACGTGGGTTTATGCGGTTCGACGGAAACAAGTACTTCAAGATAGGGCTGCTTATCCTCCTGGTAGGATTGGAGTTGCGTTACGTCGAGACTTTTGTCTTGAACACCGCTGCTTCCCGATTTGTTCGCGAAAAGTTCGATTCGCCTCCCGCCAAGGTGGCCGTTTTTGTCGAACGATTTTTTCCGACCACCAGTTCGTTCCAACAACAAACGTTTGAGCCTCCCAAATGGATCGGCCTAGCCCTGATTTCCGTCGGCGCGGTCCTGATTCTGCACAGCTTCGTGGCGAAAAAACAGGAATGATCTGCGCCCGCCGGCGGCTTATCGCTTTCCCGCAAAGCCTAAGTCTGCCTAGTGGTCTGTCAGCATTGAATTTTAGGATTAGCCGCTGGGCGCTAGCCCACGGTTGTACAGGAAAAACCGGACGCTAGCGCGTTCCGGCTGATTTGAGCAATTCGAATTTTTATCCGTGACAAAGCACTAGCTCTCCGGTTCGATCGAAGCGCTCATCGCACCCTGGCAACGCTGAATAGCGGGGTCGTGCCCGAAAGCGTGAATTTGATCTCGCTTGAGTTCGGCATGCTCCATGGTGGTGGTGAGGCAAACCGCCCGCCCGGAGTTGTCGACTTCTTCAGCGATCTGGAACCCATGCTGGGTTTGATGGCCAAAAAGCGCTCGCATCATTCCCACGACGTATTCGTAACTGTGGTCATCGTCGTCCCACAGAATCACATGATACCGGGGCTGTTGCTTCGGTTTGGGGCGGTTTTTGGCTGCTTCCTTGTCTTTGCGGGGCTTCGCCGGCGCCACCACCACCGCGTCCTGACTTTCCGTAGACACTTCCTCGCTCCCCTGTTGGACTAAACGGTTTCCATTCATACAAACGACCATCGTAACGGAAAATCCGCGTTGTGTGCGATGGCCGGGAATTCATCAGACCATTATATTAGACCGCCCAGCGGTAGGGAAACGGTTTTTTGATATTTCAGCCGCCGATCCCAGAAAGAAAACATGCTCGACGATATCGATCTCTATCTGAACGAACATCGCGACGCCTTTGAGCACCGCTTACGCGAGATTTTGCAGATTCCCAGCATCAGCACCGACAGCCAATACGCGGCCGATGTTCGCCGCTGCGGCCAATGGGTCGACGAACACTTCCGCAGCTTGGGGTTGGCCTCGGAGTTGATCGAAACGGCGGGGCATCCGCTGGTGTATGCCGAATCGCCGTCCGTGCCCGGCGCGCCGACCGTGTTGGTGTATGGACACTTCGACGTGCAGCCGGTCGATCCGCTCGAAGCCTGGCATTCGCCTCCTTTTGAACCGACTCTGCGCGATGGCAACCTGTACGCTCGCGGCGCCACCGACGACAAAGGCCAAATGCTCACGCACATTCTGAGCGCCGAAGCCTGGCTGAAAACGCGCGGTGCGTTGCCCGTGCAGTTGAAGTTTTTGATTGAAGGCGAAGAAGAAGTCGGCAGTGAACACTTGCCGCCTTTTATTAAGGCGAACCGTGAAAAACTGGCCTGCGATGTCGTCGTGATCAGCGATTGCTCCCAATTCGCGCCGGGGCAACCGGCCATCACCTACGGACTTCGCGGCGGCGCCTCGTTTGAACTGCGTTTGCAAGGGCCTCGGCAAGACTTGCATTCGGGAACCTTCGGCGGCGCGGTGGCCAACCCGGTAAATGTTTTGACACAAATTTTGGCCGCCTTCCAGAATGACGAAGGCCGCGTGCAGGTTCCGGGTTTTTACGACGACGTAACCCCGCTCAGCGAACAAGAACGCCGGCAGTTCGCTTCGCTGCCGTTCGACGAAGAAGAGTTCAAGCAACAGTTGGGCGTTGCCGCGTTACAGGGCGAAAGCGGCTATTCCACGTTGGAGCGGCGTTGGTCGCGGCCGACGTTCGATATCATGGGAATTTGGGGCGGCTACGAAGGCGAAGGCGGGAAGTCGATTGTTCCAGCGCGGGCCGGCGCCAAATTCGGTTTTCGCCTCGTTCCCAACCAAGATCCTCACGCAATCGCCCGCGGCGTGCGAACCAAGATCGCCGAACTTTGTCCTGCGGGTATTCAGTGGGAACTGTTGGAAGAGCACGGCGCAAAGGCGGCGGTGGTCGATTTGCAAAGCCCGTTCATGGACGCCGCCGCCAACGCTATTGAACAAGGTTTCGGCGAGCGGCCCGTTTTTGTTCGCGAAGGTGGTTCGATTCCGGTGGTCACGACGTTTGCCGAAGAGTTGAACGCCGATACGCTCTTATTGGGCTGGGGCCTCAACGACGATAACACGCATAGCCCCAACGAAAAATTTTGCTTGGCCGATTTTCATCGCGGAACCAAGGCCAGCGCGCACCTGTGGCAAGAAATCAGCCAGTTGGGAAAGGACGCCGACTGAAGCCGGCTCGCTCTTCGCACAGCACGTTTGCCTTGGTGAATCACACTCGTCCAAAAATGACACAATTCTTCGTTTAACGGCAAGCCGAAGGCGGCTGTGTTTTTACGGCGCGAAACGCAGCCGCCTTCGGCTTGCCGTTAAACGAACCACTCATAAACGCACCCCAAAGAAATAATCGCCATGTTGGACCGTAAGTTTATTGTCGAGAATGCCGAAGCCGTTAAGGAAAACTGTAAGAACCGGGGCGTCTCGGCCGATATCGACCAACTGCTCGGCTTGGAGGAGAAACGCAGGGCGAAGCAGAACGACGTACAGGAACTGAACCGCCGCGCGAACGAAGTTTCCAAGTCGATCGGCAAAGCCAAGGACGCCGACGAACGCGAAGCCCGCAAGGAAGAAGGCCGTCGTCTGCGTGAACAAAAAGACGCCGCGCAATCGGAGCACGACGCCCTGGATGCCGCCATCGTGGATATTCAACAGTTGATTCCCAACCTTTCGCATCCAGAGGCGCCGATCGGCGAAGACGACAAATCGAACCTGGAACTGCGGCGTGGTTCGCACGCGCCGCGAACGTTTGATTTTCCCGTGCTCGACCATGTGGAGCTGGCCGAACGGCATGACCTGATCGATTTTGAAAGCGGGGCGGCGGTCACCGGCAACGGATTTTACTATTTGAAGAACGACGCCGTGCTGCTCGACTTGGCTTTGCAACGTTACGTGCTCGATTTGCTCATCGGCGAAGGTTTCACGCCCATGATCACGCCCGACTTGGCTCGCACCGAAATCGTGCAGGGCGTGGGCTTCATTCCCAGGGGGCCGGAAACGCAAATTTATAGCATCGAAAATTCCGATCTGCATTTGGTCGGCACGGCGGAAATCACGCTGGGCGGATTGTGTGCCGGAAAAACGCTTGACGCCGAGCAACTGCCGCTGCATTACTGTGGACTCAGCCATTGTTATCGCACCGAAGCCGGCGCCGCCGGGCGGGCCTCGCGCGGTTTGTATCGGGTGCATCAGTTTTCCAAAGTCGAAATGTTCGCCTTCACGTTGCCGGAAGACAGCCAGGCGACGCTCGATCGATTTTGCGAACTGGAGTGCCGTATTTTCGAGGGACTAGAGGTTCCGTTTCGCGTGGTCGATACCGCCACCGGCGACCTAGGCGGACCGGCCTATCGAAAGTTCGACCTCGAAGCCTGGATGCCCGGTCGCGGTGAGTCGGGCGAATGGGGCGAAGTGACGAGCACGTCGAACTGCACCGATTACCAGGCCCGCCGGCTGAATGTTCGCTACAAGGAAAAAGGCCGGAAGGGCACGCATTTCGTGCATACGTTGAACGGCACCGCCGTGGCCACCAGTCGGGCGATCATCGCCGTGATGGAAAACCACCAGCAGCCAGACGGAACCATTTCCATTCCCACGGCGCTCCAGCCGTTCATGGGCAAGGAGCGTATCGGGTAAGGCGAACGGCGGGAAATAATTTATCGAATTAAAAGCCCGGCATTTTCAAAATGCCGGGCTTTTTGGCGACCGAGAAAAATGCTTTTGGTAAATTCCCGTCTGCCGCTCGCCTGAGGAGCGTTCGAACCATGAGCGTCGCTTTTCGCTCCGAGAAGAACCGCGACTTTCGCGGAGCGAACCGCGACTATCAAGACTATCTATTTCTCGAACGCTCCTAACCGGTGTTCAGCTGGCCGGTCAGGTACATGCCTGGCGGAAATTTCTCACCGCTTTTGCGTCCTTGGGTGCTGTTAATGTCTTGATGGAGTTTGTATTATTAGCCCAAGTTTTGAATCGCTATTGCTTGTCTCATCGTTTTTGCACGTCTAGAAGATTGTTCAACTGCAGCAGTACCTTTCATGGAGGTTGGCTTGATGCAGGTGTTTACGGTTTCTCGGTGTTGGCGCCCGTTCGGGCAACAACACTGGAGAGTGTTGGCGATATTGCTGCCGGCGCTGTTGTTGAGCGGCGGTTGCACTCGCAGCCAACCGGCGGTGTATGTTATTTCCGCCAAGATCGATGAGTTGCCCGCCAAACAACGAGCGCCAGCCGTTGACGTGCTGAAACGCTATTTCGGCACGCCGGAGTCGCCGCGTCTGATGGCGCCTTCGGTGGCCAGCGGCGGCACGCTGTTGATCGAAAAGGCGGACCCGGCTCATCTCAAACTCGGCGGGCGCATTTATCGCCGCCGCTGTGCCTCCTGCCATGGCGTCACGGGCGATGGAAACGGCCCAGCCGCCGAATATCTGAACCCGCCGCCGCGCAACTACCTGCCGGGTAAATTCAAGTTCATGTCAACACCGCGCGGCTCGAAGCCGCGGCGGCTTGATTTGATCCGCACGATTCGATTCGGCGCCAAGGGCACTTCGATGCCGTCTTTCCGGTGGCTGCCCGATGACGAGATGGAGGCGGTTGTCGACTACGTGATTCTGCTCAGCCGGCGGGGCGAATTGGAAATCCAACTGGCCATGGAGGCCGAACTGGAGTTGGACGAAGAAGACGATTTCGACCTCGAAGTCGTGGGAGATATTGTCAACGATATTGCCGATTCGTGGGCCGAGGCGAAACACCAAGTGGTGTTGCCGGTGGTGCGGCGTCCGGCTTCGAGCGAGGAAACCGTCATGCTGGGCCGCAAGGCTTTTTTGACCAAGGGCTGTGCGAAGTGCCACGGCGCCGATGGCCGCGGCCGGCCGGAGAATGTCGGCAAAGACGATTGGGGGCATCTTGCCTTCGCGGCGGATATCACCATGGGCACGCTGCATGGCGGGCGGCGCCCGTTGGATATCTACCGACGCATTTACGCCGGCATCAACGGAACGCCCATGCCGGGCTTCAGCGAAGCCTTGAAAGACGAACCCGAAACGATCTGGCATTTGGTTGATTATGTGCGGGCGGTGGCCGCCGGCCAAGAGTTTGATCCGGCCGATATCGAGCGATACCGTCCCGAAACAGAGCCGGCCGAAACAGAGCCGGCCGAAACAGAGCCGGCCGAAACAGAGCCGGCGGCGGACGCCACCCAATAATCCATTTTCCGATAACGCTTTTTCGGTTTTGATTGCGTGTTTCCAGTTACTCACCGTCGACCACGGGCAACGCCATGCAACCCGACTCTTCCGACCGTCAGACGATTATTCGCGAGATCGCCGAACATCGCGCGAAAATCGAAACGTTGCAACAGCAACTTCTAATGATTCCGCGAGAACGCTGGAAACCGGAAGGCTATTACGCCGCGTATTATGGTACGGCCGGTTTCTTTTTGGGCATGGCGGCGGCGCTCACCAGCCTGATGTTCAATATTGTCGGCTCGGCCGCAGTGGGGCAATCGCCCTTGAAAATCATTCAGATCTATCTGACCTTTCCTCTAGGCGAACGGGCCCTGGAACTGGACGGCGGCCTGGCGATGGCCATCGGCTGCTGTTTGTATGTCGCGACCGGCATGGTGCTGGGTGTTCCATTTTACATGGCGCTGGTCCGATTCACGGCCAAGGCGAGTTTGGTGCAACGCTTGGCGGTCGCTTCGGCGATTTCACTGGTTTTATGGCTGGTGAATTTTTATGGCGTGCTGAGTTGGCTACAGCCGTTACTTTTCGGCGGCAACTGGATTGTCGAACTGACGCCCGTTTATATCGCCGCCCTGACACACCTGGTCTTTGGTTGGACCATGGCGCTTATGTATCCGCTGGGTCTGTACGTTCCCTATCAAACGCCGACGAAAACGTCGGCGGAGCAATCATGACATCCGACGTCAAACCCTTACTCCCTCGCCACGACGATCTCGTCAATGAACGATTGGTGGCGTGGTATTTCCTGGCCGCCTTGACCTTCCTTACGGTTTCCATGCTGGCGGGGCTGTTGGTGGCCTTGCAATTGATTCGAGCCAATCCGCTGGACGGTGTTGAGCTTCTTTCGCCGGCCCGTTGGCGGATGGTTCACACTAACGCCATCGCGTATGGCTTCCTGGCCAACGCCTTTCTCGGTTGTTTGCATTGGGCGATTCCGCGGCTCACACTGCGGCCGGTGGCCAGCGTGGCGCTGTCGTATTTTATTTTCAGTGCTTGGCAATTCGTCGTGGTTTGTACGGCTGCGGGAATTATTTTGGGCCCCTCCTTTCAAGCGCAGGATTGGGTGGCCGAGTTGGCGAGCCAGTTGCATATTTCGATGTCGCTGGGCGCTCAGGGTGTTGAATGGGGTGAAACGCCGTTCTGGATCGACCCCGTCGCACAGCTTGGCTTGTTGCTGGTGGCCATCAATTTCATGACACCCATCGTTCGGCAGCGCGGACCGATGTATGTTTCGTTGTGGTATTTCATGGCGGCCTTCGTCTGGACTTTTCTAACTTACGGCATGGGGAATTTCATGCCAGAGTATGCAGTGGGCGGCGTGAGCGGCGGCGCGGTGGGCGGACTCTTCATTCACGATCTTGTGGGGTTGTTTGTCACGCCGCTGGGCTGGGGGCTGATGTACTACTTCGTGCCGATCATGCTCAAACGCCCCATTTGGAGCCACGGGCTTTCGCTGGTGGGTTTTTGGGGGCTGGCGTTTTTCTATCCGCTGCAAGGCATTCACCATTTTCTCTACACGCCAATTCCAATGTTCCTGCAATACGGCGCCATCATTTCCACGATTGCGGTGGAGTTGGTCGTCACGACGGTCGTGATCAACTTCATCGGCACCATCTGGGGCGACGGCGAAGTGCTCAAAAAGAACCTGCCGATACGCTGGTTTTATTGCGGCATGATCTATTACTTCATCACCTGTTTTCAATGTGCGCTGCAGGTCACGCTGACGTTCCAAAAGCTGATCCACTTCACCGACTGGGTCGTGGGGCACGCCCATTTGGTGATGTTCGGCGTGTTCAGCATGTGGATCTTCGGCATCATGACATACCTCTTCCCTCGCTTGATCGGCCGCGACTGGCACAGCCGAAAATTGTGCGAAATCCATTTTTGGTTTTCGGCCGTCGGCGTGTTCATTATGTTTCTCGATCTAGGATTGGCCGGCGTGTTTCAAGGGTATTACTGGGCCTCCCTGGCGCCGTGGGATGTATCGGTCATGGGTTCGCAATCGTTTTGGGTGGTTCGCGCTTTTGCCGGTTTAATGATGTTCGCCGGAACGCTCTGTTTCCTGGTCAACCTCTACCTCACATGGCGTGGACCGGTTCGAGAGTTGAACCCCGATATCGACGTAGCGCCGGCGCTGGCGTAGCCGAACAACATGCCGAGCGGCTCCGCCAAGGCGCCGCCCGGCCAATTCACGATGGGTTGTCGCGTAAACACGAGAGTTGAAACATGTTTGAAAGCAAAGCCGGTATTTTGGGAATTGCGGGGATCGGGTTTTTCCTCTTCGCGTTTATCTCGAACGTCTGGACTCCGATCTTGATGTACAAGGATGTTACCGAGAAAACGGCGGAGGAGGTGGTGAACTACCGGGTGATGGCGCACTTCGGCGACCTGAACCGGCGGTATCCTGAGGCGTTCCAGGAAGCGTTTGGCGAACCGACGGAGGAAAACTGCGCCGCGGCGTTGCGTTTGGGCCGGCAACTTTATATTGGCGAGGGCTGTTGGCATTGCCATAGCCAGTTTGTTCGCCCGGTGTCGAATGAATCGAAACGTTGGGGGCCTGTCTCGACGGCGGAGGAATATCAAAACGAATTGCAGCGGCCCGTGATGTTCGGCACCCGCCGCGTCGGGCCCGACCTCAGCCACGAAGCGGGCCGTCGCTCGAACGATTGGCATGCGGTCCACTTTTTTGATCCTCCGTTGGTGTCGCCCGATTCGCCCATGCCTAAATACACATGGTTTTTCGACGGCGCCCCCAACAAACCCAACAAACGCGGATTGGCGATCATCACCTACCTGCAATGGCTGGGCACTTCGCTCGATAGCTACCCGTATTACGAACAGGTCAACGCCGATGCGGAGGAAGACTACTAATGAACGAGCCCGGTTTTTTGCAAGAAGACGCGTTTCCTGGTAACGATCCGCCGGAAAAAAAACCTTCCCCAACAGACGAAGCCAAGTCGGCTCGTTTTCGCACGCGGCTCACGATCGTTTTGGCGGTGCTCATTCTGGTTCCCAGCATGTATGGGTTCGTGGGCAAGTTCTACGAGTTTGTTCGTATCTATCGAGGCGATTGGGAAGGTTCTTTCGCCATCGCGCCCATGCTGAACTACCTGCTGGCCAGCGGCGGATTTTTATGCCTGTTTTTTTGGGCCACGGCCAACCGAATGTTTCACGACATCGAAGAACCGAAACACGCCATGCTCGACAACGAGCAACGATTAGACCAACAACTCGGAGGCAAACCATAATGCCAGACAAGCCAGAATTCCCTCCGGGCGTGGAGAAAACCTCGGCCGAAGAGGAACACGAATACCATTTCTATACGGGCAACGAAATACCCTGGTACGTGCGCATGATTTGGATCGGCTTCTGGGTGTTCGCGGTTTACTATACGATTCGATATCTGTTTCCCGCGCTGCAACTTGAACTGTTTCAAGACCAATGACCTCCCGCACCGCCGCACCCGCCGCCTATTGCGACCATTGCGGGCTTCCCGTCGCCGCAGTGGCTGCGAATGAGCCGCGTTACTGTTGCTTTGGATGCCGGTTCGCGGCGGCGGTCGCACAAGAAAGCGGCGACACGGGCCAACTTCGCTGGACGCTCACCCGGCTCGGCTTGGCGATCTTCTTCTCGATGAATGTCATGGTTTTCACCTTGGTATTGTGGAGCTACGACGTCTACGAAACTCCGTTGGAGCACGGCGAAGCCGCGTTCGCCCTCCGCGACCTGTTGCGAAGCGTTTGCCTGCTGCTCACGGCGCCGGTGCTGTTGTTGCTCGGCGCGCCGCTGGTGGAAAACGCCTGGCACGACCTCCGCCACGGCATTTTCGGCGTCGACTTCTTGATGCTGCTGGGAGTTGCCGCCGCCTTCGGATATTCCATATTTTCACTCGTGACCAACGGGCCGCACGTCTACTTCGAAGTGGCTTGCATGGTGTTGGTCGTGCTCACGCTTGGCCGCTGGTTGGAGGCCACGGGTAAACTGAAAACGACGGAAGCTCTGCGGGCGTTGGAGAAATTATTGCCGCAAAGCGTGCGGCTGATCAAAAATAACGTAGAACACAGCGTGGCTCTTGAATCGTTGCAACCGGGCGACGAAGTTCTGGTGCTGCCCGGCGAGCGGATTCCAATCGATGGCCTGATTACGCAAAACCGGGCCTCGATCGACGAACAAATAGTGACCGGCGAAAGCATGCTTTGCCACAAGGGTCCGCTCGATACGGTTTACGCCGGTTCGCTCAACCTGGACGGCGCCCTCACGATTCAAGTCACGGCGCCGCCTAGTGAAAGCACGCTGCAACGTTTGCTCGACGCTGTTGTTGCATCGGCTCACGCTCCCGGTCGTTGGCAACGCGCCGCCGACCGTTGGACGCGTTGGTTCCTGCCGGCGGTGGTCTCGATTGCCGTGCTGACGGTTGCCGTTCACGGCGCGACAGGCGGCGTGCAACCGGCGCTTTTGGCGGGGCTTTCGGTGTTGTTAATCGCCTGCCCTTGCGCGCTCGGCTTGGCGACGCCCATGGCCGTTTGGGCGGCGCTGGGCCGCGCCGCCTTGGCGGGCGTTCTTTTTCGCGACGGCGACGCCCTGGCCCGCCTAGCTCAGGTCGATCTGTTCTGCTTCGACAAAACCGGTACGCTCACCACGGGCCAGCCGGTCGTGGAAAACGTCGTTCTGGCCGACCCGGCCCAGCGCTGCGACGTTTTGAATTTGGCCGGCGCCCTGGCCGCGGTTTGCTCCCATCGGCTGACCACCGCCATCAAGCAGTTCGCTCCAGAGCCGCCCTTGGCCATGCCATCCGGCCCGTTGCCCCACGATGTAACGCTGCACCCCGGTTTGGGAGTTTCGGCCGATTTCGGCGGCGTAATCGGAGTTGTTGGCTTGGGCAGTCGGCGGTTCATGGAGGAACGCGGCTGGAGTATTCCAGAGTCGTTGCGTGAAGTGTTGCACGGCGCTTCGGCCGATGAACGTTCGCTGGCGTGTTTGGCCCACGGCGGGAGCGTGCGGGCGGTGTTCTTCTTTCGCGAGCAACTTCGCCCCGAAGCGGCGGGCGCGATCAAACAACTGCAAACCGATGGCGCCCGCGTGGCGGTGCTCAGCGGCGATCATACCGCCGCCGTGTTGGCGCCGATTGCCGCCGTGTCGGTCCAGGTGCATACCAGTTTGCTGCCAACCGATAAGCAAAAGATGCTCTCGAAGCTTGGCGGTAACGTGGTCGCGATGGTGGGCGATGGCGTGAACGATGCGCCGGCCTTGGCGGCCGCCGATGTGGGAATCGCGTTGGGGTGCGGCGCCGACCTCTCCCGCGACGCGGCCGATATCTGCCTGCTGGGCAATGATCTCGACCGGCTGATCTGGGGAATTCAGTTCTCCCGCGCCACGGTGCAGACGATCAAGTGGAACCTGATTTGGGCCTTTTCCTACAACACGATCGGCGTCTTGCTGGCCGCCGCCGGTTGGCTGCATCCTGTGTTTGCGGCTCTCGCGATGGCGGCGAGTAGCTTGATGGTCGTTAGCAATTCGCTGCAACTCCAGAATTTCCCCTTGCCGCCCTCAGCCGCTCCGGCGAAAGGCGTAGACGACACAAGCGATAGTCATGACGGCGTCAACGATGCCCTCTCGGCATTGGCCGGCAACGGGCGGGCGGAAGAATTCGCGGCCGCTGGCGGGGGCCTGTCATGATGGAGCTGCTGTTGGTTTTCATGGCCGGTTTTTTGGGGTCATCGCACTGCGTGGGCATGTGCGGCGGGTTCGCCCTGTCGATTGGCGGGGCTTCGCCGTCGCTCTGGCGGAACACGCAGCGGCAACTGTTCTACACCGCCGGGCGCGTGTTCACGTATTCGGTGCTGGGCGCGTTCATGGGGTTCGGCGGCTGGCGGCTTTCGCGGGAGTTCCCTGCGTTGGTCAACGCGCCGGCCGTCTTGGCGCTCATCGCGGGCGTGCTGCTGGTGTATCAAGGCCTAGCCACCGCGAACGTGCGCCCCCGGCGAAGCCGAAGCGACGGGCGGACGCCTTGTTTGGCGGGCTCATTCCTGGCGAATTTCCTCACCGCTCCAGGGTTTGGAAACGTGTTTCTGGCCGGCGTTTTTACCGGATTGCTGCCTTGCGGTTTGCTCTACGCCATGCTGGCGTTGGCCGGCGGGACGGGCGATGTTTTCGCCGGCATGGCCGTAATGGCCGTATTCGGTTTGGGAACGGCGCCGCTGATGCTGCTGGCCGGTTGCGGCGGTTCGCTGCTGACGCTTCGCCGCCGCCAGCACATGCTCAAGATCGCCGCCTGGTGCGTGGTGCTCACAGGCGTGGTGTCGCTGGCGCGCGGCGTTTCCTTTTTGCAACTGAGTGCATCGGCCGCGCCGGCTTGCCTGTTCTGCAATTAGTAACCGTTTATCGGTTATTCGGCGGGGTGGCGCCTACTTCGCCTCAGCCTTCGATTCCACCCATTGCAGCTTGCTGGCAGGACGAACTTGAGCGTCGAACGTCACTGGAGCGGCCGCTTGGCTGCGTTTGACGCCACCGCGCTTCGAGGCTGCTTTCTTCTTTTGGCCAGACGACAGCCCCAAATCCCAGACGAAGGCCTCCGACGAGGCGTCGCCCGACGCCGACGTCAAGGCCACGCCGCCGACCACCGAATTGCCGGCCGCCGCGTGAGTATGCGTTCCAGCCGGAGTGAAGATCGGCTCTTCTTGGGGAGCGGGCGTAGGCTGGCCCGCCGGAATCGATTCGTAGAACATTTCTTCGCCTTCAGAAATACCATGGGCGTCTTGTTCGATGGGGCCCTTGCTGATCACGCCGGGCCGGGTCCAGCCGTAGTCGAGGTAGTAACTCGAATCGCGACGGCGGGCGTGGCCGAGTGCGTCCCAGTAGGCTTTCTTGGGCCAAGGGCCCTCGGCCAGCATCACGCCATCGTATTCCAGAATGGAGCCTTTCTGGTAGTGAACCGTGGCGATGGCTTTGTTGTAGGCGCACAAGGTGCGGAAGAAGGCGGCGCGGCTATCGGCCATGCGGCGTTGGGCGTCGAGCAGCGTGTCGAGCGGCTGAGCCTTGCCCAATTTCCATTCCACCAATCGCAGCCGCACTTCATCTTCCGAGGCGACCCAACGATTGAAGTTCGATTGCGTGATTTTGAACTGGCTATCCAGGTTTCGCACGGCGCTGCTCAGCAGGTGGGAAAGTTCAAGCTCCATGTCTTCGATGCGGGCATGCTCTCGGGCGAGGTTCAACTGGCCATTACGCACTCCGGCCAATTCCGCTCGGGCGCCGAACTTCGGCGGCGTGAAGTTGAGGCCGACGCTCGCTTCTTGGTAGTCGCCTTGGGTCAGGCTATCCAACGAACTGGAGCCCGCGGCGGGGAAATCCAGGCCGCGGCGATTGCCCGAGCCGTAGACATCGCCCACGCCCAGCCAGCGGTAGAGCAAGGTCAGGTCCATTTGGGGCAGCAGTTGATTTCGCACCAAGATCAGCTCGTTTTCACGCCGCTTGATCAGCCACTGTTGTTCGCGAAGCTCCGGGCTACGGACCATCGCTTCGGTGTGAATGTCGTGCCAATCGAATTCCACCCGCGCGGTGGTCGGTTCGTCGATTGGTCGAATCAGCCGGCCATCGGTCGCCGCCAAGCCCAGCAGGAAACGCAATGCTCTTTCCGATTCAAACACGCCGGCGGCGCCGGTGTTGGAATCGCCGGCCAGCGCCGCTTGGAGCAACGAGCGAAAGAAAAAGTACTGTTCGTTGGCTTGTTCGAGGTCTTGCTTGGTGCGCAGTTGGGGAAAGCTGGCGGCGGTCAAATCTCGCGTTTCTTTCACGCTATCGCGAGATATTTTGGCCGTTTCCAGAATATGGTAGGCACAGTAGAGGTCCCAATAGGCGCGTTCCGTATTGTAGACAATGTCACGAACGCGCGCCTCGAATTGTGCGAGTTGCATATCGGTATTGATGCGAGAGATCACCACCGGCGTCCGATTGACCAGCGCACCGCTGCCTCGCAACAGAGGATGGCGGGCCTCCATTTCGATTGCCGAGGTGTACACCGAAGAGAGGGCCCGGCTGCCGCCTCCGCGGTTGCCGCGATTGTAGCCGATCGTGTGGCGGAGAAAGTATTGTGTTCCAACAGCGCTGATCTTGTTGATCTCGGCGGAGAAGTTGGCGTCGTTTTGCGTCAACACCGTGGCGAAGAAATTCCCGGCCTGGCCAAGGAAGTTTTGCGGCCGGTCGGTCGTGTTGATCGTCAGGCTGGAGGTGAACTGCGCGTCGAACCGCGATAACGCAGCTTCCACGCCGGCGGTGCTGCTCTCGAAGACGGCAGGGTCGTAGATCGAATTGCCCGAGGCGTTAAACCGGCCCAACGCCGTTGTTGTTTGGTTGATCGCGACGTTCACGCCGCCGCCTTGCCGAATGTTCTTGCTGTTCTGTAAGGCCATCGCCACGCACTCTTCGAGGGTGAGATCCCAGTATTCGGTAAACTCCGGATGGGTGAGCGTGAACGGACTATGGACCTGCCTCACTTCGTCAAGCGTGCGATGCGCAACGTCGGGCGATTCGAGTTCCGTGGCGGTGTCGATGTAGTGCGAAAGGTCGCCGTCGTTCTGCAGATAGAACGGCTGCGTGGGATGACACCCCGTAAACACCATCAGCGCGATGAGAAAAAACGCTGGGAGTTTTGAGTTTTGCCGGCTCATCGATTCTCGATCCGTTGGAGGTTCAACACTCGGCCTGCGCCGAGCTGTGTTGCAAGTCACGCGATAAAAAGCGTTCTACGCAGTTTGCCGTGTCCCCCCGGACCGCTATTCCCACACGGCTCGCGCCTTTGCGGAAATAACCAGCGATTCAGATATCGGCCCCCTAATCGAAAAACTTTTGGTAAACCACACAACCGGCAATCTTTTATTTTTGTTCTTATTTGCCCCTGTTGACCCATAGCCTCAAATGAGAGGGCGTCGGGGCGTTGCGCAAAGAGTGGTTACATGCCAGCAAAAAGAAAGGGAACCACCAATGAACACGCCCATAAACACGAATTTCCCAACCAGCAATAATTCGTGTGTATTTGTGTTGATTCGTGGTTCCACAAAGCGGCCAAAACCACCGGTTTCACGCCAAAACGGTTTTGCTGAGCTTGCCCGCTTCTTCCTTGACGAACCGGGGGACGGCGTAGCCGGGCAGCCGGGCGCGCAGAACTTGCATTATTTCCAGCCCTTGCTCAAGCGGCGTTTCAAAGTGGGCCGCTCCCGCGACGCGATCGAGCTGGTGCAGGTAATAGGGCAAGATGCGTAAATCGGATAGTTTGAGACACAGTTCGGTGAGCACGTCGGCGGAGTCGTTCACGCCGCGCAGCAAAACCGCTTGGTTGAGCACCGGAACGCCGGCGTCGATCATTGCTCCCAGCGCGGCGGCGACCTCTTGGTCGATTTCCGCCGGATGATTGACATGCACCACCACCCAAACCGCGAGCCGCGTTTTACGCAACAAGGCCAGAAATTCCGGCGTGATCCGTTGGGGAATCACTACAGGCAAACGCGTATGGATGCGCAGCCGCCGCAGATGGCCAATTGCATCGAGTTGCCCTATCAAATTGGCCAGCGGCGCGTCGTCGAGTGTTAAGGGGTCGCCGCCGCTGAGCAGCACTTCATCGAGCGAAGCGTCGGCTCGAATGGCCTCCAACGCCGGCGCCCACCGGTCTGGGGCGGGGGCATGGTCTTGATAGGGAAAATGACGGCGAAAACAGTAGCGGCAATGGACCGCACAAACACCAGTGGCGAGCATCAGAGCCCGCCCTTGGTATTTTTGCAGCAGTCGGGGAGCGGTTTGCGCGGCGGCGTCGCCCACGGCGTCGAACGTGAAGCCGGGCGCCGGCTGTAACTCTTCCGCCAAGGGCAACACTTGCCGCAACAGCGGGTCGTGAGGATCGCCGGGTTGGATTCTGGCCAAATACGCTGGCGGAACGAAGACGGGTAACGATTCAGCGGCCTCCCGCACGCCGGCTTCATATTCCGGCGGCAAATCCAGCCGTCGGCAGAGTGCGGCGGGGTCTCGAATGGCGGCCTTCATGGCCGCTTTCCAGGTCGGATCGCCGGGGGGGGAATCGGTGCGGACAGAATCGTCGGGAGTCGCTATACTTGGCATGATGTCATTCGGGAGGGCGAAAACAGGTGAGGTCGCGCTGTTTCGATTGATGATACTTCTCACGGCTACCAATGGCTCGTTTAACGGCAAGCCGAAGGCGGCTGTGTTTTGAACCCACGCGTTCGGGCAATGCAGAAAAAAGCAGCCGCCTTTGGCTTGCCGTTAAACGAAAATGTGCCATTTTCAACCGTGAGCAGCATATTCATGATTTTTCACGACGACAGATATACCGCTCACAGATGAAAACGGCGCATGCTCAGGTATAGCGACCAAAACCATTCCAGCGAAGTAGGGACCAACCAGTGGGAACATACAAAACAAGTGATTTTCGTAAGGGACTGAAAGTTCAGATCGATGGCGAGCCATACAGTATGATCGAAATGAACTTCGTCAAACCGGGCAAGGGGAACGCATTTTACAAATGCAAACTCCGCAATCTTCTCCGCCACACCACGCTCGACCGCACCTACAAAGGTGGTGATTCGCTGGAATCGGCCGATGTCGAGGAAATCACCGCACAATACCTCTACCGCCAAGCAGACACCTTCGTGTTTATGCAAAACGAAACGTACGAACAATACGAGTTGTCGGCCGAACAGGTGGGCGACGCCTGGAAATTCCTCAAGGAAGGCATGCCTTGTAGCATCGTGTTGTTCAATGAAAACCCGATCACGATGACGCCGCCGAACCACGTGGAACTGAAAGTGGAATACTGCGAACCCGGCGCCAAGGGCGATACCGCCACGAACGTTACCAAACCGGTCAAGCTGGAAACCGGGGCAGAAGTGCTCGCTCCGGCCTTCATTAACATGGGCAACGTGATCAAGGTTGACACCCGCAGCGGCGACTACGTGGAGCGCGTGAGCGTATAACGCCGTTGGAGTGTACGCTTCAGCATGTTTTGCCGCGCCGTTGGAATTCATGCGTCAGCATGTTTTTTTCGTTGCCGAATTAAAAGCCCGGCATGTTAAAAATCCAGGGCTTTTTCGCGCCATGCCGCAACCATACGATTTCAAACCGACGGCGCCTTGGAGCCATTTGGAATTGCGCGCCAATCTGCTGCGCCGCCTGCGCGACTTCTTCCATGAACACGGCGTTTGGGAAGTGGAAACGCCCTTGCTTTCAGCCGATACCGTGATCGATCGGCACATCGATCCCATTCGTGTTACGCTGGCTACCGATTCCAACGGCGATCCAACCGCACCGGCGTATTGGCTGCAAACCTCCCCCGAATTTGGCATGAAGCGGCTGCTCGCCGCGTACGCCCAACCCATGTACCAAATCACGCGGGCCTTTCGGGCCGATGAAGCGGGCGCTTGGCACAACCCGGAATTCACCATCGTCGAGTGGTATCGGCCCGGTCACGCCATGCACGACGCCATCGACTTTCTCTCCAGATTGGCCGACGCCCTACTCCATTGTGGACCGGCCAGAACGACGTCCTACCACAATGCGTTCCAGCGCTGCCTCGACCTTGATCCCATGTCTTGCTCCGACGACGACCTGCGCCGCAAGGCCCACACATTGAAACTCCTTGATGCGGCGTCTCTGGCGAACGCCGCAACTTGGGATCGCGATACCTGGCTCGATCTGCTGCTCTCGCAATGCGTGCAACCGACGTTGGGCCAGAACGGCGCCGAAATTATTTTCGATTATCCCGCCAGCCAAGCGGCGTTGGCGCGCATTCGCCCCGAAGCTCCTCCCCTGGCGGAGCGATTTGAATTGTTTGTTCAGGGCGTGGAGTTGGCCAACGGCTATTGCGAATTGCAAGACGCCGACGAACTCCGGCGGCGCAACCAAGAGGCGAACGCACTCCGCCAGCGCGATGGCAAACCGCCTTTGCCGCTGGAGAGCCGTCTCCTGCAAGCGATGGACCACGGCCTGCCGGCGTGTTCGGGAGTGGCGCTCGGTTTCGATCGCCTCACCATGTTGGCCGCTGGCGCCGAATCGATCGACCAAGTCATCGCCTTCCCCATCGACCGCGCGTAGTATTTTGGCAACCGTTCACGGTGGCGCGGGAAATTGCGACAACAATCTTTCCGATGGCGAACAATCTATTATGAAAACAGAGTCGACAAGTAACCGATACCGTTTTTCTCTTCGATCGCTCTTGCTCACGATGCTCTTGCTGGGGTTCGCCCTGCGACTAGGAACTCCCCTCTGGCGATACGTTTCCACGCCGCGTCCGCTACTTGGACGAACCGTGAAAACTCGATTAGCGGTCAACGTCGCGATTGAGGTGGAGGTGTACGCCTGTGCAATCGAAGACCTTCAACGATACGGACTTCTCCCGAAAGACGCTCGCAATTCCGCTACCTACGTTGCTCCGCCGCTTGACGAGCGACTACGCAATATTCGGCGTGCTTCAAACTCCCGACGATGGAAGCCCATCGCATTTCCGCGCATCAAGGTTGCTTCAGGTTGTCCGGTGACCTATTCGCGAAAAATCGACGGCCTCTTGAGACTTGAAAAAGCTGAATATCGCATAGACTTAATACCAATGTCGCATATCGGCAAAGGCATTCGTCTTGAGATTCGGAATGAATTGATCGACAACTCCGCATCGAACAACCGTCCAGAATGGAGTTGCACGGCAGTTGAAATGAACGAAAACGAAACAATCGTTACGGGGTCGGTATTCAACTGCTTAGGCCCTGGAAACAACAAGATCGGCATTGTTGTCATCGCGACGCCGACAAGGGCGTCCCCCTAGCCGAGCAAAGGTGGACATGAGGCGCCCACATTCCGGATCCGACCCGCGATGATCCCAGATGGACATCTTTCTCCGCGACCTCCGTAGAGCAAGTTCCTAAAAACTTGTTTTTCAACTGGCTTTTTTCGGCAGTTATACTGCGCACGGTTGAAAATGGCGCCTTTTCGTTTAACGGCAAGCCGAAGGCGGCTGCGTTTTTCCGGCTTGCCCAAACGGATTGGCTCAAAACACAGCCGCCTTCGGCTTGCCGTTAAACGAGCCGTTCCCACTTCTCATTCGCGCGCGAATCCGTCTCTTGCGAAGACTGTCCGCGCCGGGCGTCGTCTTCAGTACAGAAAAATCCAACTCCTCTTTCTCCGTGCTCTCAGGTTCTCCGTGGTAAAATATTTTTGTCGCTCGCTTGCTTTGCATCTTGCGAATACGCAGAAGAAAGACTCTGGTTTATCTGGGCTGAGGCTATCGGCTGTGTTAAATATGAGTCTTCACACGACAATTTGCAAAGCCGCGCCGCGCTCGTTTAAGATGAATTCCCACTCATTCGCCATGTGAATGCAATCGCCGAGAAGGAAGAGCGTCTCCCACGAATCGAAAATTAAGTGAACATCAAAAACAACCAAACCTCGAAATTCCTTTCCCGAGAAACTTTCAGCCGCACTCTGGCTAAACGGGTCCTTGCCGCGTTGGCGCTCGCTGTTGTTATCTGGCCGCTGTCGGCGGAGGGCGGAGAAAACAACGCCTCGAAGAAAACGCAGTTGCGAGTGCTGTGTTACAATATCCATTACGGGCAGGGAAACGATGGAAAATACGATATCGAACGCCTAGCTGGCGTGATCGCGCGAACCAAGCCCGATCTGGTCGCCTTGCAGGAGGTGGATGTCGGCGTCAAACGATCGGGCCGCGTGCATCAGGCCCGGAGATTGGCCGAACTGACGGGAATGGCGGTTCGCTTCGGACCCACCCAGCACTACGAAGGCGGCCTGTTTGGAAACGCCGTGCTAACGCGTCTCCCCATACAAAATGTGCGAATCCAGCCGCTGCCGTACACCGAGAGTACGCCGAAGCGCGTGACGTACCCTCGCGGCGCGATTGCGCTGCTGGTGCAAACGGCGGGCGGAAAAACGTTGCGATTCATCAGCACGCACTTCCAACATAATGTTCCCGAAGACCGGCTGGCCGAAGCAAAAGCTATCAATGCGTTGTTCGCCGGCGACGACGCCACGCCCACCATTTTGGCCGGCGACATGAACGCCCAACCCAGCTCGGCGCCGATCAAAATGCTGGGCCAACGTTGGGCGAATGCGATCGACGAACCCGCCACACCCACGGCGCCCTCAACAAAGCCCACCTCCAGGATCGACTACATTTTCTACCGGCCGGCGGCGGCATTCCGCCTTTTGCAAACGGAGGTGGTGGCGGAGAGCATGGCGTCCGACCATCGGCCGGTTCTGGCGGTGTTTGAATATTGAGGGTTCGATCAATTCACGCGTTGCAATCACACGAACGTCGTTTTGTTTTGCCCCAGTAGGACGTTGAGCTTTAAGAGTGTGCTAGAGTTTAGCACTCACGAAAAGGAGAATCTCAATGTCCAACTGAGGCAAAACAGGAGGACGTTTGCACCAGAAACGGATCAGGTCTTTGCACGCATCGTAGCCAAGCATTGACAACGGCATGTTGCGGTGCCGCTCCTTGAACCGCTCGATCATTTCCAAACGCCGGTGGCCGCTTTGTTTTAGTCGATCTGAGCCCGGCCACACGTTGTGGGACTTCACGTCATGATCTGCGTAGGCGTCCAACGCTTCGTGAAGTGTCCCTGACACCAACTTGTCGGGGAGGTTTTGCTTCGGAGGAAGAGCCCCGAGTTCGTGCAAGCGGTCTTGAAGTTGCCGTACCTCTGAACCAACAAGTCGCTCGTTTCTCTCCACGCCAGCGGAGTAAAGCGACGGGTCAGTCGGAACGAGGTCCAGTGAAGGGAACCGTTGACGTTCCAGGCCCTGTAAGAAATCTTGTGTCAGCTAGCTGAAATCGAGTAATATTTGTTTTCGGTTTTGTTTTCACAAGGAGGTTGGAGCATGGACGCTTTGTTGCAAGGACGAATGGAAGAGCTAGCACTTGAGATTGCCGGCGAAGCCAAGACGATCGAGGATATCAACAGGCTCTTGCGAGGACTGATGAAGCCGGCGTTGGAGCGGATCCTGGATGCCGAGATGGATGTTCATTTGGGTCGAAAAGGATCGCCGCGGAATGCTAGCGGAACTGCGAGCGAAGCGGATGCCGACGGCGTGAACCAAGAGGCGTCGGGGTTGGCGGTAGGCGCCCAGTCGATTGCCAAGGCGACGGGCAACCGTCGCAACGGGCATTCCAAGAAGACGGTCAAGGGCGAACATGGCGAACTCACCATCGAGACGCCTCGCGATCGGCGGGGTGGCACTGTTTTTGCAGGGTTTTTCCTTGTTTTTTGTGTGCCACTGGCTTTGCCCAATAGCGTCCGGGAATTCGGGTTGGGACGGGGGAGCGGCGCGAAGTTTTTTGGATTTTGTAATTTGCCGGCATGGCG
>JAJRWU010000153.1 GCA_024276655.1 Planctomycetota bacterium
CACCTTTGCTATCGGAGGGCTTCAACGACCGGGTTACCCCGAGAACATCGCCTCCTCAGCTACATGATTAACGAACAATTATCATGCTCAACTCCTTTCATTTGAGTAGATCAGACAGGC
This sequence comes from Planctomycetota bacterium, assembly GCA_024276655.1. Lineage (GTDB taxonomy): Bacteria > Planctomycetota > Planctomycetia > Pirellulales > Pirellulaceae > SZUA-33. The sequence continues at coordinate 121 of JAJRWU010000153.1, forward strand.
TTCGCCTGGCGCACCAGAGAGGCAGAGGGCCGCGGAGAAGAACGAAATGACGAAAGGCGAGAAAACAAATATCGCCGATGTTCATCGGCTGTGCGATTGCATTGTATCGTCAACTTGGGCCGAGATAATTGGCGCCCGCCCTCTGCGGCCGTCCGCGCCTTTGCGTTGAAATGTCCGCCCGGAAACCGTCGGGCAATGTCTGAACTTCCGCCGGCGTCGCGGGAAATTGCGATAACAATCTATCCGCGAATGATGAGGCAAACCCTGCTGGACAATCCCGCTTCCCTCGCCTGGGAGTTGCTTTACGAAGTCTACGACCACGACCAATTGCGCTATCACTTCCGAACGCTTCGGGAAGAACGGTCAACTTCCGATGGATATCGCTTGTTGTGGATTCACTCCCTGGGCAAGGAGATTTCGGCTGACGCCGGGCGGATGAAGGCGATCAAGAAAACCACGGACGAACTGCTGAAGCTGCGCCATCGTTTGCAGTCGCCGCGAACTCGGATGCGAGATCGTCCAAGCGTTGCCGAAGCCGTCGAGAAAATCCTGGCTGCACGCGGCCTCTCCGATGCCGAAATCGAGTCGTTGCCACGCTATCACGAAGGCCGTGACTGTCGCCGCCCGACGACGCGCCGTGTGATCGAAGCGGCCGTGTGATCGAAGCGGCCGTGTGATCGAAGCGGCCGTGTGATCGAAGCGGCCGTGTGATCGAAGCGGCCGTGTGATCGAAGCGGCCGTGTGATCGAAGCGATAGAGCCGAGCAGTCGTCATCGCCCCAAAACTTGTACACCGATCCTACTCCGCTACCGAGTCAGGTCATCAAGTTGTTCGGCATCACCGAAATCAACTACGGACGAAAAAGTAGATCCGCGAAAAAATGCCGACTTTTCAACAATGAGATGTGCGGAAAATAAGGTTCACGGAGGCGTGGAAAAAAGTGATAGCAATCTACCCCACGCCGTATTTCCCTTCTTCGCAGCCGTTTATCGATTATTCGTTGTCGGATCGATGGTTGTTTCGATTTCCTCCGCCGCCGAGATCGGTCAAACAAAGGATTGTGTCGTTTTCAACCTTGCGCATAATACAAGTACTGTTGTCTAATCGAGAGGTTGCGATGGAATCCCCCGCCACGCCGTTTTCCGTTGTCGCGAAGTTGCTGGCGCTCGTGTTCATTGCCGAAGTCGCGGTGATGTTCGCGCTGCCGCTTGCGCTGCCAGCGGAGGTCGATCCCCGTTGGGAGGCTTTGGTCGACTCCTGTCTGCTGACGATGCTCACGGCGCCGCTGGTTTGGTGGGTGATCATCGGTCCTCTCCGAGCTTCGGCGGACGCCGAAAAAATGGCGGCCGTCGCGCAGATAGCCACGGGAGTGGCGCATGAACTGCGGAACCCGCTGACGTCGGTCAAATTGCTTGTGCAAAGCCAGCGGGAAGCCGATGACGTATCTGAGCAGTTGGCCGAAGATTTGCAAATCATCGAAGACGAAATTCGGCGGATGGAGCGGTCGATTCAAACATTTCTCGATTTCGCCCGGCCACGGCGGCCCGAACGCCGCGATATCGACCCGGCAGACGTCGTACGGCGCGTCTTCTCGCTCATCAAGCCGCGGGCGAGAAACCAAGGCGTTGCGTTAACGCTCGTCGAGCCCGACGCTCCCTTGACCGTTCACGCCGATTGGGAACAGCTCTTTCAGGTCGTTCTTAACCTGTGTGGAAATGCTCTCGACGAAATGTCAGGCGGAGGAGCTATCGAGATTCGACTCGAACAAGCCGATGGCGCGGTGCGGCTGGTCGTCCAAGACACGGGGCCAGGCATCGCGCCTCAGATTCGCCCCAAACTGTTCCAGCCATTTGTCACCAGTAAAGAGGCGGGGGTCGGCCTGGGAATGGTGATCTGCAAACGCATTGCCGAGGCGCATGGCGGAAGTTTGCAGGGCAGGAACTTGGCGCAGGGCGCCTGCTTCACGTTGGAGCTTCCGGGAAACCCGAAACCGGCATGAGATTTGCTCCGGACATACATCATCTTAGGAGCAGTCCTGAATTTACACGCCGAATTCAAAGCCCGGCATTTTGAAAATGCCGGGCTTTTCTGAACTAAACCAGTAACTTATTTCGGGACCGTTCCTTAATCGGCGCCATATCGGCCTCGAAGCCCAATGTTACCAGAAGCCCGACATTACCAAAAGTTTGCATCCGCGTAGCGAGAGGAACCATGCCTGCTCTGCTTGTCATTGACGACGAACCCTCCATTTTGCACGCCTTTCGACGCGTGTTTGGCGATCCCGATATTCAGTTGCTCACCGCCGAGCGGGCCGCCGACGGAATCACCGCGGTGCGTGAACATAACCCGGATGTCATCATCCTCGATATCAATTTGCCCGACATGACCGGCTTGGAAGCCTTCCAAGAAATCCGTGCGTTGAACCCCAAGACACCCGTGATTTTTATTACCGGTCATGGCACGACCGAAACCGCGATCGAGGCCACTAAACGCGGCGCCTACGACTACCTTTTTAAGCCGCTGGAGTTGCGCGAACTGAGGCGGATTGTCGAAAGCGCGTTTTCCATTGCACAAGCGCAACGCGTTGCGCCGCTGATCGAAACAGACGATCTTTCCGAGGAGCTTGAGGCTGATATTCTCGTCGGCCGCAGCGCCGCGATGAACGATGTCTACAAGGCGATTGGCCGCGTCGCTTCCCAAGATGTCAACATATTGATCACCGGCGAGAGCGGCACGGGCAAGGAGCTTGTCGCGCGGGCTATCTATCACCACAGCAAACGCGCTGAGGGGCCGTTTTTGGCGATCAATTGCGCCGCGATTCCCGACACCATCCTCGAAAGCGAGTTGTTTGGTCATGAAAAGGGCGCCTTCACCGGCGCCGACCAACTACGCATCGGAAAGTTTGAGCAGTGTTCCGGCGGGACGCTGTTCCTCGATGAAGTTGCCGACATGAGCCCGACCACGCAGGCCAAAATCTTGCGGCTTGTCGAAGAGCAGCAATTTGAACGCCTGGGCGGCAATAACACGGTGAAAACCGACGTCCGCCTGATCGCGGCCACGAATCGCAATCTGGAGCAAGCGGTGGCCGAGGGAGCGTTTCGAGAAGACCTGTTCTTTCGGCTGAGTGTCTTCGCAATTCCGTTGCCGCCGCTGCGAGAGCGAGGCAATGACCTGCCCCGGCTCGTGGAGCACTTTGTTCGACGTTTCTCCCGAAAGTTAGGCAAAGACGTAAACGAAACCTCGGCTGAAACGTTGAAGTTGCTAGAGGCGTATGCCTGGCCCGGCAACGTGCGAGAGTTGCAGAGTGTCTTGAAACAGGCGTTGCTTCATGCAGCGGGCGCCGTTTTGCTTCCCGAATTCCTGCCGGCGTTCATTCACACCACGCCCGGCGCTTCGGTCGAGAGGCCCAACGGATCTTTCAGTATGGAAAAATGGGACGGCTTTATCGCCAACGCCATTCACGAACGCTCCGAGAATCTGTACGAAGAAGCCACCTTGATGACCGACCATCATCTGCTCATGCTGGTGCTCAGACACACTCAAGGGAATCAATTGCAAGCGGCCAAAATTCTGGGAATCAGCCGCGCCACGCTGCGCAACAAACTGCGAACATTAAAAATCAACCTGGGTGAGATAAAGTGGTAAAAAACCTCTCAGGCAATGGGCGTTTTTTTGCCAACTTCCTGGCGCGGCAGCGGTTATATTCAAAAGCAGAGTATTTTTTTCGCATTTTTATGATGGCGCGCCAATTGCGGTGGCAACAGCGCTCCGACCAACAAATGTTTGCAGCCTCGTGGCGCATTGGAGCGTCGGATTCTGCTACTCTTTAGTGTGAAGAGTAGGATAGCTATCCGTCGCAGGGATCTGCGATTCATCTATGCAACTCAACCGGTTTTTTGATGCGACACCGAAGACCCGATCCTCTATCGTTTCGCCGCCGCAAGCGACGCATGCTTCTGGAGCCTCTCGAAGCACGCTTAATGCTTGACGGCGAGGGGCTGCCGTGGGCGGCGCCGAATTTGACACTGAGCTTCGCGCCCGACGGAACGAATATCGCAGGATACGAGAGCAATCTGTTTGAATCGCTCGATTCGCTCGGCGCTTCATCGGTCTGGCAAGACGCCATCGTGCGCGGCTTCGACACCTGGGCCCAATACGCTGCTGCGAGCGTCTCGACGACGTCAGATAATGGCGCCGCCTTCGGTTCGCCAGGGCCCACGCAAGGCGACCCCCGTTTTGGCGATGTGCGCGTTGCCGCGATCCCCATGCCCAACGATATTATCGCGATGTCGGTTCCCCACGACGAAGTAATCTCGGGAACATGGGCGGGCGACATCCTGTTCAACTCGAATGCAAATTTGAACAACATTGCCGAGGTTCTGGCTGTTGCCGTCCATGAAGCGGGCCATGTTTTTGGACTAAGCCACAGCACCGATCCAACGTCGCCGATGTTCCAGCACGGAATAACCGCCTCGCTTTCGCCGACGCCAACCGATATCAACAATCTCCAAAGATTGTATGGAGTGCCTGATGCAAATGGCGGATCGGACGACGGATCGGACGACGGATCGGACGACGGATCGGACGACGGATCGGACGGCGGAGACGGATCCGACGACGGCGGCGAAGACGGATCCGACGACGGCGGAGAGGGAAGTGAATTCGAACGAGAGCACGCCGACGACGCCCCCGCCACCGCAAACGGGCTCCTGCTTTCGCCCAACTTTCAAGGCGCGATCCGCTACGACGCCACCGGGAATATCTTTGATCCAACCGATGTCGACTTCTTTCAATTGGCGCCCATCGACGACGCGGCCGAACAGGCCGATGTGCTGACGGTCACCGTGCGCGCCTCGGCGCCCGAAGGGTTGATGCCGAAAGCCGTCATCGTGGATCAGAACGGTCTGGTTGTGGCGTCGACGGTTCTGGCCAATGCGAACGGCGAGTTTATCATACAGGCGACAGGCGCCGATCCTCGTTTGCCTTACTTCGTGGAAGTGAAAGCCGGCGAAGGCTCTGGCGCCAACGCCACCGGCGGCTACGAATTTTCCGCGACTTTTGGAACGCGGGAATCCGTGTTGGAGCTGATTGCCGCCGGAACGCTCAGCCCCGAACAGCCGACGGCGTCCGAGGTGTTGCACGTGAGTGAAACGCGGCTGATAAACTTCGTCTTCGCGGTCGACCCGGTCGAAATAGTAACCTCATCCATCGCCTGGGTTGTCATTTACGATGCGAATGGAAGCCCTGTATTTCGAGCCGCCGCCAGACCAGGCGAGACTCGCTCCGCCAACACCTTGCTGCTCGCGCCGGGCGATTACCAGATTGAATTCAACAGCAATACTCCCGATGGCGCCACGCCGGTCGCGATCGACTACCGTTTGCTGTCTCGCTCGATCTCGGTGCCGGTTGGGCCAGGCGTGATCGACCCCACCGGAACGCCGATCTTGCCGTGCGGCGCTTCCGGAGCCGATCCCTACTATTGCAATCCAACCGCCGGGTCGGGAGCTGACCCGTTCATTTTCCCAGACCCCAATTCGTTCAACTTTCCCGACCCAGTCGTGGTGATCACTCCGCCCTGGAACGACCCGGGCAAATGGTATTGGGACGGCGTCTCTCCTCCGAGTAACCTGCCAACGCCAATTGGCTCCGCTCCACCGGCCCCAACTCCAACTCCAACACCAACACCAACACCAACACCAACACCAACACCAACACCAACACCAACACCAACACCAACACCAACACCAACACCAACACCAACACCAACACCAACACCAACACCAACACCAACACCAACACCAACACCAACACCA
>JAJRWU010000154.1 GCA_024276655.1 Planctomycetota bacterium
ACGGCTAACAATGGCTCGTTTAACGGCAAGCCGAAGGCGACTGCGTTTTTCTGGTTTGCCCGAACGCGTGGGCTCAAAACACAGCCGCCTTCGGCTTGCCGTCAAACGAAAAATGCGACATTTTCAACCGTGAGCGGTATATAAAAAGGAACTGAATCGCCGGCTTCGTAAAAGCCAGCGTTTATTCTACTCTTTTTTGCCGCCTGAAGATTTGCCCGAATCACTTTTGCCGCCCGACTTACCCTCTGATTTGCCGCCTTTTGATTTGGCCGCCTCCGACGATTTACGTTCCGCCTCGGCGCCCTTTTTGTATGATTCACTGCGGTAATCGGTTTGATAGAAGCCGGAGCCTTTGAACACGATGGCCGCGCCGGGGCCGATCAATCGCCGCAATTTCATCCTGCCGCATTCCGGACATTTTCGCTTGACGGGGTCGTTGATGCCCTGAAACAGCTCGAAGGTGTGTTCACAGTTATCGCATTCATAGTCGTAGGTAGGCATCGGTTTCGACTCTTCTGGTAGATGGGTTTGTTTCCCGGCTGCTTGGCCAGGAACGGATGTCCTCGCGATTGCCGGTTCATGGGCCGCGAAACTACTCCGGTTCTTCCGGCGAAGAGGCCGGCCCCGAGGAAACGAAAACTTGCGCCGGCCGAATCACGCGGTCGTGCAATTGGTAGCCGCGCTGGACGACGCCCAGCACCGCGCCGGCGGGGTGTTCGTCGCTCGGTTGGTGTGCGAGCGCTTCATGATGGTTGGGATCGAATGTTTCGCCGGCGGCTTCAATCGGCCGGCAATCGTACTTGGAGAGCACCGCCAGAAGTTGGTCGGAAACCATTTTCACGCCCTCCAGCAAACCGGCCGCCTGCTCATGCTGTTCGGCCGATGCGATCGCGCGATCGAGGTTGTCGAACGCCGGCAGAAAATCTCGCACGATCGGCAAGATCGCGTATTTCCGATCCTGCTCCGCCTGGCGATACGTTCGCTTGCGAAAATTCTCCAATTCCGCCTGCGCTCGCACGACTTGTTCTTGGGCTTCGGCCAACTCGGCGCGAAGACGCGCTATTTCCTCCGCGGGGTTCGAAGCCGCCTCCCCAGCGCCAGCCTCCCCGGGAGCCGGGCTTGCCGACGCCAGCCGTTCTTCGGGCGAACCCTGACTTTCTGGAGAGATTTTGAAATCTTCCGGGCGGGGCGTTTGTGCGTCAGACATACTCGGCTACTCCTCGTTTACGTGTTGGCTGTCTCCGAGCGAAAAATAGTCCTTGAGGGTATCGAGGAAACTCTTTCGCTCCGGCGAAACATGAACGTGCTCCAACTCCGCCAATTCCCGGAGCACTTCCTTTTGTTGCTTCGACAGTTTTCGCGGCGTTTAGATGCGCGTTTGCACGAGCAAATCTCCCTTGCCGCTGCGGTGCGGGTCGGGCATTCCGAAGCCTCGCATTCTGAAGACTTCGCCCGATTGCGTGCCGGCGGGAATCTTCAATTCTTGCCGACCGACCAGCGTTGGCACCTCGACCGTGGCGCCCAGTGCGGCTTGGGTGTAGGTGATGGGCAGGCGAAGAATCAGGCTCTGACCATCGCGCTCAAAAAACTGGTGCTCGCGCACGCGGATAAAACAATAACAGTCGCCGGGCGGTCCGCCATCGGGGCTGGGGTCTCCTTCGCCGGTCAGTCGGACGCGCATGCCATCGTCGACGCCAGCCGGAATGGCGACCTCCAGCTTCGTTTTTTGCCCGACCATTCCGGCGCCGCGACAGTCTGGGCAAGGACTCGAAATAATTTTTCCGGCGCCGCCACAAGCCGGGCACGTCGTCTGCACGCGAAGAATACCGGCCGATTGCACCACCTTGCCTTGTCCGCGGCAACGCGAGCAGGTTTCAGGTTTTGAACCGGGCTGGCTGCCATCGCCGCCGCAGGTGTCGCACAGTTTCTTCTTGGCGAACTTGAGCGTCTTCGTGACACCCAGCGCCGCTTCTTCCAGATCGAGTGTGACGTCGGCTCGGATGTCGGCGCCCCGATGATGCCGTCCACGGCCGCGCCGCCCGAATAAATCGCCGAACACGCCGCCGCCGAACATATCTCCAAAGGCTTCAAAGACATCTTCGACGTCGTTGAAGTGGGCGCCGCCTCCGCCGGAGCCATCCACTCCGGCATGCCCGAATTGATCGTAGAGCGCGCGCTTCTCGGCGTCGTTCAAAACTTCAAACGCGGTGGCCGCCTCCTTGAATTTTTCGGTGGCGTTTTCGTCGTCGGAGTTGCTGTCGGGGTGGTATTTGATGGCGAGTTTACGGTAGGCGGTCGCGATGTCGCGCGACGACACATCTCGCGACACACCCAAAACTTCATAATAATCGCGAGGCGCGGCCATGAATCAAAACACCTGAGGAACAGACAACACTTCCGTAGTCTTATGAGTAACCCTACGTTACGGCGTGATGGCAAAAAAGCGGGCCACTCCGATGCGAAGTGGCCCGCCGTTCTCTACGTTCGCACCGCGTGATACGTTAGCAATCGAATCGCCCCGCGTTGGGGGTTTAGCGAACACTTCCTTCCACTCGCCGTTTATCTTTATCTTCGGCGTCGAGGTTGGTCACGAGGGCTTCGGTGGTGAGTAACAAGCCGGAAATACTGGCGGCGTTGCTGAGCGCTGTTCGCACCACTTTCACGGGGTCGATGATTCCGGCCTTGAACATATCGACATACTCGCCTTTATTGGCGTTGTAGCCGGTGTTCACCGGTTTCTGGCTGATTTCATCGGCCACCACGGAACCATCGATGCCACAGTTATCGGCGATCTGCCGTAGCGGCGCCGAGAGCGCTCGCAGTACGATATCGACACCGGTTTTTTCGTCGCCCTTGGCGGCTGCGCGGGCTTTTTGCACCGCATCATGGCAACGCAGCAGAGCCACTCCGCCACCGGGAAGAATACCTTCCTCCACTGCGGCGCGCGTGGCGTGCAGGGCGTCTTCGACGCGAGCCTTTTTTTGTTTCATTTCGGCTTCCGTTTCGGCGCCGACGGATATCACGGCCACGCCGCCACAGAGCTTCGCCAGCCGCTCTTGGAATTTTTCCTTATCGTATTCGCTCTCGGTCTGGTCTAACTGATTGCGAATTTGTTTGATGCGGGTTTGAATCTCGTTCTTCTTGCCGCCGCCCTCGACGATGGTGGTGCCGTTCTTATCAACCGTGATTTTCTTGGCCCGACCGAGGTGTTCGAGCGTCAGATTTTCGAGTTGCAAGCCCAGATCTTCGCTGATCATGACGCCGCCGGTCAAGGCCGCGATATCGCCTAACATCGCCTTGCGGCGATCGCCGAAGCCCGGCGCTTTCACGCCGCATACATTCAGCACGCCGCGCAGTTTATTGACCACCAACAAGGTCAACGCTTCGGCGTCGATATCTTCGGCGATGATCAACAACGGCTTGCCGCTTTGGCTGGCCTTCTCAAGCACCGGCACTAGATCTCGCAGGTTGCTGATCTTCTTCTCGTGAATCAGGATCAGGGCGTCTTCCAGGTCGCACTCCATGGTGGCCGGGTTATTGATGAAGTACGGCGAGATATAGCCTTTGTCGAACTGCATGCCGTCGACATACTCGACTTCGGTCTGGCTGGTTTTGCCTTCTTCCACCGTCATGACGCCGTCTTTGCCGACTTTTTCCAGGGCGTCGGCCAGCAGGTTGCCGATTTCCATGTCGTTGTTGGCGCCAATCGCACCCACGTTGGCCACGTCTTCCTTACTGCGAACCGGCTTGGCCATACTGAGCAAGTGCTCGGTGGCTGCGTCGACTGCTTTTTCGATTCCTCGCCGCACCGCCGCCGGGTTGCTGCCCGCGACAATGTTCCGATTGCCTTCCTTGAAAATGGCGCGAGCCAAAACGGTGGCCGTGGTGGTGCCGTCGCCGGCGTTGTCGGAAGTCTTTTGAGCGACCTCAACCACCAGCTTGGCGCCCATGTTCTCGAAACGGTCTTCGAGATCGATCTCCTTCGCCACCGTGACGCCGTCCTTGGTGACCGTGGGGCCGCCGAACGACTTGGCGATGATCACGTTGCGGCCGGTGGGCCCCATCGTGACCGCAACCGCGTCGGCTAATTTATCTACGCCGCGGAGCATCTTCGCCCTTGCGGCATCTTCAAACAGAAGTTGTTTCGCCACGTTACATGGTCCTTTATTGATGGGCGATTTCGCCGTGGCGTGCGCCGGGCGTTCGCGTCTTGTGTTTTGAGGCCGCGGCCAAACAGCCGGAAGCCCAATTCGTTTTTGGAAAGCGCTGCTTACTCAGTTACGCTCCAGGGAGCGACGCGGCAAACAGCTTCGCAATTAGCAAATAGCCAGGATGGGCTAATTCGCTCAGCTAACCACCTTGGCCAAAATGTCGCTCTCACGAAGCACCTTGACCTCATTACCGTCGACTTCAATATCGGATCCGCCGTACTTGCCGTAAATCACTTCGTCGCCCACCGCGACGGAAAGGTCGCCCCGCGAGCCATTTTCGAGAAGCCGGCCAGGGCCAACCGCCAACACCGTGCCGCGTTGGGGCTTTTCCTTGGCGGTATCGGGAAGCACGATGCCTCCGGCGGTGGTCTCTTCTGCTTCCAACGGTTCGACAACAACACGATCATCGAGGGGACGGATTTTAATTTTCGCCATGGAGTTTTATTCCTTTATGCCAATCTCTAATTTATGTGCCAAAACTGAATCGAATTCGTTCTTGAACCAGCCGTTCGACGCCAACGCAACACTGCCGCCTATGCAACACCGCGGCGCGACCAGCCAGCGTTTACATCATGCCGGGCATTCCACCCATGCCGCCCATGCCGGGCATTCCTCCGCCCATACCGGGCATTCCGCCGCCCATTCCCATATCGCCCATGCCATGGTCGTGGTGATCGTGGTCGTCGCCGTCTTCTTCCTGGGGGATTTCCGTGATCAGCGATTCGGTCGTGAGCAGCAGCGAGGCGACGCTGGCGGCGTTTTGCAGGGCCGTTCGCACCACCTTGGCGGGATCGACCACGCCATCCTTGAGCATATCGCCGTAAGTGTTTTTGTCGGCGTTGTAGCCGTCGGTCTTACCTTTCAACCGGCGTACGCGGTTGACAACCACCGCGCCGTCGACACCGGCGTTTTCGGCTATCGCCCGCAGCGGTTGGTCGAGCACATTGCGGATAATATCGATGCCGAGTTTTTCATCGCCGCAAACATCTATTTTATCGAGCACCTTCGCGGAGCGAATGAGCGCCACGCCGCCGCCGGGCACAATGCCTTCTTCCAACGCAGCGTGCGTGGCGGCTTTGGCGTCTTCGAGCAACGCCTTACGCTCTTTCATTTCGGTTTCCGTGGCCGCTCCGCAGTTGATCTGCGCGACGCCGCCGGCCAACTTGGCCAACCGCTCTTGGAGTTTTTCACGATCGTATTCGCTGTCAGTGATGTCGATTTCGGCGCGAATCTGGGCCGCTCGGCCTTCAATATCAGCTTTCTTGCCTGCGCCGCTGACCAAGATCGTCTCTTCCGCAGTGACCTTGATTTTTTTGGCGCGGCCCAGGTCAGACAACTTGACGCTTTCGAGGTCGATGCCAAGATCCTTGAAGATCGGCTGCGAACCGGTGAGTACGCCGAGGTCTCCCAGGATGGCCTTGCGACGATCGCCGTAACCCGGCGCCTTCACGGCGCACACCTGAAGAATACCGCGTGTTTTATTAACCACGAGCGTGGCGAGTGCATCGCTTTCGACGTCTTCGGCAACCACCAGCAACGGCTTGCCGGCCTTGCTGACGGCTTCCAGCAGCGGAATCAACGACTTAATGCTGCTGATCTTCTCTTCAAAGAGCAGAATGTAGCAGTCGTCGAGTTCGCAGCAGACATCGTCTTCGTTGGTGACAAAGTGCGGGGAAAGGTAACCGCGGTCGAATTGCATTCCCTCCACCACTTCAACCGTGGTTTCGTTACCACGACCTTCTTCGACGGTGATCACGCCATCCTTGCCGACTTTCAGAAAGGCCTTGGCCAGCACGGAGCCGATTTCGCTATCGTTATTTCCGGCGATCGTGGCGACTTGCTCGATTTCCTTCTTACTCTTTTCATCGATCGGAGTGGCCATTTTCGTTACAGCGGCGCCGATAGCGTCAATCGCCTTGGCGATTCCACGAGAAAGCGCCATCGGATCGGCGCCGGCGGCTATCATTTTCAGGCCTTCCCGAAAAATCGCCTCCGCCAACACCGTGGCGGTCGTCGTGCCGTCGCCAGCAACGTCGTTCGTTTTACTGGCGGCTTCCTTCACCAGCTGGGCGCCTAGATTCTCGTTGGGGTCGTCCAACTCAATATCCTCGGCAACCGTCACGCCGTCTTTCGTGACCTTGGGCGAGCCCCACCCTTTGTCGAGAACCGCATTGCGACCTCGAGGCCCAAGCGTACTGCGAACGGCGCGGGCCAATTTGGAAACGCCCGCCAGAAGCGACTGCCGAGCCGCATCGTCAAAGACCATTTTCTTCGCCACGTTGGATTTCCTCCTGTTGTCGACGATTTATTTCGCCTATGAAAATTTTGTCTAAACGTCGCTTTTCAGCCGACGCCGAATTCACGTACTTATTCGCGTTCGTTCCTAATCCGATACACGGGCCGCCATGACAGACAGACACCCGTACCCCCGCTAACAAGCAAGCCGCGTGCCAAAGAAATGAAATACTGCTAACGTCTGTCACCGAAACGCTTTGCGTTTGTGAACGCCGGCACTGCTGCTATTGCCCATGTGCAACACCCCACAGAATCCCGCCAAAATGGCAGGCAGCCCAAATTAAAACCACTCAGGGCGACAAACACACGAAGCCCAATCGTTCAGACGCCGCCTTCAATTCAAGAAGTACAGCCTCTTCTCCTTTTTCTCTGTGCCTTTGGTGGCTAAACTTTTTATTGTCGCTTGCTCGCTTGCGTCTCGCTCTCTCGATTACTCCAAACCTAGGACGCACGCGATTTTGGTTGCGGCCCACGGCCGCGCTGTGCTTTCGGCTCTTCCGGCGGTGAATTTTTTTGTTTCTGGGCGGCGTCAAATGCTTGCCCCATATCCCTCCAACTCCCAGCGGCGACACACGATATGAAGATTGGCATTGTTGGTTACCAAGGTTCGGGAAAAAGCACGCTCTTCGCTTGGCTGACCGGCGCCGAGCCCGACCCGGCCCAAGCCCACGTCACGCAAAGCGCCATGGCCGCCGTGCCAGATCCTCGCATCGAAGCGCTGTGCGAAATCTATCATCCCAAGAAAATAACGCGTGCTTCCCTGGAATTGGTCGATACGCCGGGCCTCAGCCGCGACCACCAAGGCAGCGCCGCAAAACTAGGCCTGATTCGCGAAGCCGGTTGCCTAGTGCTGGTGGTGGCCGCGTTCAACAACGCCGACCCCGCCGCCGACATCCAAAATTTTGAAGATGACCTGCTCATTGCCGATCTCGACATCGTCACAAAACGCGTGGAAAAACTTCGTGAAACAGTCAAAAAGGCTCGCCCCGACCGCGACGAACTTATCACGGAACTCGCCGCCCTCGAACCGCTGTTGGCGGAAATGGAGGCCGGCCACGCCCTGCGAAACCTCGAACTCAACGCCGACCAACAACGCGCCACCAAGGCTTTTCAACTGCTCACCAACAAACCTCGCATGGTGATCGTCAACACCATCGACGATAACGCCGAACTGCCCGAATTGCCGGATTCGGCCCAAAACGCAGGACGTATCCTCGCCTTCTCGCTACCCACCGAACTCGAACTTTCGCAAATGGACGCCGACGAGCGAAATGAGTTCTGCCAAGAAATGGAAATCACGCCCGGCGACCGAGACGACCTCCTCCGCCAAATCATGGACGCCTCCCGCCAAATGGTGTTCTTCACCGCCGGAGATAAAGAAGTTCGCACCTGGATGATCCCGCAAGGCGCCACGGCCGTTGAGTCGGCGGGTTGTATCCACACCGATCTAGCCAAGGGCTTTATTCGCGCCGAAGTCATGACCTGCCACGACCTCTTACGTCTGGGCGGGGAGCGCGAAGTCAAGGCGGAAAACCTAGCCCGGCAGGAACACAAGGAATATGTGATCCAAGACGGCGACATCCTCAACATCCGCCACAACTGAGCCGCCCACTGTTGGAGTGTGCGTTTTAGAGATCGTCGGGTTCATTTCCTTTCCCGTCATTCCCGCGCAGGCGGGAATCCAGTCCGTTTGCGTACTTCGCTGGATTCCCGCCTGCGCGGGAAAGACGGTTCGCGCCCGTTCTGCGCGGGAATGACGGTTCGTCATTTTTCCTTTCTTCTCTGCGGCCCTCCGCGACTTTGGTGCGCCAGGCGAAGCCTGTCTGATCTACTCAAATGAAAGGAGTTGAGCATGATAATTGTTCGTTAATCATGTAGCTGAGGAGGCGATGTTCTCGGGGTAACCCGGTCGTTGAAGCCCTCCGATAGCAAAGGTGTC
>JAJRWU010000155.1 GCA_024276655.1 Planctomycetota bacterium
AATTCGCGCCGCCGCGTTATGCGACGACGACCGCCTCGCAAAATTCCTGGCCGCTCGCCCCGGCCGCCCATTCCACCCAAACGTCCAAGCAACTCCGCCAAATATGGCCACCTAAAAAAAGGAGCCGGTTCCTGCACCCCATCCCCGCATCCCCGCATCCCGGCATTGTGCTGAGGTTTTCCGGCGCCTGCTTAAACGCAGAGGTCGTAAAGTCGCGGAGGGCCGCAGAGAAGAAGGGAAGAAATGACGCAATGGAAGCAAACGAAATCTCGGCGAGGGACATCGGCGGCGCGATGGAATCGCGTTGTCAACTCGGTTCGAGATGACTGGATTCTTTCCTCTGCGGCCCTTCGCGCCCTCCGCGTTTCGCTTCTTCGTATGCGTTTATCGGTTATTCGCCGCCGGGCAGGTTGCTATCGCAATTTCCCGCGACACCGCGAACGGTTACGCCGATTCTTCTTTCATTTCGTCTTTTTTTCTTCATTCTTCGCCTGCTTCTTTACGGCCCTCGTGCAAAACAAACGGAGTGGACGGCGTGGTCAAAAAGAAAACACGCTGAAGCGTGAACTCCAACGGTGGGTGGCAAAGTGCGCTGCTGCACCCCGAAAACGAACCGGATCTTTAAACGCTGAAGTCCAGCAGAGCGCCGTTCAACGCTGATGAATCGGTAAGAAGCCTCGGTCAAGCTGCAAGATGATGAGATTGCAAGCGGTTACATAAATCGAGCCAATGTTCCCGCTCCAGGCGCCATCGTTGGCTTGCTCGGATAAAATCTTGCGGTAGATTTTGTCGCGAAATCCACTCCACTCCGAGCCCCCCTGCCGGTAGACCACTTGCGAATAATAGAGGTACGTGTAGTGCCAATGGCCGAACGCAGTTGTGCCCGACGAAACGCGATACAGGTTTTTCTTGCAGTATTCAAGCATATCGGGCACGTGCTTGCTGTCGTAATCTCCGGCGTTATAAAGCGTGGCCAGCGCCGCGGCGGTAATCGCCGGACGCGACGACCCCCGGTTGCGCGAGCTATACGAAATGCCGCCATCGGTATTCTTGCAACGGTAAATGTACTCCTTGGCCTTATCGACGCTCTCGTGCGGCGTGGGAATGCCGGCGTTCCGGCAGCCGCGCAACCCCTGCACCTGGGTGATGGTTGTGGAGCCTTCGTCGAAGTCGTTGCCGTCCTTGGCGCTGACGTAGCCCCAACCGCCGGATTTCGTCTGCGCAAAGACACTAAATTCAACCGCCTCTTTCAAGGCTTTGGTCAACTCTTCTCGGCGGTCAAGGTCTTCCTCTTCGCCCAGCACCTGCGAAAGAAAGAGCATCGAGAAGCCGTGGCCGTAGGTGTAACGGTTATCGGTTTGAGGATCGCCAATGAGGCCGTTGTCGCGGACTTTTTTTGTGAGCAGGTAATCGACCGCGTTGCGAATATTCTTGGCATACGGCCCTTGGGTGGTCGTGGAGCCGGAAGAAATCAGCGCGACGCCCGCCAACGCCGTCATGGCAGTGGGATAATTACTGGCTGTCCAATGGCCAAGGCGCGATTGCGTGCGGGCCACCCAATCAAGACCTTTATGAACACCGGCGGTCCATTGGGGAGTCTCACGGGCGGCTTCAACGCGCGCGGGCAACGCGGCAAAAGCGGCCGCGCCGCCGGCCGTCAATCCGCCAGCCATCATTCCCTTGAGAACGGTTCGCCGTGAGAGAGGTCGGTCCATCTTTTGTTTCTCCGAAAGTCTCGCTATTGCCGATGCGGTGGGAATCGATCTTAACAGATTCGTTCGTTTGTCGAGTCTCCAGCTTTACTTGGTTTTTAATCGCTAGTCGCGGCCGAACGCCCAAATACGGAGCATGTTCTCGTGGTCGAGCGTCGCCAAACCACGTCCATTAGCAATAAAGGCGATATCCTGAATACGGGCATCCGACAGCAAGGAGGCGCGACGAACCCCCGTCTTTACGTTCCAGAACCCCACGACGCCTCTTTGGATCGCCACCAAGCCTTTGCCATCGGGCGAAAGGGCCAAATGAGAAACCGGAAGCGGCGTTTGAATCTCACGATACTTGCTAAGACTCGGAGAACCGTTGGATTTTGAAAGTATCCAGATCGTGATGGTTTCGCCTTGGTTGCCTTGCGCTTTACCGGTGGCCGATGCGAACGCACTCGCACGCGCCGCACGCGCTAAGGGGAAAGAGGCGTTCTCTTGCGAGTCATTTTCAAAATCTTCCGTGGCAAGATCGCCTTCCGGGTCCAAATCCCAGAGTTTCAAATTGTTTGGCGCGCCGCCAATAACCAAGCTCGTATTTACAACGCCCAACATTGCCCGCGCCCGATGGGTTGAGTCGGGCAACGTGCGAATGGTGTCGGTGATTGGCTTCCCCTTTGAATCGATATCAACCGACTTGAATAGTGAATCTCCCTGAGAGACCGTATTCGCCGATGACGGCCACTGCTGCACCAGTAGCCTCGTCGGGCGGCCAACAAACATTACCGACGCCGCCTGCTCGAAGAGCTGTGTCACAGCCTTCGTGCGTTCGGTCTTCGTCCTCTTCCTCCTGCTATCGTAGACACGAATTCCGTTGGCAACGTTGAAGATCGCGAACCTTCTGCTGACGCCTTTGCTCCCGCTCCCCACCGAAACGGCGAACTCCGCGAGGTATTCGCCATTGTCGCTGAACGTGAGTTGACGCGGTAAATAGGGAACGGATTTTTCAAAAACCTGTTTTCCGGTTTTGATGTTCCACACACAAACTGCTTGATCTTTCTCCGGGGCGGAGCGCAACGCGCTCACATTAAACTTTCCTGGAGTCGCGGCGCGGGCCGTCGCGACATGAAGCATATCGACGGACACGGCAAGGGGGGCTCGGCATCGGGGAAATTCTCGAACAACCGACCAACCGCCAAATACGACCTCTGACCGCCAAGTCGAGGATGACGCGCCTGTAAAATTGCGAGCCCGGACCTCGAACAGATGCCGTCCTTTCGATAGCCCTTCGAATGCGACATCACCGCTGAAGTTCGTTCGCCAGGGCCCTTCATCCACGCGAGATTCGATCAGGCAGCCTATAGCCTGAGCTGCAAATCCGATCGGCTCGCCAGCCCACGGCGCTGTGGGCGTCGGCTCGCCGACGGTCAAGGTGGGCGGCTCGCCGCGTTCCTCATACACACTTGCGTTGGCCAAAATTTTTATGGAATTCGATGTCAGCGCCGCGACCATGGCGCCGTTTGCACTCACCGCGATATCCAAAATGCGATCAGCGGAGAGCTTTTTCGTCATTTCCAAAGCACCATCATCGGCGTTCACGAAAAACAGTCGGCCACTCTTGGCGCCGGCTACGATGAAGCGCCCCTCCGGCCCAATGGTTGCGGCGGAGAATGCGTCGTCGTAGCCTTCATTGCTTTGCATGATGCGAAAGGAAATCTGTCTGTTCGAATCTGGCGAGGGGAAAAAAATCGCCGAGGGTGTTATTCGGAGGCCGTTGGTTTCGTCATCGGAAGCACTCGGCGAGCCATCTTGAATCCACGTACGCAGCTCGGCGTCAAACACCGCCAATTCGGGGTTTGGGGCTTGAGCGGTCAGCGCTGCGGCATCCAACTTGATTTGCTCGGGCCAAAACACGCTGGCGGTATTCCGAGCGCCGGAATCGTCGGCGATCGCTACAAAATAGCCCCGCGGGGAAAGCTCCACTCTTCGCGGAAAACCTAAAGAAGCCTTCAGCGACTTTTTTGTCGTCCACTCATTGGGCGTCCAGCCGAGCAACTCGCTTTGCCGGCTTCGCAATAATGCGTCGCGTTGCGCCTGGTCTTGAAAACCCAACTCTTTCAGCAACGCATCGGCGATTGCAAGGGACGACAACCGTTCTTTTTCCAACTCCAGCGACAACAGCGTCTGGGTCGGCCTCAAAAGTTGGTTTTCCGCGCGAACGATGGAAACCGCGACCAACCGATCAAGTTCGTTCGTCTCGCCCAGTTCATTGAGTAAGGCGAGCGCGGCGTGGCGGGAGGCTGGAACACGAAGCGCGACGGCCAATGAGGGTATCGCCGCTGCTCTAAAACGACGCAACATCCGACAACATCGCATCACGACTTCGCCGCTGGTTGCGTTTTCGATAATTTTGTGCAGGGCGCCGAGCGGTACTGCGTCGGCGGTGTGAATTTTTTCCAGAACAGCCACGGCGGCTAACGCAACCTCAGGCCGGTCGCTTTCGGTGATCGGCGCCACCGCGGAAAGCACTTCATCGGAGTGGTCGGCAGCGGCGCGAACGAGAAACGCGACTGCCTGGAAAACTCTCTCGGCATTGGCGTCGTAAAGCAGCGCGGCAAGTCGTTCGATATGGCCGCTCAAGTCGGCCTCTTCTTGTAGTGCGTCCAAATATTGGGGCGAATCAAGCGACATTATTCCGCCACTCGGGGCCGCGTCCCGCTCGGCTGCCGGCCGGTTGCTCGATTCGCCTGAGCCGGAACGCGGCGTTTCCTGTTCGGATGCTAATTCAAGAGATGTTGAACCGTGCTCGTTCAACGGCTCGTTTTCATCGTTCGACTTGCTGCGGAATGTGGCGCCCTTGGCGGGACCAGGCGGCAACGATCTGAGCCAACTTACCGCGTCGCTCAGCGGCGAACTGCCGGTTCCGCGAGAAGCGTGTTCCGAGATCTCCTTCGGAGGATTTCCTCCAAAGAACTGTTGCTGCATTACGAGGGCGCGCTCCACGCAATCGAACAGAGTCAGTTCGTATCGCTGCCGGTATGCCGTCGCTCCATTGGTGTACGTTTCCCCCGTCGCGATTTCCGACCTTTTTATAGTCACCAAGGTGCCGCATTCAGCGGGAGTTTCGGCGAGCAATTCCTCGGGAAGTGCGTCGTAGATTTCAAAGTCCCGAACGTAAAACTTCGCGCGGCGATACGAACCGTTTCCGATGAATTCACGGTTCGCCGATTCTTGTTGCACCGAGTTGGCGAACTCAGTCCAAACCTGCGCGTACTTCTCTCCGTATTCGCGTTTTCGCAAACCTCTTCGAATGCCGCTAACAGTAGCGAAAACCCCGACGACGCCCATGACCAGCATTAATGCGCAGCCAAGGTACCCCTGGACCGCCTCTTGCTGACTCGCGGAAAGGTTGTTGTTATCATTCATGCCAACATCCTCATTCGCGCAATTCCCGTTAACAATTACCGCAAAAAAATTCACCGTTGAAGGCGCTCCGGGAATCGGTCTTGCCCAAATTCGTTCACCCGAGGGTTATCCAATGCACACGGTTTATCTTGACTGGAATGGGCGTTTAGGAACAGTCCTGAAATAAGTTACCGGTTGTAGTTCAGAAAAGCCCGGCATTTTCAAAATGCGGGGCTTTTAATTCGGCATGTAAATTCAGGACTATTTCCTTAGCGATTACAGGACGCCGATGGCGCCAATGTAACAACCGGCCGTCATCCGCCGCTTGGCCCTTGGACGAGGCTATCTCTTGCCGCGCCTTCAAGCGTGAACGGTGCGCTAATACTTGGGGATTTTGATTTTCCCGGAGGGTTTCTTGTACGGCGGCCAGTACACCGGGTGCAGGTTGATGCCAAAGCCCTGGTTCAATTCCTGCTTGGCGCGTTCGGCCCACGGCGTGCCGGGATGATCGACCAACACTTGCTTGAAGAGGGCCGTGGCTTTGTCGATCAAGGGCTGGGAAACGTCGGGGTTGAGCAGCTTTTTTTGACGGCCAATATCCCAATGGGTGAGCAGCAGGTTGGGCGCTTTGGTGGGCGGCGCCGACTTGGGGTCCTTGAGGAAGGCTTCCAAGTAGGCGGCGTACTCATACACCAGCGCCTGGTAGGCAATCATCTGCGCCCGCAGCAAATCGTAGTTGCCTTGCCAACGGGGGTCGGACTCTTGTCCACGAACCGACTGCAAGCCCTCCACCACTTCGGAAGCCTTCACCAAGTAGGGCAGGTAAACCAGCGCCTTCTTGATTTGCTGCGTGGCTTGCTTTTGAAATTCGTTGGCTTTGGGTGAAAAACGGTGCCGCATCACGATGATTTTCGCGGCCGCGGGATTGTAAGGGTTCAGGTCATAGATGACTTTGGTGAGTACGGCGTGCAGTTTGTATTTGTCACGATCCTTGGCGCACAACTCGCGCGTGCGTAAATCGGGACGATAGGCCCGCATGGCCTCCAGTTCGTAACGGCGTTTGTCGGCGGAGCCGCGCACCGTGGCCGTTTCCACGCTAGGCAACATAAAGAAAATTCCGCCCGATTCACGCGCCATGCGCGCCTGCTCGTACGAACCGAAACCGCTGGAGAGGGCGTCGTAACGCTTCCATAAACCGTTGGTCTGCAACTGCTGGACGAACGCCGTCTCAGGCCCCCGGTCGATTTGCAGCCAGTGGATGCGGCCGGTTTCGGGGTGCCGCCACCGAACGTGCTGGTAAGGATAACCAAACACCGCCTCGCGGCCGAGCGTATAAATTCGGCACTTCGCCTGTTTGGCCGTGTCGATGGCTAGTTCGAGGGCGCGTTCATTTTGCGTTCGGTCGCCGCTTTCATCGGTCACGAGAATCAGGGCCATTTGCCGCTTGGAGCCGCGCGCATATTTCCTGAAACCCGAGATCGCCCTTGTGACTGCTTCGCACATTATCTCCTTACCGGAATCGTCGACCTGCACCTTCCCGATCGCTGCGCGAATCGCGGCGATGTCGTTGGTCGGCTTCTTGGTAAGCACCGAGAATTCAGCGCCGTAACTTGTTACGGCGGTCATCAAGGCTTGGCTGGCCGATGCGTTGGTAAGCCCCAGCTCTTCATAAACTTTATCAATGCGGGCGCGAATTTCTTGTTGGTCGTCTTTCATGCTTTCCGACTGGTCGAAACACCATATCGCCAACACGTTGCTCTTATCGAGCATCAGCAAAATTTCCTGCGTGAGGCGGTCCATCGCCTGGCCGTAGTCGTCGACCACGGCGCGCGGGTCGCCGATGGCGCCTTCGGGAACTTCTGAAATCATTTGATCCGACGGCGGACCCACCATCGCCAAACCGGTAATCGCGATATTCGTGGTGTCGGCTTCTTCAAAAACCTGCTCGTCGATTTGAGCGGCCGTTTCGGAAAGCGATGCGGCCCCCATGGCGCCCGCGTCGGAAACCACGTTCGACACATTGGCCACAAGTTCATCGGTGGCTTCCAATTCCTGATCCAACTCGATCTCGACGATGTCTTCCTCGCGCTCGAACAACTCCGCCACCACATTCTTGAATTCCACCACCGGCTTTTCGGGCAATACCAAGAGCGTCAGCATCAGCAGCAACGCCATGTGCAGCGCGCCCGAAACGCCCATCGCACCAAAGTTTCGCACCAAACCGCTGCTCAATAGCGACCGTCGCGGACCGGAGTCTGGAGTTTCTTCTTCGTCAGACGCAGCCGCCTCTTCTTCCGGTTCGGCGGCAGCCGCTTCGTCAGAAACTGGCCCTTCAGAAACTGGCCCTTCAGAAACTGGCCCGTCAGAAACTGGCCCGTCAGAAACTGGCCCTTCAGAAACTGGCTGTGCTACCGCGACGGGCTTTGCCAGGGGCGTCGCGGCGCCAGCATCTGGAGTGGACGCAGCCGGCGCCGAATCCGCCGAAGGGTTCAAATCTGAACTTACCGAATCAGCAGCGATAGGATCTTCGTGAGCCATTATTCGATCAGTGGTTGGAAGAAAAAGAAACGGCCGGGAGAGTCGGGAACGCTTCCACGGTAGATTCGTGGTTGGCCCCAACTACACCATGAGCGCAAACCGTTTAGAACGGAAACACACCCCGATTATACCGATTCCAGACCACTAGATTGACGTTTTTCTTGGTATTCGCCAATTTTTCTAAGGGACCGTTCTGAATTTACATGCCGAACTAATAAGCCCGGCATTTTGAAAATGCCGGGCTTTCCCGAACGACAACCGGTAACTTATTCAGGACTATTCCTCAGCGTCCCTCTGGCCCAAAGCGTCTCTCTGATAAGCCGCCGCCAGAACGCTAGTGCCAGTTTCGGCCGTGTGGGGTATAAAATGGCGTCATTTCGTTACGCGAACGCTCTACGGCTCACGACCCCTATTGTTCACGACCCCCCTACTGCTCACGATAGGTCGTCCAACTGAGGAATCCAAGCGCGCCGGCGCTGAGCAAAAAGCAGATATCCATCAGGATGCTGACTTTTTTGAAGGGCGCAAATGACGAAGGGGCCACAAGATCGACCAAGAAAACGATCAATATGAGGACAGCAATCACCATCCCCGTGATACACAACACTTTAGGCATAGACACCTCGCGCCGGTTTTCTCAGTGCGATTTTCAGTTTTGGGAAAATTGAGGCCTGCCGCCAGCAGCCGCGACACGCAGCCTACGACCTGAACCACGAGAGACATGTGCTGCGAATTCAGCTTGCTCAAGAGCGATTTTCACACACTCGAACAAGGTTCGCCGCTCGATTAGCCGACCGCCGTACGCTTGTTAGTATAATCCATCAGTTCCGCCTGTCACCTATTGCAACATGGACAAAATAGGATATTTAGCCAGAAGACGAGCCATGGGTCGCAAAACAACGCGATCACAGGCAATTTTCCCAGCCAAATCTGACCCGAAAGACACGCCCCCATGCCGCACGCTCGGCTGATTCACGAATTTCGCCGCCAAATGGCCGTTGTCGACCGATGGGTTTATCTCGACCACGCCGCCGTGGCGCCGTTGCCGCGCTGCTCTGCAAAGGCAATTGGTGATTGGTCGCAACAGGCTTCCACACAAGGAGATACGGCATGGCCGCAGTGGGCCAAACAAGTCGAAACGGTGCGCCATCTGGCCGCGCGTTTGATCAACGCCCGCCCCGAGGAAATTGCCATCACGCCGAATACCACCACAAGTATCGGCTACGTGGCGGAGGGTTATCCTTGGCGTTCTGGTGAAAATGTGGTCGCCTTGGGCAACGAATTCCCCTCGAATCTGTATCCCTGGATGCACTTGGCCAGCCGCGGTGTTGATGTCCGCATCGCGCCGGTGGCTGATAGTCGGGTCGATATTTCCACAATCGAGCCTTTTTGCGACGCCCAAACCCGCTTGCTATCGCTGAGTTGGGTCGGATACGCCACCGGCTGGAGGATAAACCTGGAGGAAATCATCGACTGGGCCCACCGCCGGGGCATTCTCGTTTTGCTCGACGCTATTCAAGGCATGGGCGTTTTTCCGCTGGATGTCGCCGGGCTTTCCCTCGATTTCCTGGCCGCCGATGGCCACAAATGGATGCTCGGTCCGGAAGGCGCCGGAATTTTCTATGTGAAAACCGAACATCTCGATAGACTGCGTCCGCTCCACGTGGGCTGGAACAGCGTGGAAAACCCGTACGATTTTTCTCAGATCGATCTCCGTTTTCGTCGCACGGCGGCTCGCTATGAGGGCGGTTCTCAGAACATGGTGGGAATATTCGGCCTTGGCGCCGGCCTGGAATTATTGGAAAAACTCGGCTTGGCGCACGACCAATCTCCGCTTGGCGAGTGCGTGTTGCAGATCACCGACTATGCAGCGACGCGATTGCAGGAAATCGGCGCGAAGCTGCTTACCGACCGCAACGAAGGCCATCGCTCGGGAATTCTGACGTTCCAAATTCCCGGCCAAGATCCTCAAACACTGCGCAACCGTTGCCTGGCCGCCGGCGTGGTGTTGAGCCATCGCGGCGGCGGGCTGCGTATTAGTCCTCACGCTTACAATACCCCCGACGATATCGACCGGTTGCTCGATGTGCTCCAAGGATAAATGTGCTCCAAGGAATAGGTGAAATTTATGTCGTCTGAACCGCTGCCGCTTTCGCTTGTTCTGATCGCACACAATGAAGAGCACCGCATTGGCCGCTGCCTGGAAAGCGCGGTCCATTTAGCCAGTGAAGTCATTGTGGTTGTAAACGATTGCACCGACCGCACCGTCGAGATTGCAAAATCGTACGGCGCCCGCGTGTACGAACACGCCTGGCCCGGCGCGCGTGATCAAAAAAACATCGCCCTGGGGTATGTCACGCAGCCTTGGGTGTTGGCGCTCGATTGCGATGAAGAACTTTCGGAAACGTTGCAGCACGGCATTCGCGAGTTTTTCACCTCCGGAAAACAGGACACTTACGAAACGGCGTATTTTTCACGCAAAACATGGTTCCTGGGCAGGTGGATCGAACATGGCGATTGGAGCCCCGACCACTGCACGCGCGTTTTCAAACGCGGCGTGCGAAACACCGGCAGCCTGGAGCACGACAAAATCGAAGTTCCCGGAAAGGCCTGGAAACTGAAAGGGCATTGTTACCACTACACCAATCCGTCGCTGACCGATCAAATCGAGAAGATCAATTTCTTCTCCGACGCCTTTCTCAAACGCCAGTTGGAAGCAGGGAAAAAATGGTCGCTGTTGCAAACACTGGTGCGGCCTTGCTGGCGTTTTATCAGAGCCTACTTTTTTCGCCGCGGCTTTCAAGACGGTTTCCCAGGGCTTTACATCGCCTGCGTGACTTGGTTCTCCACGCTGGTTCGCTACACGCGTTTATACGAAGCCCAACAACTGCAAACGCCGCCCGCCATCAGCCTGGTGGTGAGCACCTACCAAGCGCCCCAGGCCCTCCGCTTGATTTTGGAGCAGGTGATGGCGGAGCATCGTTTTTTTGTGGAAGTGCTGATCGCCGAAGACGCCCAAGATGCGAAAACGCGGGAGGTCGTGCAGCCTTTTATGGCGTCGTTCCCCCAACAAATTCGCCACCTGACACAAGCAGACCAAGGCTTTCGCAAATCAAGAATATTGAACCTCGCGTTGGCCGAAGCCAAGGGAAACTTAATCGTCTTCCTCGATGGCGACTGCCTGCCGCACTCGCATTTCATTCGCGATCACCTAGCGCTCGCCCAAGCCGGGCATTTCGTGCAAGGCCGCAGAGCGTATGTGAAACAGTCTGCGGTGAAGGAAGTTTACGAAAAAGGTTTTCGATTTTGGCCGCTCCTCTTCAAGGGTCGCCTGCACGGCTTGGCGAAGGCCTTTCGCTGGCTCCGCCCGCGTGTGAAAATCGATCAATCTCTCGATAAAGCGTTGGGGTGCAACCTCGCCGTTTGGAAGCACGACCTGCTGGCCGTCAACGGTTTGGACGAAGCCTATGAAGGCTGGGGAAGGGAAGATTCCGACCTCGTGGCTCGTTTGTATCACCTCGGTTTGAAACGCAAACTGGTGCATGGCCGAGCAATCGTTTTTCATCTCGACCACGCCGAGGAATCGCGAGATCAGCTTTCCCGAAACGACGCACGGCTGAACGAGGTGCTCGCCCAGAAAACCGTTCGCTGCGAACGAGGCGTCGTGCAAGAGCAACCTGCGGAAGAAAGCGCCTGACAACAGCCGCTCGCATTTCTTCATATCCCCTCGCGTTTTTCCAGGCCCGGGTAATCGCCCAAAAGCTGAACGCTTTTGAACTGCCTCTCGCGCTGGCGTTCCCGTTCCCCCCACACCTTTATCTTCGTGTTCTTCGCGGCTTCGCGCGCCCTAATTTCTCACGCGAAGACACGAAGGCGCGAAGAAAAAACCGGGCGGGGAGTCATCTACGTCGTCCCACACCTTTATCTTCGTGTTCTTCGCGGCTTCGCGCGCCCTAATTTCTCACGCGAAGACACGAAGGCGCGAAGAAAAAACCGGGCGGGGAGTCACGTCATCTCTCGCCTTGCTCTTCCTGTTCTTTGGGGCTTTGTGCGCGTTCCTGATTCACACGAAGGCGTGAAGACGCTATGTCTACATGACCGTTTACAATTCGCTTGATCCCCTCCTTGAAAGTCTGCGATCCGAAGTTGATCAGCAGACCGACTGGTAAATCGAGAAGCCGCAGGTACGTCAGCACCTGTTTGGCATGAACGGGGGCGTGTTTTTCAACGGATTTCAGTTCCACGACAAGGCGTCCATCGACCAACAAATCGACCCGCAGCCCCTCATCAAAATGCATTCCGTGAAAGTCAAAGGCAACAGTCTTCTGCCGCTCCACCGTCAACCCGCGCTTCTGCAGCATTCGCGACAGAACCGATTCATAGACAGTTTCCAGTAGCCCTGGTCCAAGGTCTTTGTGCAGATGAAACGCCGCATCGACAACAACAGCCGTAGTTTCCTCGATATTCACAACCATCCCCCATTACTTGATGTTCGTATGTGTAACCGGTGCTCTTCCCAGCTTCGCGAGCGCCCTAATTTCTCACGCGAAGGCGTGAAGAAAAAAACCGGGCGGGGTTTCATCCACATCATCCCCCACACCTTTATCTTCGTGTTCTTCGCGGCTTCGCGCGCCTTATTTCTCACGCGAAGGCGCGAAGAAAAATCCGGGCGGCGCCCGCAGTGTCAAGGCATGTATTTCTATGTGGCCGGTCTGGTGCGAACGGGCGGCGCATCTTCGGCGGGCGTGATCGAAAGGCCGCCGGAAGCGCGCAACTCCAGCCGGTATTGCTTCCCCATGCGCAGCTTCGTCGAGACGGCGTCGCCATGCGCGGCGCGGATGCCCAACTCCTGGGCCTTGGCGGGGTCGTGGGCGATGTTCCAGAAGTCGTCCCAGATGCCCTGCTCAAACGCCGAAATGCGCCCGCCCTTGGCGTACGCTTGGGGCCGCTCGCCGATGACGTCGAGCGGAAAGCCGTCTCGCGGGTTTTGAAACTCGCCGAACAGGCGGCGAAAGAGGCAGATCGAGGTGGCCCGGTCGAACGCCGCTTGCTCGACGTATTTGTCTTCAAACTTGACGATCCAATGATCAACATAGACGACATCGCCCTGAATACGAAAACGTTTTTCCTCGCCTTGAGGACGCCCCCGCCCGTCGAGCGTTACGAAGGCGATTTCGGAAACCAAGTGGCCGGTGTCGGCGTCTTGTTTTTGGTCGAGCACCGTGATTCTGGCCAAACGATGGTCGACTTTTATCAGCCGGAGCGATAAATCAAGCTGCTCGATGCGCCGCTCTTGTTCGACGATGCGTTCCTGGAAGTCGGCCAGCTTTTTCTCGGCGGCGGCCAACGCTCGCGACTTTTCTTGCAACTCCAAATCGGCGGCGTGGTAGGTCTGGTAGCCAATCCAACTCGCCCCGCTCACGCCGCCCACCACCACCACGGCCAGCAGCGTGCGGACGAAACTGTTCAAAGAGCGAAGCGTTTCCAGCAGGTTGGTCACAACGGCAATCTCCTCAAGCTAATCGCGGGAATGTTGCTTGAAGTATGACAAAAAAACCCGGCCTTGTACAAAGACCGGGTTTTTTGTGTTTGCGACACAGAATTCCTGCGCATTGTGCATCAATACTCGCGGTCTTTGTTGAGGCCCGGCAGCGGCACGGGGTATTTGCCGTCGCTATCGGCTTGCAACGGCGAGGGGCCGTCGAGCGCCAATTGGTTGACCGTGGGCGCGAATTCGTGCTCGCAATTCAAGATGTCGTCGTAGGTCACGACTTGGCCCGTGTGCGCCGCCATGCGGCCCATGGAGGTCACGAGACTGGCCTGCGCGCCACGTTTCACTTCGTTGTAGGGCAGGTCGTTTTTGATGGCGTGAACCAAGTCGTTCCATTCGAGTTGGTAAGGATTGCGCTCGGGCTGCGGATACGCCCAAGTGATGTTTTCCTTGACCATGTTTTGGTTTTTGTAGATCCTGCAACGCGACGGCGTGTGGGCCGCGGCGGAAATGACAGCCGAGCCTTTCGTGCCGTGGGCATAACTGGCGAATTCCTTGTGGCAGCCGGGAATGGTTCGACCGTTGAGGAAAAGCTTGGCGCCGTCGGCGAAGGTGTATTCGACGGAGTAGGAGTCGAAATTCTGATCGACCATATCGCCTCGGTAGTGGCGTCCTCCGCTGGCCTTGGCTTCAACGGGCCAGGCGTCTTTCATCCAACAGCATTCGTCGATGTTGTGAATGAGAAAATCGCTGTAGGCGCCGCCGCTAGCCCAGAGGAAACCGTGGAAACGGGAAATCTGATAGAGCAATTCGCTTTTGCCTTCCGGCTTGGGGCCGGTGGCGGCGGAGCCGGTGGGGCCGGCCATGCGGTAGGCGCGGAGCGTGTGGATGTCGCCAATTTCTCCGTTGCGAATGCGATCGAACAGTTCGCCGCGTGCTTCGCAGTGGCGGCACATCAGCCCGACGCCCACTTTCAGATTGCGTTTGACCGACTGCTCGCCCAACTCCAACATTTTGCGAGTGGCGGGGCCGTCGACCGTGACCGGCTTCTCCATGAATACGTTGACGCCTTTCTGAATGGCGTACGTAAAATGGACCCAACGAAACGCCGGCGGCGTGGTGAGAATGACAATATCGCCGGGGTTCAAGCAGTCGATGGCGTTCTTGTAGCCTTCAAAGCTGATGAACTTCCGGTCTTGAGGCACATCGACCTGCGAGGAGAATTTCGTCGAAAGGTTGGCGTAACTGCTGGCCAGCCGGCTCTCGAACACATCGGCCATCGCGACCAATTTAAGAGGACCGTTTTCCACCGAAAGCGCGTTGGCCACGGCGCCGGTTCCACGGCCGCCACACCCGACGATAGCCACTTGAATCGTACCGTTTTCGGCGGCGTGAACGGGCGTGCTGGCGGCGGCCGCAAGCAATGTCGACGCTGCCGCGACTTTACCGGTGTCTTTCAGAAACTGACGACGCGACGAAGCGGGGTGAGTCATGACGAAACATTCTCCTGAAGAAAGGTGTTCGAGTTCCTACCAACGAGAAACGGCGGGAACATTATTATAAGACAAATGCCCTGAGTTTGCGAACAACCGGGCCCGATTTCAAGAAATTGCGATCACTTTCCGCTCAAAAACCGCGATTAGGGCTCATCCTTAAATAGGTTACCGGTTGTCGATCACAAAAACCCGCCATTTTCAAAATGCCGGGCTTTTAATTCGGTAGGTTATTTGCAGACAGTTCCTTACCTTCTCCTCTGCGGCCCTTCGCGCCTTGGCGACCTAGGGCGAGCGGCAGATGAAAATGTACTCATATACAAGCACGAAGCGCAAGCGAGTGAATCAGCAAACGGTCATTCCCGCGTAGGCGAGAGCCCAAAAAAACTCACGGTCTCCCGCTGCGTGCGGGTAATTTTTTTTCTGCCGCTTGCCTCTGCGTTTCCCTTCTTCGCAACCGCATATCGGTTATTCGCTGTCGGACAGATTGTTATCGCAATTTCCCGCGCCACGGTGATCGGTTCCAGGAAATCAAACGCGGGCGCCGGTTGCAGGCAAGGCCGCAATGATCGATCATACGGCGACCGGCGGCGGGCGACCGACCCCGGTTTGTTTTTGTGGGAGCGGGAGTGGGATGATCTAACGTGAGTCTTAACGAAAGTGCGAAACGTCTTTGCGACCAAGCGGTGGCGCGCGCCGCGGAATGGAATATCGGCGTCGCTACGCTCGAAAACGGCGGGCGCTTATTAGACTTCGGCCTTGCCGCGCGTGGCGGTTTGGCGGCGGGCGCGTGTCTGGCGGAAATCTGCTTGGCCGGCAAGGGAAGCGTGGCCTTGGCCGCGCCGAACCATGATTTGTGGCCGGGGCCGACAGTTCTCGTGCAAACCGACCAGCCGCTGGCCGCCTGCATGGCCTCGCAATACGCGGGTTGGCAAATCTCGCTCGACGATTATTTCGCCATGGGCAGCGGACCGATGCGCGCCGCGCGAGGCCGCGAAAAACTGTTCGACGCTATCGGCGGCCTGGAAACAGCGCCGCATGTGGTTGGCGTATTGGAAACCGCCAAGCCGCCCACCGCCGCCGTGTTTGAATATATCGGCAAGGAAACAAAAGCGTCCGCCGCCGGCGTCACGCTCTGCATCGCGCCCACTTCAAGCCTCGCCGGAAGTTTGCAGATCGTGGCGCGCAGCATCGAAACATCGCTGCACAAAATGCATGAACTGGGCTTCGATATTACCTGCGTGGAGAGCGGCTTTGGAACGGCGCCGCTGCCGCCCGTAGCCGCCGACGACATGCAAGCTATTGGCCGCACCAACGACGCCGTGCTCTATGGCGGCGAAGTGACATTATGGTTACGGGCCGAGGATGATGCTTTGTCAGACCTCGTCAAAAAAATTCCCAGTTCCGCCTCGCGAGATTTCGGCCAGCCGTTCGCCGATATTTTCAAGCACTACGCCTACGATTTCTATAAGATCGACCCGCTGTTGTTTAGTCCGGCGGTGGTGAATCTGATGAATCTCGCCACGGGGAGAACGCACCGTTTTGGCGAGTTGCAGCCGGCGGTTCTTGAAAAGTCGTTTTTGGGCTGATCGATCATGCGCGTGGCTGTGTTATCTTCGCCGGAGAGTTGGTACTTTCGAGATCTGTTGCGCGCTGCGGCCGAGCACAATAAAAAAATCGAGGGGCAAAAAAAGGGCGGGCAAGAAAATGCCTATCAACTAGAAGCCCTCGCCTTCCGCGACTTGGCCTGTTGGGTGGGCGGTGAAACGCCGCCTTGCATTCAAGCCGGCGGCGCCGACGCCGCAACGTTCGACGCAGTGCTGGTGCGCTCGATGCCGCCCGGCTCGTTGGAGCAGGTCATCTTCCGCATGGACGTTCTCGGCGCCTTCGAGCGCGGCGGAGGCATTGTGATGAATCCTCCCCGCGCGATGGAAATCGCGATCGATAAATATCTGGCCTTGCTCCGCTTGCAAGCCGCTGGACTGCCCACCCCGCGCACGTTCGTTTGCCAGTCGGTCGAGGCCGCCATGCAAGCTTGGCGCTCCTTGGGAAACGACGCCGTGTTGAAACCAATTTTCGGCGGCGAAGGCAACGGCATCACCCGCCTGACCGACGAAGCCCTGACCCACCGCGCTTTCAAAATGCTCACGCAGAACGGCGCCGTGCTCTACTTGCAGGAATTCATCGACCACCTGGGATACGATATTCGCATTCTGCTCATCGGCGAAAAAGCGTTCGCCATGCGCCGCCGCCATCCCACCGATTGGCGCACCAATCTCAGCCGCGGTGCGAAAGCCGAAGCCTGTCCGTTGGACGACGAACTATTGCAACTGGCGCGACGCGCCGGCGCGGCCATCGGCGCTCCGGTTGCGGGCGTCGACATCCTCCCCAGCCGCGACGGACGCCGCCTACTGCTCGAAGTGAACGCCG
The DNA here is from genome assembly GCA_024276655.1 of Planctomycetota bacterium. Lineage (GTDB taxonomy): Bacteria > Planctomycetota > Planctomycetia > Pirellulales > Pirellulaceae > SZUA-33. Next base: position 17,058 of record JAJRWU010000155.1, read on the forward strand.
TACCTGGCTGGAAAGGACTATCGCGCGTGCTCAACATCGACATCGCCGCCGAAGTACTCGCGCATCTCCAGCAATGCGTGGACCACCCCGCGCCGTTGGAGTTCATGCTTTAGCATGTTTTCCGTCTTCAACCCTACGAAGCACGCTAAGTTCCAGTTTTGCACTTTTGGGGAACTATCCGGCGAGGGTTGCCAAGTAGGTGAGCAGTTCGATTGAATTATTGGTGGGCCCCGCAGCTAAGAGCTCCTAACATAACCCCTGTGTGGCGTTTCAAACACGGAGTTTGATGCTGACCTACCAAGTTGTGTTAGAAGGTATAAGTACCGCTCGATAAATAACGGTCGCATTTGTGTAGCCATCGTCGCCAGACGGTGGGTGAGCGGTGAACCATCCCACGCTCTGGCGAGCATGGCTACGACACTAATTTTCCGCTCGATGCTAAAGCATGAACTCCAACGGCTCTATTTCACTGTTTCACTTTTTGCCAAACAGTTCGTCGAGCCACAGGTAGGCGGCTTGACGTTGGGCGGGTGGGAAATCGTGGGCGGAATCGGGGTATTCGGCGTGGAGTTTGTTTGCCGCGCCGTGCAGCTTGAACACTGGCGAGACGGCCGCCACGACTTCCTTCACGCCAGCCAGATCAAAGTTGCCGTCGTGCATGGGCGCGTTGATAAAAATGGCCCGCGGCGCAATCGCGCCGAGTACTTCGTGGAAGTCGAACGGAACGCGGTCGGGGTGGCTGCCGAAGTCGTCTCGAATGCGGGGCATGTAGCGGTCGCTCGTCCAGCCAGCTAGTTTGCCGCCGTAATAGTGATGGAAGGCGGTGAATCCGCAACTGGTCACGACGGCTTGCAGGCGGCGATCGAAGGCGGCGGTGAACAGGGCGTTGTGGCCGCCGAGCGAATGGCCAATCACTCCGATGCGGTCGGGATGCACCTCCGGCAGCGAGATCAGTAAATCGACTGCCCGTTGATTGTTCCAAATCGCTTTCATCGAACCGCTGACGTAGGCGTCGGCTTTGAAGTCGTATGGGTAATCTCCGAAACTGGGGTAATCAGGTGCGAGGCACACATAACCCCGCTCGGCCAGTTCATGGGCGTAATGCAAATTCGGCTTGCCGCCCAGCCCGGCCGGTTCACCCTTGCCAATGCCGGTGGTTTGATGCAGGCAGAGCATGGCCGGCGCGCGTGTTTTAAGATGTTTGGGAATCAGCAGATACGCGGGAACCCGGTCGCCTTGCTCAGCAGCAAAGGTGATGGTTTTCCGCGTGTAGTTCGGCGTATCTTCTTCCTTGATGATTTCGATCTTGAGCGGCGCGCGGCGGTGCGGCGTGGGCAAAACGCCCATGACGCGCTGCATGTTGGCGATGATATGTGCGCGGCGGCGTCCCCAATCGAACGGCGTTTTCACCGGTTTCAATTCCGCGCCGTTCGCTTCACGATACGCCATCAACTCTCGATGGTTTTCATATGCGACCGGCGAGCTCCAGTCTTCCTGGGTCGGCTGCGTTCCGGTTTTTTGGGTCGACTGCGCTCCGGTGGGCGCAATGCGCAAATTTTCCAGCCAATACAATCCGTTGCGGCTGGGCGCGATGAGGTCAAGATCGCCGTCGGCGTCGAGGTCGGCGAGTTTCGGGTCGAGGTCAAAACCGGCGGGGCCGGGCGTGGAAATGACGGAGCGTTTCCAAGTGTGCGTTTGTTTGTCGAACACATAGCGGTAGATCACCGCAGGATCATACTCCCCGAGGTTGCGGCCTTCGTGCGCCAAAAATCGTTTCCCGGCGATGAGTTCGTTCTGGCCGTTTCCGTCGAGGTCGGCCCAGAGCAGCGAATGGGCTTGCGATATTTCAGTATCGATGGCGTGTTGGGTACACTGGCGGGCGCCGGTCGGCGAGACGTTCTGTTCCAGCCAATAGAGGCCGATGCCGTGAGCGCGGCCCCAGATGATATCGGCGTCGCCGTCGTGGTCGACGTCTTGCACCAGCATGGGAATGCTGCCGTCGGGCGGCAGTTGGAATTCAGGATGCCAGACCCAACGCCCCCCGCGACGATCTTCCGGCGCTTGCAGCCAACCGTTGACGGTTACCAAATCGGTTCGGCCGTCTTGATTGATATCGCCGTGGCCGAGTCCATGCCCGACGGCCTCTGGCGGCAGTTCGTGCTTGCGCCACACGACGTCAACCCCGCCGTTGGCCGACGTTTTTCTTTCCCACGAATACCAAGCGGCGAAGTCGACGCCGTTGGGAAGTAGATCGAGTTGGCCATCGTCGTCGATATCGACCAGCCGCCCCGTCTCCGAGAGGCCGGGAGTGTCGATCATGTGAACCTTCCAGCGGCCGCCTTGCGGGCCGGGGTTTTCGGTCCAGAGGATCGACTTGCTGCGATAGTTCACACTGATGATGTCGGGATGGCCGTCTGCGTTGAGATCGAGTGCGAGGTTGGAGTAGTCGTCGAAACGGCCGCGAATATGTTTCACATCGCGAACGAAGTGTCTTTTCCAGCTCGGATTTTCCCACCACCACCCGCCCGACAAAATATCGGGGCGATGGTCTTGGTTGAGGTCAAGCACGGCGGCTGCCGGAAAAGTCGATTCGGCGCTAACCACATGGCGGCGAAATGTTGGCGGCTGCTCGCCTTCGCCCGCCGCCGAAGTCGCGACAACACAAAAAAAACAGAAGATCGCCGGGGGAATTTTCCGGAAATAGGAATGGAGCATGGCCTGACTTTCATGAAGCTGACAGACGCCCGTCACCGGGCCAACATCTGTTGTTTATACACAAATGCACAGAGCGACGAGGACTGCGGAGTCGCGGCGCAACGGCTTAGGAGCAGTCCCGAAATAAGTGCCCGGCTGTCGCTCAAAAAAGCCCGGCATTTTCAAAATGCCGGGCTTTTAATCCGGTAGGTAAATTCGGGACGGTTCCTTAGAGCTCCTAACATAACCTCTGTTTGGCGTTTCAAACACGGACTTTGATGCTGATCTACCAAGTTGTGTTAGAAGGTATTAGCATCGATCCGGAAATTGCTGCCGTCCTTCCCGCCTGCGCGGGAAGGACGATGCGCCTGGCGCCTCCTAGGGATGCCGCCTAAAAAGTGCATTCTCGCACCCTGCCTACAATTGGTAAATTTTTATCTGCCGCTCGCCTAGCAGCCAAGAGTGACCTGCGGCGAAAAAACATCACCGTTCCAACGGGGGCGGCGACCGCTCCATTTATATCGCGGGTGTTTCGTTATTGTGGAAAGCCCGTTGGTTTCGCACAAAAAAACGCGCAAGGTGTTTTATGTCATAATGTTACGCGTCATTTTGTTCTGGCGGTCAGCAACAAACCGCAGCAAGAGGGCAGCTTCGAGGCATAAGTTTACTTGCGTTTCCTATTTTGCCCAATTGTGATCAAATGACCGGCGTTATCTCGGCGGCAATCGCCCTAAGGGGTGAATCGCAGGTGTTGGGTGCGATGGAATCCATGTCTTTGTAGACTCAAAAAGAAGCTTCTCAATGAAGTTTACGTACAAGTAAGCGCCTTCCGTGTCGGCAATCGAGTGAGCCGGTGTACTGGTTCAGCGTGACGTTGAGTTTTGGTGAATCGCTAGTCGTGAGTAACAAAGCGGACTAAAGGCAGTATTTCTGGGTTGCGTTTTTCGCATTTAGGCCAAAAGCAAGGGACTTTGATTCAATTGCGGTGCATTC
>JAJRWU010000156.1 GCA_024276655.1 Planctomycetota bacterium
GTTTTCGCTGCACCCGAGGCTCCGGATAATGAAATCTTCCCTCTTGCAATTCCCGCATTTCGTCCGCGGTAAATTCCACCAAAAGCATCCTTGCTTTCCTCCGTCGAGAGCCAGTTCAATAACAAAAATGCACTATAACCCCTAAGGAAACTTTCAGACAATATCAATCACGGGCAGTATACTGCAATCGCTTGGAAAACCCAGGCTAGTGGTTTGTCGCGGATGAAAATTCGGATTGCTCAAATCAGCCGGAACGCGCTAGCGTCCGGTTTTTCCTGTACAACCGTGGGCTAGCGCCCAGCGGCTAATCCTAAAATTCAATGCAGACAGACCACCAGGCGCCGTTCGACGCCTGAAGCACCGGGTGCGTTGAAGTGAGCGGGAAGGCTTGCAATCATTTAAGCCTCGGAAGGTCAAGATTGGCAAACAGGTCGAGGTTGGCAAACAGGCGGGGGAGGGCTTCGTTTCTAATAATACACTAGGTGAGAAACACCCTATTTGCAAGGGTTGTTGGGGATGACGAACAGGGTTTCAGGTCGTTTTTGAGCGGAATATGACCAAAACCACTTCTTGTAAGGGGGGCTATCGTGGCCATTTGTGGCGCCATTGGTTGCCTTCAATCAATTCGACGGATTGATTGGCGGAAATGTTTTGCAACGTATCGACCATTCCACTTGACCAACGAATTTCCAGGCGGTCGACTTGCTCTGCATCGCCCAAGCCAATGTATAAGCAACGTTCGTTCGAACAAAAAAAACCATCGCCTGATGTCACCTCGAAGATCTGCGTGCGTTTGCCGGTTTGAACGCGAACGCGTGCGCCGCGCGCATCGCGGTTCGATGCCACGCCGTGCAGGCGAACCACCAGCCGATTTCCCAATTCGCGCGTTTCGTTGCTGAGCAGGGCCGCCGGCGCGTCTTGGTGTACGATCACGACGTCGGGGTCTTGGTCTTGATCCCAATCGAGCAAGGCCACGGCTCGGCCTAATCGCCGGCTCTGAAAGTAGGCGCCGCTCTCCTTCGAGACATCGGAAAAACGCAGCGAACCTTGCCCTCGAAACAGCAATGCGGGCATTTTCCACAGTTCGTTACGAAACCGGAAGTCGTCTATGTTTCCATTCGCGACGATTAAATCGAGCATGCCGTCTTGGTCAAAATCAGCGGCTTGCACGCCAAAACCCACCAGCGGTTTCGTGGCGCCGGCCATGCCGGAGCGGCGCGTAACGTCTTGAAAAAAAAGGGCGCCCGCATTTTGGTACAAGGTGTTGGTTTCTTCGCTGAAGTTCGATACGTAGAGGTCCAGCCGGCCATCGTTTTGGAAGTCGGCGCAGGCGATGCCCATGCCGCCTTCCGCTCTGCCGTCGCCATCGGTGGCGACGCCCGCCAAGGCGCCCACTTCCTGAAACTGTAGCCGACCAGCGGCGCCCACATTGTGAAATAGAAAATTCGGCGCGCCATCGTTGGCGACGTAAATGTCCACTCGGTGGTCGTTGTCCAGATCGGCAAGCACCAGCCCGAGCCCTTTGCCGTCGGATGCAACAATGCCGCAAGACTCGGTAATGTCTTCAAAGAAGCCATTGCCTAAGTTGCGATACAGCCGATCTTGCACGCCATCGAAGTTTTGGGGGTCGCAGGTGGCTATGCGTCCGTCCGAGCCGCGACACACCTTCAGCGCATCGACATAGTTGACAACATACAAATCAAGGTTGCCATCTAAATCAAAATCGGCGAAGCCGACGCTCGACGACCAGGCATCGCCCTCGACGCCGACAACATCTGTTATCTCGGAGAAAGAGCCATCGCCGTTGTTTCGGTAGAAAATGTTTTTTCCATGGTTGGCGACCACCAAGTCGGGGTCGCCGTCGTTGTCATAATCGGCGGCGGTGCAGCCTTGGCCGTAACCGGCGCTGCCCAGCCCGGCGAGAGTGGTGACATCGGCGAAACGGCCATCGCCTAAGTTGCGGTAAAGCCGATCGGTATGCGTGCGGTCGTGAAGGTCGACCGGCAATGCACAGCCTTGGGTGAAATAGAGATCAGGCCAGCCATCGAGGTCGTAATCCAAAACCGCCACGCCGCCGCCCATGCTTTCCAAGAGGTATTTGAATTCGGTTGGGCCATTGAAATATTGAAAATCAAGGCCGGCCGAGGCGTGGACATCTCGCAGGCGAATGCCCGACGACGATGACGATAACGACGCTACTTGCGAAGCGGCGTCGCTCGGCTGCGAACGAAGGGTTTTCGGTCGAACCTGTTCAAGCAAATGATGTAACTCTTGAGGACTGGCCGCCAGCGCCGGGAGATGCTCTTGGAGTTTGGTTGTGGGCGGCGTTGGAGCACGCAGCAGGGCGGCTACGCGTTGAAGCTCCCGGCGCGCGGCGGACGATTGAGGATTCAATACGATCGCCTGCTCAAACCAATAGGCGGCTTCGATGGAACGCTCTAATTCCAACAGCGTTTTGCCGACATCCATCACGATTTCATAAAGCCCCTGCTTATTTCCCGCCTTACGGTTGGGAATGCGCGACGCCTGACGCAAAAGGTTATCGAGAAATCCGGCCCGCTGAAGATGAAACTTGGCGTTTGCCTCGTCTCGACGGCCCAATGCCACGCCCAACTGATGCACGGTGGTCAGATCTTCAGGATTCAAGACTGCGGCTTGTGCGAGGCAATCGGCCGCGCGGCGCCAATCGCCCTGAAGTAGCCAATACCTCCCACAGGCTCGCCAAAACCAGAAGCTAGGGCTTTCGAGTGCGCCGACGTCGGCCAAAACATTGGCTGCGGCAACCATTTTTTCTTGACGCATCAAGATTTCCGCCAGCACACCCACCGCTCGAGGATTGTGCTCGCCTGACGGCAATCGAGTTGTTTTCAGAAGACGACGGGCAACCGTTTCGGCCTCCACGAATTTTTCGTCGTCTAGCAGATATCGGGCCAGCGCGAAGGCGTTCAAGGGAGCGTCGGGTTCGGCGGCTAGGAAGCGCTTCATTTGTCGAATGCCTTCGCCAACATCCGACACGCGTTCGGTGGCGATCGAGTAGAGTACAACCTCTTGCAGTTTCCAGGGACGCAGCAGGCGAATCGCATGAAGCTGTTCGCGTATTTTGTTTCGCCTGATCTGGACCACATACAATTCCAACAGCCGTTCGTGAGTTGGCAGGCGATTAGGGTTCAGCTTCGCGGCGCGCAAGAGCGCCTCCTCGCCGCGCAAGGCGAACCCCGTGTCGATCAACACAACTCCTTCCAGATACCGGGCCTTGCTTCCAAGTTGCGCAGGCATATCGGGAACGCGGCGCCAAAAATGAAGTGCGGCGGCATTCTGGCCAAGATCACGCGCTACAAAGCCGCGATAGAGCAGCGCTTCGCCGTGCTCGGGTTTTTTTCGGATTGCCGCATCGAGAAGACGCGCGGCTAAGTCGTACTCGCCGCTTTCAATCGCGGAAACGCCCGCCGAGAGAAGTTCGTTGAAGTCGCCTTGGGACGCGGTCATCCGCCAGAAAAAAAACACTGCCACAAAAAGAGCGAGCATCGCCAACAGGCCCCGTAATCGACGACGATTCTTGGCCGCGTTACTTCGAATACCGGCGCGCGTTGGTTTGGGCTGGCTGGAATTCTCGTGACGTAAATTCGCCTTTTCTCGCCGATTATTTTTCAACGCACCACTCTCCACCCGTGAAATTCGCGACCAAAATTACCCTGCTACAGTATGACCCTGCTACAGTATGAGAGTCCCCTGGTTCAACCTACCCAGTTTCACGGAGATGCTCCCGATGCTCCCTGTACACCATAATACGGAAGTGGTCGCGGGGAAGGCTATTGCAAGTTGTCTCCATGCATTTGAGTATAAATGACCGCGAGGGCGCCCCACTGAAAACAGAAGTGACAAAATATAATCCATTAAATTTCTTGACAACATAACAATTGCCGTTCTAATGCGGGTGCGCCTTTCGTCGGGCGGATTTCCTTTGCACTTCTTTTCAAAAGGAGACAGGGCATGAAAAAGTCCCTTGTCGTGACGACCTGCTTGGTCGCTCTGTTGGCTTTGGCAGACTCTGAATGCAGCGCTCAGGCGCCAAATGTTTCGAGCATGTTTCTTCGACGAATGCGGAGTTGACGCCAAAACAACAGCGCGTGCTGGCGCTGGTTCGGCAGGAGCGAACGGCCGGAGAGGTGAAGATCGTTACGATTACGGACGGGGCCTGGCTGGGCGACTCCGTACGCTTCAATTTTAACGACAACGCGCCGCTCGCCTACACCAAAATGGCGCGAGTCATGAGGGGCGACTCCGTCGTGAAATGGAACGGGCTGCTACAGGGGTTGCCCGAGAATGCCGCCCCGGCTCGCGCCGAGATATTTGCCCGCGGCAAGAACACGTTTGGAACGTTTCACACCGCCGACGGAGTGTTTTCCATCACGCCGCTGGGCGGCGGCGTGCATGCGGTCATCAAACGCAATCTCACCAAACTGCCAGCCGATCATCCACCCAAATTCAAGGAAGTGGAACAAAAGAAGCGGAAAAAGCCTGAAGTCAGTCCGCCGCTTGCCGATACGCCTCCCATTGTGCATGAGGTTCGCGTGCTGGTCGTCTACACGCCCAATGTCGTTGAAAAACGTGCTCCAACTGACGATCTCGCGGAGCAGCAGGCAATGCTCGCAGCATTCATTGGCGGCTTGATAAACGACACCAATCTGGCATATCAAAGAAGCGGAATCAACATTCGATTGATGCTGGCGCATGCGGCGCTGGTCAACTATGCAGATTCAGGTAAATTGGAAACCGACCTCGAACGTCTGCAAAAAAATGGCGATGGCCACCTCGACAACGTCCACACACTGCGAAACAGCCACGCCGCAGATATCGTCGTGATGTTGGTCCGAGAAGCGGATTACGCCGGTTTCGCCGCCGATATTTTGGCCAAGCCAGCGACTGCCTTCGCCGTGCTGGACGAAGAATATAACTGGTATTACACGTTCGCACATGAAATCGGGCATCTGATGGGAGCACGTCACGATTTAACGGCCGACCCGAATATCACGCCATTTCAGCATGGTCATGGATTTCAACACCTGGTCACAAACGGCTGGCGAACCATTATGGCATATGACGGGACATGCACGTGCGTGCGCCGGCCGATTTGGTCAAATCCTGGCAAAAAAATTCAGGGAATCGCCACCGGAACGGTGGATTACAACGACAACGCGCGCGTGCTGCGACACACCGCGCCCCAAGTTTCAGCGTTTCGTCCTTAGGGCTCGTCCTGAATTAACATACCGAATTAAAAGCCCGGCATTTTCAAAATGCCGGGCTTTTCTGAACCGCAATCGGTAACTTATTTCAGGACTATTCCTACTTATCCGTCCAGGATAAAAAACCAAAGACGCCCGCCCTGCGGAGTTTTGAAGTAACTCGCTCTTGCCTCAGCTTTCCGACTCCCGTTTGTTTCGCCTTGCTTCTCCACTCCGCTTAGAATCCCGTGATTTCCGGAGTTTCGCAGTCGCTCCCTCCTTACAGGCAGAATTGCGATAGCAGTTCAAGTCGTCAAAACTTGAACTTGAACGACGCAAAGTTTCGCTTCTTCGGTTCGCCGCATGTGTTTTTGGCAGGATATGCGGCCTGTTTGCCAGACCGTGGAGTATTCACCTGGCGTGCGCCGATTTATCCCTTCGGACCTGCTCCCCGCCCGACAACGCGCCTTGGGCGCCGGTCCACACCCACCGAGACAACACCAAGATTCATAATTCGCCGGCATCGGTCCCCCCGCACCGATGCCGCCAACCCATGGCAAGACCCATTCATGTATACCCCCGCCTTCCGTTTGCAATTCGGGCGTCTGCTGGCATTTCTGGCGTGCGGCGTTGTTGTGGGGCTCACAACATTTCCATCGCGCTTGGTTGGTTCCGAACTTCGGCGTTCCGCCATCGTAAAAGCAGTGGAAGGCGCCCAGCCTTCGGTTGTTAATATTCACGGTCGGAAAACGATCCGCGACGACGTGGGCGGCGAGAATTTCAATCAAGTGAATGGGATGGGCACCGGCGTCATCATTGATGAGCGCGGCTATATCATTACGAACTATCACGTTGTGGAAGGCGTCGGTCGGATTCAAGTCACGCTCCACGACAAGCGTTCTCGGATTGGGCGATTGGTGGCTCACGACCGAAAAACCGATATGGCGATTGTCAAAATCCCCACCGACGCGCCGCTGCCGGTGGTGAAAATCGGCACTTCGAGCGATCTATTGCAAGGTGAAACGGTGATCGCGGTGGGGAACGCCTACGGCTACGAAGACACCGTAACTCGCGGCATCATTAGCGCTCTGCACCGCACGGTGCAGGTCAGCGATGAGCAGCAATACCGCGATTTGATTCAGACCGACGCCAGCATCAACCCGGGGAATTCCGGCGGTCCGCTGTTAAACATTGATGGCGAAATGATCGGCATTAACGTTGCGGTTCGCGTTGGAGCGCAAGGCATCGGCTTCGCCATACCGGTGGACGAAGTCATGGTGATTGCCGCCCGCCTGCTGAATGCCGAACGCATTGGGGGAATGTGGCATGGCGTTGAAGGGAAGTCGGTTTTCGGCGAGAGCGGCGCCCAGTTTATCGTGACCTCCGTTCAGCCGAATAGCCCCGCGGCGCGTGCTGGAATTCATAAAGACGACGTCATCGAGGCCGTTGGCGATACGCAAGTCAAACGATCGCTTGATTTTGAGCGAGGCATTTTACATAGCGAACTCGGCGAAGAGATTTCCGTCGCAGCGCGGCGCAAGGAAGAGTTGCTAAAACTGAGCTTGGTGGTGCGTGGCGCGCCGCGCGTTGCTGAATCGCCTCAAGACGATAGTTGGCAACAGCTCGGCTTGCGGCTCAAGCCGCTGGCCAAAACGAACTTCCAACGAATGAACACTCGCTTTCGCGGCGGGTTATCGGTCGTGGCGGTCAGGCCCGATAGCCCCGCGGCCGCGGAGGGAATTCAGCCCGGCGACGTGCTCGTCGGCATGCACGTTTGGGAAACCGTCAAACTCCAAGACGTTGCATACATTTTGAGCCGGCCCGACTTGAAGCAGCTCCAACCGCTCAAATTCTTCATCGTCCGCGACAACGAACCTCTCTACGGACACCTTCAGGTTTCCGTGGCCGCTCGATAGACGCTCGCCACGCACGGCTGAGAATGGCTCGTTTAACGGCAACAGCGCCACCCGGCGCGAGTGGTTCGCACGACGCCCAAACCGCCATCGTCGCGCGTGGCGAATGCGACCCGCGCCGCTTCCCACGGAAAGCAGGCTGGGTCGGAGAAGTAGAAGCAGCGTGCGTTTCCGACTCTCGGATGGCGGGAAAGCCGACGCCTATTCCGGGTTTTCCGTGAAGAATCCCCCTGCTGAGTGCGTCTAAAACTAACGGGATATGAGCCAAGGAGGAGCAAAACGTTTCAAGGTGAATGAGCACGTTGGTACGGAAACCTTGCGATGCCAGCGCCGACAACATCCGCGGGAGGCAGTTCCAATGACTGACATCACTCCTCAACTGGTCATGTACAGCGGCGGCCGCGATAGCACGCTGGTTGCCTGCAAACTCATGTTGAAAAGCATTCCCGTTTTTCTGTTTAGCGCCAACAGCGGGTGTTCGTTGCACCGTGGCCCGCTGCAAGACCGCATCTAACGGCTGCGAAGCCGCTTTGGCAAACTTGTCGTGGCTCACATGGTTGAAGACATCAGCGGCACGTTCCGCTCGATTGCCTTGGAGAACATCGAGAACGACTTTGTGAAATACAAGAAGAACCTCGTCTTGCTCGGTGAGAAACTGGCGATTCACGTCCATGCGATCGACGTTTGCAAACGCCAGGGAATGACTGTCATGAACGACGGCATCAACCAATATCAAAAAGACTTTCCGGAGCAAAGAGACGTCGCTCGCAAGTTCTTGCAATCGTTCACGCAGAGCTACGGCATCGATTACTGTTCCCCGGTCTACGACTCGCCAAACACGTTGTATGTGAAGCATCGCCTGATGCAGCTCGGCTTGTCGGCGAAATCGCTCGAAGGCGTGACGATTTTTGGCGACACGTTCAGCACGCCCTCCGACGAAGTGATTCTTCGGTACCTGGAAGACAAAAAGGCGGTCGCCCAGGAGATTGCGTCGTTCTTATTGACAGGCGAACCAGATGTCTCGCCCGCGGCGATCAAAAATCAAGAGTTCGCCTCTCGGCCCGACATTGCGCCATGGCGGAGCAACGGCGCTCCGACAGCGGCAGTTCAGCGACGAACCGCCAAAGGCGCCGAAAACGCCGAACGTTATGGGCGGCTCGTCATGGCGACAAGCCGGAGGCCGCGCTGACAACTGGTTTGAATTATTGCAGGCGGTTTGAGATGCTTTTGTGGAGTGGGGTTCCAATCTGGCCCACGCAGCCGGCGGTGAATCGATGACAGAAACCATTCGCAAAGTTGCTGGAGCGATTGTTCGTGAGGGAAAACTGCTGCTGGTCCGTAAACGCGACACCGACATTTTCCTTTCGCCCGGCGGCAAGCCGGAAGTCGGTGAAACTCCCGTGCAAACGTTGGCTCGCGAACTGCGAGAGGAAACCGGCCTGCTGCTGGTCGATGCGGTCAAGATGGGCCGCTTCGAGGGTGTTTCGCCGTTCGACGACCGCGCCGTGCTGGTCGACGCTTACATGGCCAACGTTGCCGGTTCGCCCCGCCCAGGCCGCGAAATCGTGGAGCTGCTGTGGGTCGCGGGCGACTTCCAGCAATCTGGCGTTGAGGTGGGCTCGGTATTCGCCCAAGGTGTGATTCCCCGCTTGGTCAGCCAGGGGCTGGTCGACGCGCGGTCGTGCAACACAAGGTTTCTGCCTTCCCCGGAGCCTGGCCGGCCGCGCGTCTTCGTTTTTGATCTAGACGGTACGCTGGTCTTTCATAACCAACCGCTCGACAAAGCGATCGAAGAGAGCATCTTGCGTCTGCTCGCCGACGGCGACGAAGTGGTGTTCGCCACGGCCCGCGCGCCGCGCGGCGTGGCGCATGTACTGCCTGCTTCGTTGCTCGAACAACCGACTTTGTTTTGCAATGGCGCATTGTGCCGCGCCGCCGACAAAGAACTGTTTCGCCTCCCGTTGGAGCCTGCCGTCGCGACCACGATTATTGACGTGCTGCGCTGCGGCGGCGCGGCGTTCCAACTGGAATACGGCGACCGCTTCTACCTCCACCGCGACGCCTCGCGGTTCGGCCACATGCTTCAATACGGTTACCGCCCGCCGCCGGGCGGCTTGGCCGCGCAGCCCCGCGACGGCATCCTCAAAATTGTCATCGCAGATGCCGATAAGAGTTGCCCGTCGCTCGAACTGCTGCAAGACGTGTTGGGGCAAGTCGGCGTGCTGGTGCATGACAACGGATACATCGAGCTGGTGCGCAAGCACGTTAATAAATTCTCCGCGTTCGAGAGGCTGATGCGGCGCGACGAACGTATTTACGTTGTCTATGTCGTGTTCATGGGCAACGATTACAATGATTTTGAAATGCTGGTCAATGCTTCGGAGTCGCTGATCGTGGGCCCGAGCATGGACGCCGTGCGCCACGTCTGCCGTTCGACGGTGGTGCAAAACGAACCCGATAGCGTAGCGCGCGCCATTACGCAATACGCCAAAACTCACCACTCGCGATAGCAGGAGCGATGCGCCGTGACACCGACCAACACCATCACCGAACGTGGACCGACTGAATTCGTCTGGCCGCCGATCACGTTGCGGTTGCCCAACTGGGTCGGTGAGGAAACCGGACCTCCCGGCGGCCGCTTCCCAACAGTGGAAGATCGTATGGCTCTGGCCATTCGCTTGGCTGAACGGAGTGTCGAGGAAGGCGTGGGCGCGCCGTTTGGGGCCTGTGTGTTCGAGATCGAAAGCGGGGCATTGGTTGCGCCGGGCGTGAATCTCGTGATGCGGGAGAACTGTTCGCCGGCTCACGGCGAGACGCTCGCCATCATGGGCGCCCAGCAAGCGGTGGGCACGTTCGACTTGGCAGCCGACCGGCTGCCGCCGCTGGAGCTCGTGACCAGCGCCCAGCCGTGCATCCAGTGTTTTGGAAACGTTTGGTGGAGCGGCGTGAAGCGAGTCGTGATGGCCGCCAGCGCCGCCGACGTCGAACGGCTGACGAACTTCCGCGAAGGCCCGCTGCCAGCGAAATGGGATTCGCATCTGGCCGCCCGCCCGCCGCTGCCCCCGGTGGAAGTGGTGCAAGGCATTTTGCGCGAGCGGGCGTGTGCGGTGCTGCGCCGTTATCACGAATTGGGCGGATTCATTTATAATGCGGGAGCGGGCGACAAAGCCTTGCCCCACGACGAAGCTTGAATCCGGAGCCTTGCCGCCGCCGGTTGGCTAGGTATTCTGCGAGAAAGAAACGCCGCCTTTCGCGCCGGGATGCGGAACGGCGCCGCCACTCGCTTCCAGAACAAGAAATCACAGGCGCCGGCCCCCTCTGCCCGCCGCCTCCCGCCAAACTCCGTCTCTCACGTTGCAAAAGCGGGGGTAATTGTTGTAAACTGTACGAGCGGCGCTGTCCTTCGCTCCCGGCCCCCGGTAAACTCCCTCCGCGAAGTTGCAGTTATCTGGCGTTCGTTACTACTGGCCAGTAATATTACCGGCCAACGTTACCGCTGGCCAAGAATGTCTGGCCCGCTAATGCCGTCGCGGCGTCAAGGTTGTTTTCCCGCCGGTGTTATTTCCCCGCCGGCGTTATTTCCCCGATGGGCCGGGCTGGCTCAATACATAAGGACTTGAAATCTTCGCATGGCGAAAGAAGAAGCACTCGAAATTGATGGCGTCGTGACTCAGGCGCTGGCCAACACGCGTTTTCGCGTTCAACTCGACACCGGCGACGAAGTGTTGGCCCATGTGGCGGGTCGGATGCGAAAGTTTTTCATTCGAATCGTGCCCGGCGATAAGGTTCGGGTCGAACTCTCCCCCTACGACCTCACCAAGGGCCGCATTGTTTATCGCGAGCGGTAGCGGATTTATCGCGAACGGTAGCGGCGATCCGGCTCCGATTGGCGAAAAATATTGGTAACCGTTCACCTTGTTTTCCGCACATCTGGGTTTCATTGGCTTGCAATTTGAGGTGCTTGCCGATGGCATGAAGAAAAACAAAAAGCATCAGCCAATCGACCCCGCTTCCCCGGCGCCGAAGGCAACAGCCGGCGCCTTCACGCCGCACTCTCGCACAATCGGGGCGCTTTTGAACCGATCTTTCACGATGGCGGTCACGGCTTTCGCCGTTGTCGAGGAGCTCAAACCGCAATCGCCGAGGCAAGTCGGTGCTTCGAGGAAGGATACGCACACACGGTGGACGTCGACCTGTCGAAGTTCTTCGATCGTGTTCATCCATCTGTTGTGTCGCAACGTCCCGCGTGGGATGGCTTATACAGTGGCCTACCAAATTCGCGGACACTGAAGCGAAGTGCAAGCTTTGGCATGCATAAAGCATATCCAACGCCTGGTTCGCCAACCGTGCAGGATGCCAGACGCAGCGTCTCTGGAACCGCCTCCAAACAAGGCCGTCATTCCCGCGCAGGCGGGGAAGACGGTCTGCGCGGGAAGGGATGACCATCGCCGAGATTTCGTTTTCTTTCTCTTGTCAATTTTTTCTCTTTCTTTTCAGCGGCTTTGCGACCTAGTTTCCCTTCTCCACGGCCGTTTATGGTTTTTGAGCTGTCGGCTAGATTGTTGTCGCAACTTCCCACGGCTACGCTGTTTTTTTTCGGCCGCTATGACGGATTGTTCTCGCCCGACGTGTATAATCCGGGAGCATTGGACGTGTTTTCATATCGAAGACGCGCTTGCGGGAGGTCTTCGTGACAGATTTCTTAGACCAGCTCTCGAACCTGGGAATCATTTCTTCCTCTTCGGCGCGGGCGTTGCGCGGTCAGGCGATGAGCCCTCCAGAAGTGGTGGCGGCCTTGCATGAACAGGGCGCCTTGACCGACTTCCAGGCGGAGCAGTTGCGCACCGGGCGGCCGCGGCAGTTGGTGATCGACCAATACGTGTTGCTTGAGAAAATAGGCGCCGGCGGCATGGGGCAGGTGTTCAAGGCGATTCATCTGCCGATGGATCGCATCGTGGCGTTGAAGGTGTTGCACAAAAAGGCGGCGCTGTCGGCGGAGTCCACCGCTCGTTTTCAGCGCGAGGTGCAGGCGGCGGCGAAGTTGACGCATCCTAATATCGTGACGGCTTTCGATGCCGGAACCGTGGACGCCACCCATTTTTTGGTGATGGAATTTGTCGATGGCCCCGATCTGGCGAAGCTCCTGGAATCGGGGCCGCTGCCGCCGCTCCAAGCGATCGGCTTCATTCGGCAAGCAGCCCAAGGGCTGGCCTACGCCCACGGCCAGGGTGTGGTGCATCGCGATGTGAAGCCGGCCAATTTGCTGCTGGGAAAACAGGACACAATCAAGGTTCTCGATCTCGGCATTGCCCGCGTGATCACGCCCCAACTGGAAGGCGACGCAACCACGGAAGTCGAGCTGACGCAGAGCGGCGTCTTGATGGGTTCGGTCGACTACATGGCGCCGGAGCAAGCCATCGACAGCAAAAACGCGGATCAACGGTCTGATATTTATAGCCTCGGTTGTACGCTGTTTCATTTATTGACCGGCCGGCAAGCCTTCTCGGGCGATACGGTTGTGGAAAAAATCATTGCACATCGCGAACAACCCGCGCCGCTTTTAGCGGAATCGCGGCGGGCGTTGCCGAGCGAAATCGATCCACTCTTGCAGCAGATGCTGCGGAAGGATCCCAGCCAACGCTTGTCTTCGATGGCCGATGTCCGCGACGCCTTGGCTGCTCTGGAGAGCGCCCTTGGCCAAGGAACGGGCGCCACTCGTCCGCCAGAAGCCTCCCGCGATGGGAGGCCGGCCATGGCGCCAAAGGCGGGCCTGGAATTGGAGGAAGCTGGCGTAGAAGAGGACGAAAACGACGAACCGGCGGCGGAAAACAGGCGGCGTCTTGAGGCGTACATCAACGGCTGCGGCAAGCCCGATCAGTTCATTAGTATGAAAGAGGAGCACGATATCTTTCGGTGCGGCGGCACGTATGGATTGGCGCCCGACGCGGTCGAATCGATTCTTGACCAGCGCTGTCGAGAAAATGGTTGGGTGCGTCAAACGCAGTTGGCCGACGATTTGATGGCGATGCTTCATATCGCGACCAAAAAAGATGGCGTGATCGCGCAGGAGGAATTCGAGCAAGTCGTCGATTTCGCCATTGAAAGAAAAATGCCGCGCCGCTCCGCCGAGGAAATTTGCGTGACCATCGTGCTGGATCACCATTGGCGGGTGAAAGAAGGCGTTTTTCGCCCATGGTTCACACGGAAACGGAAGCAGTTGGGACTCGAATAGCCGCTGCAACTAGTTCTCGAATGGTCCTCTTAGCATCGCTCGCGAAATTAGTGACGACTTGCCGGTTTTGAATTATTAAACTCATTGCCGTGCAACGGCGTGATTGTTCCTCAGTGCATCCCGTCATTTCACGAGCGGCCCTAACCGTGTAATAAATGAACCACGGATTGCACGGATCACACGGATGAAGAAGAGTCGTGGCAGCCGGCATCCGCGCCCATCGGTGTTATCCGTGGTTAAAATATTTCAGACTCGTCCGCCAATTGATTTTTGGCGTCGGTTATGGTTTCTCTGTTTCTTCGGTAGTTCATTTATCCGGTAGTTCATGGTCATTTGTCATCGGCCGTCTGTTTGCTCGCATCTTTGTTTCTCTTTCTTTAATGACAAATGACTAATGAAAAATAACTATTGATAAATTTCTTCTTCCCGTGCAAATCAGACAATTATTTCTCGAACGGTGCTACGCACCGCTCGCGAAATAACGGTCGCATTTGTGTATCCATCGTCGCCAGACGGTGGGTGAGCGGTGAACCATCCCACGCTTTGGCGAGCATGGCTACGACACTATTTTCCGCTCGATGCTTAGCCGATTTTTTTCGCTGCGAATTTTTCGGCCACGTCGGCGGCTTGGGCCAGCCCGCTGGAGTTGGCGTAACGCGCCGCGATTTCGCGACAAGCTTCCGCCACGCTTGGCGTGGCGAGGAGTTGCTGTAATTTTCGAGCCAGGGCCGGACCGCGAAAGGCGGCGGGTTTGAGCGCGTCGCCCACGTTCAGGCGTTTCAGTCGGGCTGCGTTATCGGGTTGGTCGTGGGCCATCGGCATGATCAGTTGGGGGATGCCGGCCGCGAATCCTTGGGCGGTCGTGCCGATGCCGCCATGATGCACGATTGCCGCGGCGCGGGGCAACACTTGGCTGAAGGGGGCGTAAGGGAAATGCCGCACGCCGTCGGGCAACTCCGCCGGGATGTGCTCCTTGAAGCGGGAGAGCAACAGGCCTCGGCGGTTCAAGCGACGGCAGGCGTCGGCCGCGGCGGCAAAAAACGGTTTGCCGAAACGCATCGCGGAGCCGGGCGTGAACACGATCGGGGCGGCGTCGCGGCCGGGCGAAGCATCGTCGAGAAAGGCCTGCAAATCGGCCGGCGTTTCGGTCACGCCGCGTTCATCCCATAAGGGGAAATCGGTGAGCACCGTGTTGGCGGGCCAGTCGGGCTGGGGCGGGGCGTACCATTCGGGAAACAGGCACAACACGCACTCAGGCGAGACCCACCAACGTGTTGTTCGCCGCATGGGGGCCAGCCCCAGTTCGGCGCGAAAGGCGTTCGTTGGCGGGCAGGCCGCGCGGTCGATCACGTATTTTTCGCCCAACGCAAAAATGGCGTTTCGCATCCACCTGGGAATGAGAGGATGCCACGAGAACCCCGGCAGCGTGGGCGATTCGTAGCCGCTCCACAACACCGCCGGCTGCAAATGCACGGTAATCAGCGGGACGCCCAGCTTTTCCTGAGCGAGACGCGGCCCAATTCCCAAGCAACTCGCCAGCACCACGGTGTCGCCGCCGCCCGCATGCTGCTCGATCAGTCGGTAGTGCTCCCGCAGCTTGTTTCCAATTCCAGAATTGATAATGCGTGAAAAACTTCGTTGAGGATGCCACAGGTCGGGGTGATCGATCGCCTCCAAAAACTCTTGCTTTGTGCCGAATTCCAGGTAATCGAGCCCCGCGCCGCGCACTAAATCTTCAAAGTAGCCGCACGTTACGAACGTTACTTGGTGGCCGCGCCGCTGTAGCTCCAAGCCAAGGCCGACAAAAGGATGCACGTCGCCGGAACTGCCGACAGGAGAGAGTAGAAATTTCATGGCGTTTTTTTACCGGCGCTGGACCCAGACCGCGCGCCGCCTGAATCTTACAGTTTCCTCATGTTACCGGAACGGGGGCCACGGCGGTAACGATCTATCCAACAAACTATAGCAATTCGTCGGCCGCGGTTTCCCTAGCAGGTTTGGCCGCCAAGGCATAAGATAAGAAAAACTCCCCCGCCGCACCAACTATTCACCGAACCTTTCATGCCCAACCCACGTTATCTGGCGCCGTTTCATCCCAAACAGACGCCGCATTTCTTCACCGATGTGCTCGTGATCGGCGGCGGCTTGGCCGGCTTGCGAGCGACAAACGCCATCGACCCCAAGCAGTCGGTGTTGGTCGTGACCAAGGACGTGCTCACGCAATCGAACAGCCAATACGCGCAAGGCGGCATCGCGGGAGTGCTCTCCGCCGACGATCGATTTGAAGACCACATCGAAGATACGCTCATCGCCGGCGGCGCGCTTTGCGATCAGGCCGTGGTTGATCGCGTGGTGCGGGAGGCGCCGCGGCGGATCATGGAACTGATCCAATGGGGCGCCCAATTCGATAAGAACGATGCGGATCAGTTCGCCTTGGGCCGGGAAGGCGGGCATCGCCAAAACCGAATTTTGCACGCCTTGGGCGACGCCACCGGCCGGGAAATCATGCGCGCCGTGGTCCAATGGACTCGCAACCTGCCCAACGTCCAGATTTGGGAAAGGGCCTTCACGGTCGACCTGCTTTCGCATCAAGACGTTTGTTCGGGCGCGTTGGTTTGGAGTGAATCGCACGGCAAGACGATGGTCTGGGCCAAGCAAACCATTCTTTGCACGGGCGGCGCGGGGCAGCTTTATCGGGAAACGACCAACCCCGTGGTGGCCACCGCCGACGGCCAAGCGATTGCCTATCGCGCCGGCGCGGAGCTTCGCGATATGGAATTCATGCAATTTCATCCCACCGTGTTGTACATCGCGGGCAGCAGTCGCAGCCTGATCACCGAAGCGCTGCGGGGCGAAGGCGCTTGGTTAGTCGACCAACGCGGGTATCGTTTCATGGCCGACTACGATGCGCGTTTGGAATTGGCGCCGCGAGATATTGTCTCGCAGGCGATCGTGTCGCAAATGGAAAAAACGCGGCATCCTAATGTTTATCTTGATTTAAGCCATTTGCAGGCCGACCATGTTCGTCAGCGGTTTCCGGGCATCAACGCCACGTGCGCGAAATTCGGCATTGATATCACACGCGACAAAATCCCCGTTCGCCCCGGCGCCCATTACATGATCGGCGGCGTGACCGTCGATTCCGAAGGCAGAACCTCGGTGGAGGGCCTTTGGGCGGCTGGCGAAGTCACTTCCAGCGGCCTGCATGGCGCGAACCGATTGGCCTCCAACAGTTTGCTGGAAGGATTGGTGTATGGCGCACATGCGGGCGCCGGAGCCTCGGCGGCGGCGGCGAAA
The DNA here is from genome assembly GCA_024276655.1 of Planctomycetota bacterium. Taxonomy (GTDB): domain Bacteria; phylum Planctomycetota; class Planctomycetia; order Pirellulales; family Pirellulaceae; genus SZUA-33. Next base: position 16,665 of record JAJRWU010000156.1, read on the forward strand.
ATTCAGGAGGATTTTGTCGTCAAGCCGCTGGCCAATCCACCGCAAGAGCAGCCCGACGAAGTGCTCGACGTGGGCGATATTCGAAACTCGCTCCAGAGTCTGATGTGGCGTCTGGCCGGCGTGCGCAGGTCGGCCGATGGGCTGGCCGAAGCGGCCGAGAGTATTGATCGCTGGCGGCGGTACGTGGGGCCGCGCCAGTTCAACGACCCCGCCGGCTGGGAGCTGCAAAATATGTTGTTGGTGGCGAAAATTGTTGTTTCGGCGGCCGCCCAACGGCAAGAGTCGCGCGGCGTCCACATGAGAACTGATGTCCCCGCCACCGACGACGCTCACTGGCGACGCCGCATCTTGTTCCAACGCAAAGACGGCCTCCCCCTGGGTGGAGAACATCCGGCGCCCACCGAGGGGATCGACTCTGTTTAGGAACAGTCCCGAAATAAAAGCCCGGCATTTTGAAAATGCCGGGCTTTTTCGAGCTACAGCCGGGAGCTTATTTCGGGACTGCCCCTTCGGCGAGCGGCGTTTCCGCCTTCTGAACTGTGGGCGGCTTTTTTTCGTAGGGACTTGAGAGGCGTGCGCGAATCCTTAAATTAGTGAGATTATTCATTCTGGCCGTTGTGGCCGGCGCCGCCCCCTACGGCTACACTCTCAGGGGCTCCGTCCTTTTGCGCGAAAACCGTCTGTTTCGCCGACCCAGCGCCAAGCCTCTCGAAAATCAGTCTCCCCGTCGTTTCCTTCCGGTGCGAAAAACCAGATGTCCCCACAAGACTCCCAAACTCCCATGATCGAGGCCGAGCATCTCTCGAAGTTTTACGGCGTTTTCGCCGCTTCGCGAGATATTTCCTTCAAAATCCACCAGGGAGAGGTCGTGGCTTTTCTGGGCCCCAACGGCGCCGGCAAAAGCACCACCATGAAGCTGCTCACCGGCTACCTTTCGCCGTCGGAGGGCGTCGCCAGGATTGCCGGCCACGATATGTCGACCGACCGTTTGGCCGGCTCCGCGCGGCTGGGTTACCTTCCGGAAAACGGCCCGCTGTACCCCGACATGACGCCCCACAGCGTGCTCGAATTCTTCGCCGACGCCCGCGGCATGGACGGCGACCAAAAACACGAGCGTGTTGAAGCGGTGATCGATCTTTGCGATTTGAGCAGCGTGTTGCACAAACCGATCAGCAAACTCTCCAAGGGTTATCGACAGCGCGTCGGCATGGCGCAGGCCTTGCTCCACGAGCCGGACGTGCTCATTCTTGACGAACCCACCGCCGGGCTCGACCCTAACCAGATTCGTGAAGTCCGGCAAACGATGCGTCGTCTGGGTGAGGAAAAAACCATTCTGTTGTCGACCCACATTCTCCAAGAGGTGGAGGCCTTGGCCGACCGCGTGATCGTGATCAACGAAGGCCGTCTGGTTTCCGATGGCCCCGTTTCGGAGTTCGATCCCAAAGGCGTCGGTTTGGATGAAGTCTTTCGTCAACTGACGAAAGCAGGCGTTTAACTGGGTGGCAGTAAAATGGGCGACCGGGCCGGCATTCGCGGTTTCCGGCGTTTACAGTTTTCGGTTTGAATTAATCGTTATCCGACATCCTTGCACAAGCAGGTGAATAGACGTTATGAGTGGTCCTCTTACCTCAGTCGTGATTTATTTAATCGCGATGCTGCTTTTCACGGTGGCGGCCGTGGCGGCCCGTATCGGCTTGCAAGGCAATGCTCGCGCGGCCATCATCGCGCCGTTGCTGCGGTTTTTATGCTTGGCGAGCGGGGTGGCGGTGGTTTGTCTGGTGGTGTTGTTTGTGCTCACGATGCTCGATCAAGCGCCAATGGTGTGGCCGATTTTTTGGCTCTTCGTGGGCGACGCCATCGTGGCCTGCGCGGCTCTGCTGGCGCTCATTCCGCTGGCGCTCTACAAACACGCCGCCTATGCGGTGTTAAAAAGAAACTTTGTCGGCTATTTCAGCAATCCGACCGGTTACGTGTTTTTGTGCTTGTTCGTCTTGATGACGTCGTTCGCGGCATTTTGGCCGCATGAATTCTTTAATGCGAATCTGGCCAATCTCGACCAGCTCAACCAGTTCCTGCCGTTGATCATGCTGGTGTTCGTGCCGGCAATCACGATGGGAATTTGGGCGGAGGAGCGCCGCCAGGGCACCGACTAACTCCTGCTCACGATTCCCGCCGCCGACTTCGACATCGTGCTGGGGAAATATTTGGCCGCCGCCGCGATTTTCTCGGTGTCGCTGCTGTTCTCTCAAATGTCGCATTTCTCTGTCTTGACATCGCTCACGATTGGCGAGCTTGATTCCGGCCTCCTCTTCTCGACGTACGTCGGCTACTGGCTGATCGGCCTGTCCATGCTCTCGGTCGGCATGGTGGCTTCGTTTCTCACCAGCAACCTGACGATTGGCTTTATTTTGGGCGCCATGTTTAACGCCCCGCTCGTGTTCGCCCAATACGCCGACGCCATCACCGGCCAACCCGCCTGGGCCCGCACGATTGCGAGTTGGAGCATCGCCGCCCGCTTCGAGGATTTTGGGCGCGGCGTGATCAGCCTCTCGTCGGTCAGTTATTTTCTCATGGTCACGGTGGTGGGACTTTATTTGAGTCTGATGTTGATCGGGCGCCGACATTGGAGCGGCGGACGCGACGGCCACTCGATGGTCGGGCATTACATAGTTCGGGCGGTTTCGCTGATCGTGATCACATTGAGCGCCAGCCTGGTGTTCGCTCGCCACGATCAAATTCGCTACGACGCCACGCTCAGAAAAGTCAGTTCACTCGCCGACGACACTAAAAAACTGGTCCGCGAGCTAAAGCCCAAACACACCATCGTGATCGACGCCTTCGTGAGCGCCCAGGTTCCCGAAGCGTACGTGCAGACCAAACACGATTTGTTGTCGCGTTTGAAAGAGTTTCAGTCGTTGGCCGGCAGTCGCATTCAAGTGCGCCTGCACGATAACCTGGAGCCCTTCAGCGACGACGCCGCCTTGGCGGAAGAACGCTACGGCATAACCGCCCGGCAGGTGCAAACGCGCTCCCGGGGCGCCATCAAGGATGAAGACGTCATTCTCGGCGCCGCCATCACCTGTGGACTGGAGAAAGTTGTTGTTCCTTTCTTTGAATACGGCGTGCCGGTGGAGTATGAGTTGGTGCGTTCGATCTGCACAGTTGGCCGGGGCAAACGCCGGCTGATTGGCATTCTCAAAACCGACGCCAACATCATGGGCGGCATGACCATGGCGGGCAATGTTCCCCGCCAGGCCATTCTGGACGAACTCGAAAAACAATACGAATTGGAAGCGGTCGATCCCGCCCGCCCGATTCCCACCGGCAAGTACGATGTTTTGTTGGCGGTGCAGCCCTCAACATTGAACCCTTCGCAAATGCCGAACTTCATCGCGGCGGTGCAAGCCGGGCAACCCACCGCCATTTTTGAAGACCCTTTTCCGGTTTCGATGCCATCGGCGGTCGGCACCAGTCAGCCTAAGCGACCCCAAGGCGGTATGTTTGGCGGCGGCGCGCCGCCCGAACCCAAAGGCGACATGCAACCACTCTGGAACATGCTCGGCATGCGGATCGTGGGTGAAAGCGATTCCACCGGCCAGTTTCAAGCAGACGTCATTTGGCAACGCTTCAACCCTTACCGAAAACTGCAATTACGCGGCATTGGACCGGAACTCGTTTTTGTGCGTCCCGACGCGCCCGGCGCCGCAGATGCTTTTAATGCGACAGACCCCATCACTTCCGGGCTCGAAGAGATGCTATTTTTCTATCCCGGCGGCATCGAGCACGACACCACCAGCGATGTCGACTTCGCCAAATTGGTCAGCACCGGCGATATGTCGGGCAAGATATCGTGGCGTGTGTTCGTGCGAGATCCCTTTGGCAGAGGCCCTGATCCTCGCGAAATTGAGCGGCAACGCGGCGCGCCCATAAAAGACCGCACCTTCACATTGGCCGCTCGCATTCGAGGCCCGAAAACAGACGATGCAAAAGAGTCGTCCACGGAATCCGCCGCAAAAGACGATGCTGCAAAAGATGATGCGAAACCGTTGAATGTCGTCTATGTGGCCGATATCGATTGCCTGAACTCCAACTTCGTGGCCATGCGCGCCACGCCCGACGCCAATAACGAAATTCATTTCAACTTCGAAAACGTCACCATGATCTTGAACATCATCGACGACCTCAGCGGCGACGATGAATACATTGAAATTCGCAAGCGGAAGCCGTTCTATAGCACACTCCGAATGGTGGAAATTCGATCCGAGGATTTTCGCAAGTCTGAATATGAAATCATGGAGGAATACCAGGAGGAGTACGACAAGGCCATTAAGGATGGCCAGCAGGAAATCGAGCGATCTTCGGCCGATTTGCGGCGAACCATTGAAGACCTCAACAAGAAAATGTCGGAAGGCGACGCCCTCAGCCGTTCAGCGGCGATGACGGAATTGAATAAGGCCCAACAGCGTCTCGAACTGCGCCAGGCCGATGCGCAAAAGCGATTCGAAATTCGCCAAAAACGATTGCAACGCGAATTGGAGGTGAAGGTCAATGCGATTCGGCGAGACATGGATCTCAAAATCCTCAAGATTCAAAACCAATATAAAGTATGGGCCGTCGTGATACCGCCCATCCCGCCGCTGATGGTGGCCTTGGTGGTGTTTGTCTGGCGTCGGCTGCGCGAACGTGAGGGCGTTTCCAAAGAGCGTTTGCGGGTCTGAGTTTTGGCTGGTCATTTTCCAACACGAACGAATTGAACGAAAGAAAACTGTCGGATGTCGGATACGAGTAAAACCATTTCCTACCTGGCAACCGCGTTGTTGGTCGCCGGTTGGGCGTTCGGCTCCGCCTACTTTGAAAACCCGGTCGGGGTGGCGCCTTCGGAAGAACTGGGCCAGCCCCTGTTCCCAGACTTTAAAGACTCCTCCGCGGCGCGGGTTCTCGAGATTATCAACGCCAACGAAGAGCTTGGCACGCGGAGCGATCTCAAGGTTTCGCTCGTCGATGGGCTCTGGGTGTTGCCAACCCACGGAAATTATCCGGCCGACGCCGCCAACAAAATTCGCGACGCCGCCACGGAATTGGTCGGACTGACGATCGTCGGAGTGGCCTCCGATCTAATCCGCGAACACGGTATGTATGGCGTGGTCGAACCGAGTGAGGCGAATGTGGAAAAGGCGGAGGAAGGCCTGGGAACGCTGGTTGTGTTGCAGGGGCCCAATGGCCAGAGTTTGGTCAAAATGATTGTCGGAAAAAAAGACCAACGCGACGAAACCCAAAGGTTCGTCCGCGTGCAAGGCCGCGACCGCGTGTATGTCGTGAAATTCGATCTCGAAAAACTTCCCACGCATTTTGAAGACTGGATCAATCGAGATCTGCTCGACTTGAACCCGCTCAACGTGGAAAGCCTCACGATCAAAGACTATACCGCCACTCAAAAAAACGATCTACGAAGCGGGCGTGTGGTCGTGGCGTACGACCGCCGTTTCGATCTGACGGTTCGATATGAAAACAGCAAATGGGCGTTGGATGAATTCGTCCAATACAAAAACGGCAAGCCGGTGGCCGATAAATTGCTTGACACCGAAGAACTCAACCAAGAAGCGTTCAACGCACTCAAGAGCGCTCTGGATGAAATGCAAATCATTGATGTCGACCGCAAGCCGGAAGGCTTGGGCGCCGATTTACGCGCCGACGCCAGCTTTCTCAAAAATGCCGCCGGCATGGAATCGTTGATCGAAAAAGGATTTTCGCCGGTCTCGAGGCCGGGGCAAAAAGATGTTGAAATTCTCGCCGCCAATGGCGACGCCATCGTTGGCTTGAACGATGGCGTGGAGTACGTGCTGCGTTTTGGGGGCGTCGCGATGGACGCCACCGGCGGCGGCGCCTTGAATCGTTATGTGCTGATCACGGCCCGCGTCAGTCCGAAAATACTCGCGCCGCCGCAACTGGAGGTTTTACCCCCGTTGCCGGAAGAAGAGAAAAAGTCGGCCGATGCCGCCGATGAAAACACTGACGCTGATAACGACGACGCTGAAAACGACGACGCTGAAGGTCAAAGGTCGGCGGCGGAATTGGAGCGTGAGCGCATCGAAAAGGAAAACCAACGCAAACAAGACGACTACGACGAAAAACTGAAAGCCGCCCAAGAGCATGTCCGCCAGTTGAACGAACGTTTCGCCGACTGGTATTACGTTGTCTCGGAGGATACTTTCAAGAAGATTCACCTGGGCCGTTCCGATGTGCTCAAGGAAAAAGAGTCTGTTTCGCAGGAAGGCTTCGGGGTCGACGCGTTCCGCAGCCTCGAAGAAGGTGGAATCAAACCCCCGCCGCCCGCGCCGGCGGCCCCCGCGCCCGGCGGTTTTCCCGGCGGCCAACCTCCATTTCGCGGGCCCTAGGGCGATCGGCAGATGAAAATTTAATTAATACAAGCACGAAGCGCAAGCGAGTGAATCTGCAAACGGTCTTTCCGCGTAGGCGAGCACCCAAAAACACTCACGGACTCCCGCAGCATGCGGGTAAGTTATTTTCCGCCGCTCACCCAGGATAACTCCAACGGGTGGCGCCGGCATGGTACGATGGAGCGATGCTGTTTTGTCGTTCTAGCACCTGGGCTCAAAAGATCATGAACCGAATATTTCTCGCCGCGATGGCGGCTTCTCTTGTCGTCCTGCCTGTTGCTTCGCTGTGGGCGGAGCCGCTTTCCGACTTGCCGCTCATTTACCAAGACGATTTTGAATCGGGCGCCGCCGCCTGGAAGCCGACCGACGCCACCGCCTGGAAGATCACAAAAACAGACGCCGGCGCCGTTTATAGTCAATTCAAGAAAAAGAGCGACTACGAGCCGCCGCACCGCAGCCCTTATAATGTCTCGCTGTTGAAGAATATCGTCGTCGGCGATTTTGATCTGGTGGCGAGAGTTCGCAGCACGCACCCCGACTACGGCCATCGCGATGTCTGTCTGTTTTTTGATTACCGCGACTCGGCCCATTTCTATTATGTGCATTTGGGCAAGAAGGCCGACGACCACGCCAACCAGATTTTCATCGTCAACGAAGCGGCCCGCAAAAAAATTTCCATCACCTCGACCGACGGCACCAACTGGGACGACGCCTGGCATACGGTGAAAATCTCTCGCAGGATCAAGGATGGTTCGATCAAAATCTATTTCGATGACATGAAAATACCCGTCATGACGGCGTCCGACCTGCACTTCACGCATGGCCGCGTCGGCCTGGGTTCGTTCGACGACACCAGCGATTGGGACGACATTCGCCTGTATGGCGAACGCGTCAAAAAACCGAAACAACCGTTGTTGCTCAAGGCCAAGTAAACCAAACCGCCGCGTTCTATTGCTATCTTCGGTCCATCGATTAAGAGGATGCTTCTCGTGATCCAACACACTGACAAACTTCACACCGGCAAATTCGGCGTTCGCGCCCTGTTCCTGCTTCCGCTGCTTGTGCTGTTCGCCTTGGCGAGCGTCGCTCCGGCTGCGGAGGGCGGCAAGATCCGTTTCAAAAAAACACAACTCGACGCCAAGTTTCGCAGTGAAGGCGTCGCCGTTGGCGATTTCAACAACGATGGCAAACAAGACATTGCCGCTGGGTTCGTCTGGTATGAAGCGCCCGACTGGAAAATGCATCCCATCGTCGAAACGGCGCCCGAATACCAGCCCAAGGGATACAGCAACTCGTTTTGCACGTTCGCCCAAGATCTGAACGCCGACGGTTGGACCGACATTCTCGTCGTCGACTTTCCCGGAACGCCCACCTGGTGGTTTGAAAACCCCGGAAAAAAAGGCGGCGTTTGGACGCGGCGCGTCGCCACGCCAGTGACCAACAACGAGAGCCCTCAATTGCTCGACATCGATGGCGATGGCCGCCGCGATTTGATCATGGCCTTTTCGCCCGACCCCAAACAACCCGATGGCCCCCAGCGAAAAATGGCCTATGTCACCCAAAACGACGACCCCAACCAACCCTGGACCATTCACGCGGTTTCACTGGCGGCGGCGCGGGGCACGCGAAAATACTCGCATGGACTGGGCGTCGGCGATATCAACGGCGATGGCCGCAACGATATTCTTTGTGCCAGTGGTTGGTGGGAATCGCCCTCATCGGCAACCGGCGCGCCTTGGGTTTTTCACGAAGCGCCGTTCGGCGACAAAGCCGCGCAAATGTACGTCTATGATTTTGACGCCGACGGCGACGCCGATGTGCTCAGCAGCAGTCCGCATGCGTTCGGCATTTGGTGGCATGAGCAGTTGGCCGATGGCAAGTGGAAACAGCACGAAATCGATATGTCGTTCTCGCAACCGCATGGCGTTTGCTTGGCCGATATCAACAACGATGGCCTACCCGATTTTGTCACCGGCAAGCGTTGGTGGGCGCATGGCGGACGCGACCCCGGCGGCGACCAGCCGGCCGTATTTTTCTGGTATGAGTTGCAGCGAAAAAATGGCAAGCCGGAATGGATTCGCCATCAGTTCGACCACAACAGCGGCGTCGGCACGCAGTTTGAGGTGGCCGACGTGAACGGCGATGGCCTGCTCGATATCGTCGCATCCAATAAAAAGGGCGTTCATTATTTCGAGCAGGTGCGCGAATAAGTCCACGTGGGAAAACGATGTTCCCAAGTTCAGAAGCCCAGTTCAGAAGCCCAGTTCAGAAGCCCAGTTCAGAAGCCCAGTTCAGAAGCCCAGTTCAGAAGCCCGGCTTTTTGAAAAAGCCGGGCTTCTCGCGTGCTGGTTCGGAATGCACCGGTTCGGAATGTCATTACCCCCTGCCAACTGCTGGCTGGCTATTCTTGGCCAATGCGGCCTTGTTCATCGGTGCGGTCGAGTTGCATTGAGATTTCCCAGCGTTGTTTGAGCCAACGGCGCCAGGCCCGGTTATTGAATTCCGTTTCCCGCCATTCGATTCCGGGCAAGCTCTCTGTTTGCTCGGGTGATACGATATACCGGCGCACGCCGCGCCGTCCGCCGCCGCTATGCTGCCAGCCTTGCACGGCAAGGCTGATGCGGGGCGGGCGTTGTTCGAGGGTGGCGCGGTCGAAATAGGAATCGGCGGGCAACGCTTCCCAGTGCAGCAGCCGATTTTTGGCATCGGTCACGACGAGGGTCTGACGTTGCTGGTTGCTTTTGAAGTTGGGTATTCCGGCGAAGAGATACATCTGGAGTTCCGGCCTCCCCACGGTCAAGGTCTGACTGCGCCAAACCAAATTCGAGCGATTGGCGGCATTCCAGCCGAGTTTTCCGCTGGTGATGTTTTCCAGGCCCAGGCGTCGAATGAGCCCGCCCCGATGCGCCTTCCGCTGAGAAAAAAGTGCTTGCAGCAAGGGGGTTTCCTCGCGGCGAAAAACATCGCTTTGGATAATGGCTTGGCGAAAGGCGGCGTTGATTCGCTCGACGCGCCAACGCCAGAAGAGCATCGCCAACGATGCTAGCACCAGCACCGCCAGCATTTGGCGAAGACTGAATTGGCGTCGCCTCATGTGTTTCATCGAGCCATTCCCACCAAGGGCGAGTGCTAGCAGGCGCCGGGCTGTTTAAGAAAGCGTGGAAAAACTACTTCTCGGTTCAGCAACCCGGCTTTTTCAAAAGGCCGGAATTCTCAAACGTCCCTTCAAGATTTACATGGTTCCACACCCACACGACACGCTTTCTAGGCTCGTTAAACGCCTTGCCGGAAACCGCCGATATCCGTATTGTGTGCCGCCTATCTTGTGCGCGTCTAGGCGGGTCGGGTTTTCATCTCGGGTTTCCACCCAGCCGCCAACGTCGCCGGTGGAGTGTCAACATGCGAATTTTGGGTGTAACGTCTGTGTCGGTCGCGGCTCTAGGTTCGGACGGGCGCGTATTTCGGCCACCGCCGCCATTGCGGTTTCGCGCGCTGCCGCAGGCACTCTTGCTGGCGATTCTGTTCGTCACGACCGCCGGCTGCGCGAGCGTGAACTGGCTCTCGGTGATCGACTACGCCACGCCTGA
>JAJRWU010000157.1 GCA_024276655.1 Planctomycetota bacterium
GCAGCTTACGGTATCTCAATGCCTGGTCGACGGCGCCGGTGTGTGCTCCGGCGCGAACCACGATTATTTCGGGATTGTATCCGCCCTCAACCGGCGCGGAACACATGCGCAGCATGACGCGGCTTCCCAGCGGCTTTCGCACGTATCCTCAATATTTGCGAGAAGCGGGGTACTATTGCACGCACAACAGCAAGGAAGACTACAACCTGGAAAAAGTGGGCCAGGTTTGGGATGACTCAAGCCGTAAGGCCCATTGGCGCAAGCGGGGCGAAGGGCAGCCGTTCTTCGCGATCTTCAATTTCACCAGCAGCCACGAAAGTAAGATTCGCACCCGACCGCACACCCCAATTCACGATGCCGCGAAAGCGCCGCTTCCCGCCTATCACCCCGATACTCCGGAAGTGCGGCGAGATTGGGCGCAGTATTACGACCAACTCACCGTCATGGATGCGCAAGTTGGCGGCGTATTGAAACAGTTAGAGGAAGATGGGCTTTCCGACAGCACCATCATTTTTTATTACGGCGACCACGGCTCCGGCATGCCGCGCAGTAAACGCTGGCCGTACAATTCCGGTTTGGAAGTGCCCATGATTGTGCATGTCCCCGAGAAGTTTCGCGACTTGGCAACCGACGACTACGCCCCCGGCGGTGCAACGAAACGTTTGGTCGGCTTTATCGACTTGGCGCCCACGGTGTTGCGCTTGGCTGGAATCAAGCCGCCCAAACAGATGCAAGGGCATGCCTTTCTGGGAAAATTCGCCGCGCCGCCGCAGCCTTACCTCTACGGATTTCGCGGCCGCATGGACGAACGTTTCGACCTGGTTCGCACCGTGCGCGATCAGCGATACATTTACATTCGCAACTACATGCCGCACAAAATATACGGGCAGCATATCGACTACATGTTTCAAACCCCCACCACGCGTGTGTGGCGGGAAATGTACGACCGAGGCGAATTGAAGCCGCCGCAAACGTACTTCTGGGAAACCAAACCGGCCGAGGAACTCTACGATTTGGTCAACGATCCCGATGAAGTGATGAACCTGGCGTCGTCGCCGAAGCACCGAAAGAAATTGGCGGAGCTACGAGCGGCGCAGCGAAAACTCGCCTTGAAAATTCGCGATGTCGGCTTTCTGCCCGAAGGGGAAATTCATTCGCGTTCCACAGGATCCACGCCCTATGAAGTGGGGCACGACCGCGCGAAGTATCCGTTGGAAAGGATTCTCTCGACCGCTGAGTTGGCGTCTTCCTTAAAGCCGGGCGTGCGCGAAAAACTCATCGCGGCGCTCCACGATAGCGATAGCGCCGTGCGATATTGGGGCGCCATGGGGTTGCTCATGCGAGGTGAAAAGTCGGTGAAACCCGCGCGAGCCGAACTGCGTAATGCATTGCAAGACGATTCCCCCAGCGTGCGAATCATCGCCGCCCAAGCCTTGGGGCAATATGGCGCCAAGGCCGACGCCGCCGAGGCGATTGGCGTGTTGGTGCAATTGGCGCCGATCGACCGTAACGGTGTTTTTACCTCGATGTTGGCGCTCAACGCGTTGGAAGCTTGCGGCGCTCGCGCCAAAATCGTGCATGAAGAAATCAGCAAACTTCCCACGACGTCGCCCGATGTTCCCCGCCGCATGAAGTCGTACGTGTTGCGGCTCAAGGAAAAGATTCTGGACGACTTGAAGTAGCGTTGGCGAGCCTCTGGAAATTCGCCGTGAACGTTCGCAGTCGTTTTCTCATTCGCCGATTCGACGCTGTAAGAAGAAGTCGCAAGCGATGGCGAAAGTGGAGACGCCCCCCAGAAGGATTCCGAGTACGGCCAAACTTCCGACCGATATGGGCGGACCATCAAAAAAGTCGGCGGCGGCGCGGTCGGCGACGATAACAACCAGCCAACCCGTAAAGACCGCCACCGGCAAAATGCGAAAGTATCTTCGATTGGCGGTCAGGAGAAATAACGCGATCAATCCCGAAAATGCCAACAGGCCAACAACAATTGCTTTGGCGCGGTTCCAGTGGAGGATCTGCGCTCTCAGTTCGGATTCCTCCGCTGCGGCGAGTAATTTTCGTAGTTGATTCGAACACAATCTCCAGCCGTCTTCACGGGCGTTGTTGACAACCATCGGCATGTCGACCATCCAATCGCGAGTATCAGGATCGTAACGCCAATACTTTTTTCCCAACGCGAACGCCCACCGGCAGTCATTCCAACCGGCGCGATGGTTGGACAAATACACCTCGCGCCCGTCGCCTGTCCAAAACGGTTTCCCGTCTTTTCCACTGAGGATGAGCGTCTGCTGGTATTCCGCGGGAACCTGTGGGCGAGAATATGGAAGCAGGCGTTTGTCGAACGCCGGCTTGGCAATCCAAACAACAAGAGAATACGTGAAGACAGCAGCCATAATGCCGCACCCCACAAACCGAGCAGTATGTAGCTGCCATGTTTTCATGCAAAACCCTGCTTCGTTTGACCAACCGCCGCAGCCGGTTGCGAGAAAAGACAAGCTTTACGGAGTTTCAGTTTACCAAAGGTTGGATGGATCCCGAGAAAGAGTTTTGACTTTTACTTGGATCGAGTGGCGCGGGGTGTGTTTTTTCGAAACCGTATATCGGGCATTCGCTGTGGGATAAATTGCTGGCGCAAATTCCCGCGGCGCCGTGAACGGTTACGATTTGGCGACGTCGTTCAATCCACTCGGCGCTGTCGTTGGATGAACTTTTTTATTGTCCTTGCGGTGGGTCTAAAACCCTCGCCTTCAGGCGAATCCTTTAGGTTTTTTCTGGAGGTGGCGGGGGTTTGGTCGCCACGAAGACATCCAGTGGAAGGAAATGTAACCAGTAGCGTAAGGAGGGGCCGGCGGTAGCCGGCGCCCTCCTTACGCTACTGTCCTCTGTGGTGATTTTTCTTTTTCATTGGCTGCCTCTTGAGGAAGGTTGCGTGTTTTCTTTTGTCGGGTGCGCAGGACTTCAGTCCGTGGCTCACGACTTCTTTTGGCGAACCTACCGGCTTCCATCCGCTAGTCGTTGCGTTACTCCTCACCCGTCGTTGTTGGAAATCGAGCCTGATAGCGCGGTTTCCATGGCCTGGATGAGGCGATGGTGCAGCGAGTCGGGTTCGTGCTCTTGGAGTTCCCGTTGCAGACGGCGGAGGTCGTCGAGTTGGTCGACGTCGTACCACTTCGGCAAGAGATGATGCGAAGCGCCGGCCGCCGCTAAAGCGGCCAGCGTTTGCGGCAAGACATCCGACGTGCTCCAACGAATGCCGGTAAAAATCGGCGGCGGCGCTCCGCGCACGCCAATCAAATAGTAGCCGCCATCTTCCGAGGGACCAACAACCACATCGACCGCCTGCAATTTTTCGAACGCCTGCTGGATCCATTCGGCGGGCAGCGTGGGGCTATCGGAGCCGATGAGCACCACGCGCTCGGCGCCGCGTTCTTGGGCCGACATGAAATACGCCTGCATCCGCTGGCCAAGCCCGCCTTCATGTTGCGGCTCAAGGCGCCAAGCGTCGCCGGCGGCGACACCACCGGCAACGGCGCGAAATTCAGCCTCCCGTTCTCGCGGCGCGTAGGCCAACACCCGCTGATCGGCCATTGCGGAAAACCGGCGCAGCAACAGCAACACAAACTCGCGATAGACCGAACTCGCCGCCGACGGACCAATCGATTTCGCCAGCCGTGTTTTCACATCGCCCGAACGCCAATATTTGGCGAATACTCCCAGTTGCGTTGTCATCAGCCGTCATTCTCGCCAGTAGATTGCGAACCGCCATGGCTCAGCACTAAGAAAGTGTGGAACAACCCGATTCCGCATGGGACGCGCGAGAATCCCGGCATTTTCAAAATGCCGGGATTTTCTGAGCGACAACCGGGAACTTATTTCGGGATAGGTCCTTCTTAGCACCGCTCGATAAATAACGGTCGCATTTGTGTAGCCATCGTCGCCAGACGGTGGGTGAGCGGTCTGTTGTTTATACATAAGCTTTGTTGGCGCCGGGTCCGAAGGCCAGCCAGCCGGCGGCGTTCGCCTGAAAATA
>JAJRWU010000158.1 GCA_024276655.1 Planctomycetota bacterium
GCCCATGGTAATCTCCTTGCAATTCCCTTGCCAAAAAACCTAAACTTCCCAAACACCGCCCCATCCTACATCCAACCACCAAAATCACCCACCCAAATTTCAAATCGCTACAAACCCGCCGGAGCCGGTTCCTGCACCCCCCTTGCTCCGCCTGACGTGGACGGCGTTTGTCGAATCCGTTACGTTGCACGATCTTGCAGATGTTTTTCGGCAAATTCCGCTTATATTTTGGCGGAATAAAACCAGACTCTTTTTTGGCGGGTATGAGTGAGTGTGAGTTGGTTCGCGGTTGTGTGACAAGCGGCCGCCCGACTCTCGTCGTTCTTTCCAAATCATTCGGCGGTTGTGTCGAGTTGTCGTTCGCTGTTTTTAATTTCGTGTTGGAGGAGTCACACGTGCAACGTATTTTGAAATGGGCCGCCACCGGCCTCCTGGCGTTTTCGTGCTTCATGCCGTCGGCGGCTCGCGCCGAAGACAAATCGGAAGGCAAATCCGCCGAGCCGGTCGTCGTTATCTCAGTGGCGCCGCTCGACGACTTAGTGGGCGACATCAAGTATTTGACCAAAGCCGCCGGCAAGGGCGACTTTGGAGAAGTGTTCTCTTTGCTGATCGTGCCGTACACCGAAGGGCTCGACCGCACGCGGCCCATCGGATTAGTGGCTACGTTTGAAGACATGGAGCCGAAAGTTCTGGGATTCATTCCCGTCAACGATCTGAAAGGCCTGCTGGGCGTTTTGGAAGAACAACTTGGCGAACCGGAAGACGCCGGCGACGGCGTGCTCGAACTCACGGCGCCCAACGGCATGACCTTTTATCTTAAGGAAAGCAACGGCTGGGCCTTTATCGGCCGCACCGCCCGTGATGTGTCGGATGTGTCGGATGTCAAGCCGCTGGAAATCCTCGGCGACCTGCCGGCTTCGTACGGAATTGGCGTGCGGATGTATCTCAGTAATCTGCCGCCGGAAATCAAGCAGTTTGTCATTCGACAGTTGAATGCAGGATTCGAACAACAACTCAAGCAGAACCTGGAAACCGAAGACGACGAACAAGAGCGCCAACTGGCCGAAAGCATCGGCCGCGGCATGATGAAATCGATCCAAACCGCGCTCAACGACATCGACCAACTAACCGTCGGCTGGAATGTCGACTCCGAAGCCGGCAAGACCTATTTGGAATGCGATATCACGGCGCTGCCCGACACGAAACTCGCCAAGGCAATGAGTTTGGCTTACGGCAATACATCAAATTTCGGCGGTCTGGTTCAAGATAATGCCGCACTCAGTTTTCAAACGACCACCCGCTCCGATGCGGCCTCCATCGAACAGGCCCTATCGTTTCTGGGGGATATGCGGAAAAAGGCGATATCGGAAATCTCGAAAGACAACAACTTGCCCGACGACACAGCGAGAGAATTCGCCACGGCGCTTCTCAACGATCTGCTGGACGTTGCCGAAAGCACCATCAAATCAGGCAAGGTCGACGCTGCGGGGTCGGTCGTTCTCAAACCCGGCGCGACGAACATCTTGCTGGGCGTCGCCGTGGCGGATGGCTACGCCGTCGAGGGCATTCTCGATAGAATCATCGAAGCGGCGGAAAACGAGCCGAATTTCCCCAGCATTGAGAGAAACGTCGCCAAACATGGCGACGTGCATATGCATCGCCTGAGCGCGCCGGTTCCCGCCGGCGAAAAAGAAGCCCGCCAGATGTTTGGCGAGAAACTGGAAGTCGTGTTTGGCGCCGGTAAGGAGAGCCTTTATTTGGCGGTCGGTCCTGGTGGCGTCGATCAGTTGAAAGCGGCCATCGATAAATCGGCGGCCGTGGCCAGCCAAACGGTGGCGCCGCTGCGATTGAGCCTGGCATTGGAGCAAGTGTTGAATTTCGTCGCTTCCGTCCAAAATGAGCCGGTCCTCGCCTTGGCGGCCGCCGCATTGAAAAGTAGCAACGGAAAAGATCATATCTTGGTCCAGGCACAGAAAATTGAACGCGGCCTCCGCTACCGCGTTGAAGTGGAAGAGGGTATCTTGTTATTAGGCGGCAGCGCGGCCGCCATGCTGGGCGGCGGAGGCATTGGTGGCGGCGGACCCATTGGACGTGTTGGCGGGCCGGGAGCACGGTAAGGAACACTCCTGAAGGTACAGGTCGAATTAAAAGCCCGGCATTTTCAAAATGCCGGGCTTTTCTGAACTACAACCGGTAACTTATTTCAGGAATATTGCTCAGCGCCGCGTTTCTAGCAGACTTCTTTCCAAGCCGGTTCTTCGTGAACCGGCTTTTTCTTTTGCCTTGTTGGATCCCGAAATAACATGAGTTCCAGTCGACAGGGGGCGAATCAGTTGCGCCCCATCAAAATCAAACGCAAGTATACCAAAACCGCTCCCGGCAGCGTGCTCATTCAAACCGGCCGCACCACGGTGTTATGCACCGCCAGTATCGACCTCCGTCCGCCGGCTTGGCTGGCTGGCTCCGGAAAAGGTTGGATCACCGCCGAATACAGCATGTTGCCCGGTAGCACCCAGCCCCGAAAGCGGCGCGAGCGGGGCGGGAAAATCGACGGCCGCTCGAACGAAATCCAGCGGCTCATCGGCCGGAGCCTGCGTGCGGTGGCGAACCTTGAAGCGTTGGGCGAGCGTTGCATTACGCTCGATTGCGATGTTCTGGAGGCCGATGGCGGCACACGCACCGCCAGCATCAACGGGGCGTTCATCGCGTTGGTCGACGCCCTGCAGAGCATTCGCCGCGATTTGCCCGATCCTCGCGTGTTCCCGCTCAAGCAGAGCGTGGCCGCGATCAGCGTGGGAATCGTAAACGGCCGGGCCCATCTCGACCTGGACTACGAACTCGATTCCGCCGCCGATGTCGATATGAACATTGTCATGACCGGCAACGGCCGGTTCATTGAAATTCAAGGCGCGGGCGAGGAAGCCACTTTTTCCGACGAACAACTCGCCTCGCTGTTGAAACTCGGTAAGAAAGGCATCGCGGAAATCAGCACGATCCAGAAAAAGGCGCTCGGCGCCAAATGGCCTTTTTGAGGCGAGCGATAAGGATCGTTCGAGCAAACCAAAAAACGCAGTCGCCTGCGGCTTGCCGTTAAACGAGCCAATGCGTTCGGTCTGACCTCGTCGCTAACGCAGCCGGTTGGCGTTCTCGGCCGTGGCCAATTATGATGAGCGTTTTGGGCGAGCGACGTCCGCCGCCGTCGTCATGAAAACAGATACAGGAGTAACGCGCGATGTTCGTCCGAATGGTGCTTGCCTTGAGTTTGGTGGTAATGATCCTCGCGCCGGCGTCTGGCGAAGAAGGAGAAACGGGGTTCAAGAGTTTGTTTGATGGCAAGTCGTTGTCGGGCTGGCAAGGCTCGACCGAGGGCTACGCCGTGGAAGACGGCGCCATTGTTTGCGTTCCCAAGAAAGGCGGCTTCCTCTACACCGACGACCAATACGCCGATTTTGTTTATCGCTTTGAATTTCAGTTGACGCCCGGCGCCAACAACGGCATCGGCATTCGCACCCCGATCGGCGGCGACCCGGCGTATGTGGGCATGGAAATTCAAGTGCTTGACAATACCTCGCCCCGCTACGCGAAACTGAAACCGTATCAATATCATGGCTCGATCTACGGCGTTGTGGCGGCGAAACGCGGCCATCTGAAACCGGTTGGAGAGTGGAATACGGAGGAAATTCGTTGCCAGGGCGACCAAGTAACAATCACGCTCAACGGCGTCACGATTGTAGACGCCAACATTCGCGAAGCGAGCACGCCGCAAACGGTCGACCATCGCAAGCATCCTGGCTTGAAACGCGCTCAGGGTTACATCTGCTTTTGCGGCCATGGCGCCCGCGTGGCCTTCCGCAACATACGCATCAAAACGCTCGCCTCCAGCAAGTAGCCAACCTTGGCGCGGCAATGGTAGGATGGTCGCTCGCGTCGCCGGTTGCCGTGTCTACTTCCCCACAAACTTGTTAGAGAACCTTGCCATGCCCGCCTTTCCGGAAGTTGAAAAAATCTCGTACGAGGGTCCTGAATCGAAGAACCCGCTGGCGTATCGTTGGTACGATGAAAACGAGTTGGTGGAAGGCGTGTCGATGAAGGAGCACCTGCGTTTTAGCGTGGTGTACTGGCATACTTTTCGCGGCGCGGGGAGCGATCCTTTCGGACCTGGAACGATGCTGCGTCCCTGGGAAGATGGAACCGATTCGGTCGAGAATGCGCAACGCCGAGCGCGCGTGGCGTTCGAGTTCATGTCGAAATTGGGCGTTCCGTTCTACGCATTCCACGATCGTGATGTCGCGCCGGAAGGCGCCTCATTGGCGGAAACCAATCGGAATTTAGACGCCGTCGTCAAGGTTCTGAAAGAGGAGCAAGAACGCACGGGCATTCGGCTGTTGTGGGGCACGGCCAATATGTTCAGCAATCCGCGTTTCATGCACGGCGCTGCAACTTCCTGCAATGCCGATGCGTTTGCCTTCGCTGCGGCCCAAGTGAAAAAGGCGTTGGAAGTCACGGCGGAGTTGGGCGGTGAGAACTATGTTTTCTGGGGAGGCCGCGAGGGCTACCAGAATTTGTATAACACCGACATGAAACGCGAACTTGATCATCTCGGGCGTTTCCTGCATTTGGCGGTCGATTACGCCAAGGAGATCGGCTTCACCGGCCAGTTCTTGATCGAACCCAAACCGAAAGAGCCGACCAAGCACCAGTACGATTCCGACGCCGCCGCCTGCCTCAACTTTTTACGCGCCTACGATCTGCTCGACGACTTCAAACTGAATATCGAAACGAATCACGCCACGCTCGCCGGGCACACCATGATGCACGAATTGGAGTACGCCGGCATGCAAGGCGCGCTCGGTTCAATCGACGCCAACACCGGCGACCTCCTGCTCGGTTGGGACACCGATCAATTCCCCACCGATATTTACCTCACCACCCAGTGCATGCTCTCGCTGCTGAAGTATGGCGGCGTGGCGCCGGGCGGCGTCAATTTCGACGCCAAGGTGCGTCGCGAAAGCTTTGAACCGATCGATCTATTCCATGCGCATGTCGGCGGCATGGACGCCTTCGCCAGAGGCTTGAAAACCGCCGCCGCCATTCGCGCCGACGGAGAATTGGCCGACTTCGTCGCGAACCGTTACAGCAGTTGGAATGCAGCCATCGGCGCCGAAATTGAATCGGGCGCGGCGAACTTCAAATCGCTGGAAGCCTACATGTTGAAGAAAGGCGAAATCTCGCCGAACGCGAGCGGGCGCCAGGAAATGCTCGAACATCTGATCAACCGGTTTGTCTAACGGCAAGCGGCGGATGAAGTTATTCGTAACCGTTTACGGGCTTTGATCTGTCGGCTGGATGTTATCGCAATTTTCTGCAACGCCGGCGGAAGTTCAGACATTGCTCGGCGGTTTCCAGGCGGACATTTCAACGCAGAGAACGAAAATCACTTCGCCTCTTCTGAAAAACAGTAGAGTTTGTTCAGTGTTCTGACATAAATCCGGCCGTTGGCAATGGCCGGCGTGGCGATACAGCTTTCGCCCATGTCGTTCTTGGCCAGAATTTTCAACTTCGGGCCTTGCTCCATCACGACCAAAAAACCGTTTTCGCCGATGACATAAATCTTGCCGTCGCCGGCGACCGGCGAAGCGTAGTAGTTGCCGAAATTTCGGATGCGTTTTTTGCCCCAAAGCGTGGCGCCGGTCGTGGCGTTGTAATTGGCCGAAATGCCGCCCTTCTTGACCACGAACAGGCAGTTCTCGACGACCAAGGGCGAAGCGATATTCGAAGGCGATTTATCGTCTAGGTTCCAGAGCAAGTGGGTTTTGCTGACATCGCCGCGTCCGCCGCCGCGAATGGCTTGCAGAATATTTCCACCGCCGACCATATTGGTGGGAGCTTGGAAGGCGGCGTCGATTTCATCTTCGACGAGAAAACCATCGTTGTTTTGGTCGCCTTCGGCGAACTTTTTATAAAACGCCGGTTCGACTTCCGACTTATCGAGCTTGCCGTCTTGGTTGGTGTCTTTCCATTGGAGCAAGGCGTATTTGAGCACGCGGGCGGTGTCGCCGTAACTTTGCGCCGTGACATAAATCAAATCATCAACCACGACGGGCGTCGTCATGATGGTGCGCAACAGCGTATTGCAACTCCAAAGCTCCTTGCCGGTATGCGGGTCGTAGCCTTTGAGTTTGCCGGTTCCCGCGACCACGATATCGGTGCGCCCGCCGGCTGTGCAAATGACGGGTACGGCGTAACCGGCCAACATTTCAGGACGCGGCGTTTTCCAGCGCACCTTGCCGGTGGCTTTATCGAGCGCCAATAGGAAGGGAGAAAGGTCGTCGTCTTGGTTAAAGATCAGCAGGTCTTCAAAGACGATGGGCGAAGTCGCGGCGCCCCACCCCATCAGATACGAAGGCTGCGGCAGCGGGTGTTTCCAAAGCAAGCGGCCATCGTTCAAATCGAACGCCATGAGTCCCAGCGTGCTGAAATACACGTAGGCCCGCGCGTCGTCCAATGCGGGAGTCGACGAAGCCTGTTCGTTGGGTGGCATGATCGGGGGCAGCTTGCCGGTGGCAAGTTCGCGCAGCCACAATTGCTTGCCGCTGGCGGCGTCGAAACAGGAAACCACGAACTTGCCGTCGTCGCTCATCGCGGTGGCGCAGACTCGCCCTTGCGAAATAACCGGGCAGGCGATGCCCTTGCCCAGCGTGGCCGACCAGAGCACTTTGTTGTCGAAAGAAAATTCGACCGGAAGATGTGTCGGCGCCGTGGAAACACCGCTGGCGTTGTGCCCGCGAAACTGCGGCCAATCTTCAGCCAAGGCCCGGCTCGTGAAAAACAAGCCGCCTGTGAAAAACAAGCCAATGAAAGTCAGCGTGAGAATTCTAGTGTTTCGAAAAGCGGCGTGCATTATGGCATGATCCTGAAAGAGTTAATTCGCTGGAAGATACCATAGCCCCGCCGGGCGGCGATGGCAAGAAACTGGTTTGGTTACGCGGTTGGAACCCTACCGGCTTGCGCACATCCCTAGCTTCCCGCGCGGGCGGGAAAGCCTTCATCGAAACGAAATGGTGAACCTTTTGCGAATCGCTTCGTAGCATGTACAGAGATGAGATACGGCGCCGGGCAAAGATTACCGTTTCACGTATTCTCAACGCGTGGCAAGGGATGAGCACAAGGGATAAGCAATGACGCTGAATCGACGATCGGGCATCGTAAGCGCATTGTTGTTGGCGGTGGGAATGCACGGCGTATTTCTGGCCGCTGGCCACCACGCACATTCCTCTTCTCACAGCGCACTGGCGGGTAGTGCTCATTCCCACCAGCATTCAGAGGCCCGCCACCACTCAGAGGCCCACCAGCATTCAGAGGCCC
>JAJRWU010000159.1 GCA_024276655.1 Planctomycetota bacterium
ACTTTAGCCGCCTTCATCTGATTCGCCATCGGCAAGCTGCTCCTCATTCTGAGAAAGCAGACAAGCCTAATCGACAAACCTCAAAAGTGGCCGGTTTTCAAGCGCCTCTTCCTGGCCGGTTTTGGGCGCTCAGTGACAGTAGACCTTCCCGCTGACACAAATCAGCCATCGTACGTTGCCTCCATGCATTTGCGTATAAACAAACAGGGTTGATGCCGCGCCCAACGTACTTGCATTGATCGGTGGGTGCTGGCGTCCGAATGCCGTTTCGCTGGCGGGGAGCGGGCGGCCAACTTGGGCATTCGACTTCGCGCGAATCGGAATAATGATCGCGGGGCCTGCTCAGGAATGAACGTCGTTTTTCGCCGACGCGGAGAGCGGCTCTCGAATTACAGGGCGCCGGTCCCGAGAAGCGAACGCCTGGCGTTTCGCCGGCGGCGCGGCGAGCGCCAAACTCACATCAAACCAATACTCAGCGCCGTCGTCGCATTCCACGACATCGTAGGTTGCGCGGCTGCGGGAAGTGGTGCGCCGTTTTTTCGACGTCAGCCCCAGGGCTTCCAAAACGTCGGCCACGTCTGACCGATACGTCACTTGAAACGGAGAACGAAGCGATCCCTCTCCGGTGCTCAAAATCCCCTCTAAACAGGAGCGGAAACAAAAACGCGCGAGTTCCGCGCCTTGCTCGTCGCCCTGCTGCTGCGCCACCCAACCGGCGAGAAAGTGTGCGCGAGGACTCAAACAGAGCGACGCCAAGAGTTCGTCGAGCAAATCTTCCGCGTCGGAAAAACGTCCTTCCAAACAGGCATGAGAAACGCGAGTGAGGGCAATGTCTTGTTGTTCACACATGTGGAGCGACGCCAGCCGCCGCGCGGCAAGATACCGCTCGACGCCAGGGTTTTCGAGAAGAGCTTCAAACGCTTGTTGCATGTGATGGATTCCCATCGCTTTGTCGTTTCGTCGTCGCCATAAGCTACTTCGCTTTTGCCGCCGCCCGCCTATCGAAGCGACACACCACAACGATCAATACCATGCTTCACCCGGCCACGAAGAGTAGTGTGATCTTCAGCCGCGCGAGAGGCATCACTCTAGCGTAAACAATACAGACACTAAATTGCAATACTTAATGCGCGCATTTGCTTCTGGCGTTGCGCACCTTGCGGTTTGCAATTGGCATGGCGCTTGAGGGAGGAAGTGAAGCGAATCTGGTTGGGCGGGGCTGGAACCGCACCAGGTAAAAGGACTGCTGCCGGCGACGGGTTTTGGTGCGAGGGCGTCTTGGCGCCCGCCCTGTTCTCATCCCCAAGACATACCAGAAAATCGATGTACGCAAGCAGTCTGGGCGCCGGTCATTCCCGCGCAGGCGGGAATCTGTTGTTTAGCGAGCGGCAGATGAAAATTTACCCAATACAAGCACGAAGCCCAAGCGAGTGAATCAGCAAACGGTCATTCCTGCGTAGGCGGGAACCCAAAAAAAACTCACGGACTCCCGCTGCGTGCGGGTAAGTTGTTTCCCGCCGCTTCCCCTTCGTGCTCTTCGCGTCCTTCGTGGTGAACTTGATCGTTCGGCGGCGTCATTCGGCGGCATTGAAAATCGTTGGCCAGATCGGTTCACCACTAGGACGCGAAGAGCACGAAGCATGAACTGCGACGATCTCCTCCAGCTCGCGGCGGGCGAACGGAAGAGCGGCACGCTAGGAGACGGCGCGGTGATCGCCAAGGCGGTCTCGCACAAAGTCCGCCGCCGCCGGCAAATATCTTTAACAGACTAGGTCCAGCCGATCGCGCCACGCCCGCAGCGCCGCGTACGCCTGAACACACAAACCACGAGGTGCGTTCGCGTTTGCTTCTGGCGTTACGGGAGCGGCAAGAGTTTCGGGTGCGGAATTCGTCGCCCATACACACGGCCGAAGCGGCGCTGCAACGTTTGAAAATCGTCGCGGAGGAAAGCATGCAAGCTCTCCGGCGGTTTCCGCGAAAGCCAGTATTGCGAAAGTTTGGCCATCTGAGCATCGTACTCAGCCTGTGAGTGCGTATGCTGGTAGCAACGGCCGGGGTGCCGCCTCAAGTCGCCGTTGAACTCTGGGTTGATGTGCCAAAGTTCGTGAAAAATCGTGACTAGTTTTTCATCAAACGACATATTCTGGAAACGCGGCAGATAGAGAGTAAGGATGTAGAAATACTCCTCGCCGTGCTCGTTTAAGAGCTTTTGCACCGCGTATTTGCGTCCTCGACGGAATCCCTGTTCGGCCCCATCCTCAAAACGCATGGGGGTTAGCGACGCATACAAGCCATGTGAAACCCGCTTGCGAGTTTGCGCAAAAGCAAACGCCACCCGCCCGACTTCAATGTGGTGCATGTCTGGGACGCGCTGGGCCACGTCTTCACAGAGCCGTCGGACATGATCGGTAAAATCGAACCCAGAACAGTCGGGACGAACCGCCGAATCCGAACGCATGGGGACTCCCTTCCGATGCTGGAATTTCGCCTAGGCGTCTTTGGCGTCAGACGGCTCCTCAGCGCCCGCCGGCTGTTCAGCGTCTGAGGCTACTTCCTCTGTTGCGTTGTCCCCTGAAGCGGCATCATCAGTTGCCGCATCATCATCGGCAAGCAATTGATCGTCTGTGAGTGCGTCGTCGTCGGAAACCGCATCTTGATCCGCCGGACTGTCGCCGAAAGATGGCTTTTCGCTTCTCTCGACGATCCGATCGTGAACGCCCACAAACTCGATGAGGGCGCGGAATCCGGCATCGCCCAGACGCCGCCCCGCCAGGTGCAAGACACGCGTATAACCGCCGGGGCGATCAACAAAACGCGGCGCCACTTCTTCAAAAAGAATACCTACCGCGATTTTATCGCCCAACAGTTGAATAGCGCGGCGGCGTGCCGCGACCGCCGGCGCCATGGCCTGGTTCCACTGTTGCCACTTCTGGCTTTGCCGCCACTCTTTCCACTCGCCGGTGTTTCGGTCGGCCGAGGTGGCGAACTGTTCCGCCGCCTCGACATGTTTGAGCGAGTTTTTCGCCAGCGTGATGCATTTTTCCACCAACGGGCGAACTTCCTTCGCCTTATGCAACGTGGTGATGACGCGGCCTTTTACCTTGGGCGCGTTTTCCTCACCATCGGCGTCTCGCTCGCTGAGAAAAAGACTGCTGGCAAGGTTTTTAAGCATCGCCTTGCGATGACTTGAACTGCGGCCAAGCCGCCGTCCTAACTTTCTGTGTCGCATGATTCCGCCGAGTCGTTAAACGTACAAATTTCGATGTTTTCAATGTATGCTGTTTTCAATGAATGCCCGAGGCATTATTTCGCCTGCGGCATTCCAAGCCGCTAGTTCGGCGCGGGAACCCGCATCCCCAAACGCAGCCCTAGTTCGGTCAATTTCTCGCTGACTTCAATCAGCGTGGTGTCGCCGAAGTTACGCACTTCCAGCAGTTGGTCTTCCGAACAGCGGACGATATCTCGAACCAAAGTCATGTTCTCCGATTCCAGGCAGTTTATCGCCCGAACCGAAAGGTTCAAATCGGCCAACGTCATATTGAGCTTTTCCTCCAGCGCGGCGTCTCCCGAATTATTAGGACCTCGAACCGGCGAATGCACTTGCGAGCCAAGTTCCAGGTACTGCACAAACGGGTTGAGGTGCTTGCGAAGAATTTTCGCCGCCTCCACGACCGCCATTTCAGGATGCACCGAGCCGTTGGTCCAGACTTCAAGATGCAACCGGTCGTAATTCGTTTTTTGGCCAACCCGCGTTTCCTCGATTTCATAACGAACGCGCGTCACGGGGCTATAAATGGCGTCGATCGGAATGATGCCGATTTCGTGTTCGCCAACGCTGTGCTCCGTAGCGGGCACGTAACCACGACCATTTTCAATGACCATTTCCATCAGAAACGGGACGTCGTCGGTGAGCGTGGCCAGTACGTGCTCTTTGTTGATGACTTCGACATCGGCGTCGCCTTGAACGTCGGCGCCGGTCACGGGACCTTTTTCCGACTTCTCGACCATGATCACCTTGGTGGAATCGCTATGGTTTTTCACCACCAACGACTTCACGTTCAAGACGAGGTCGGTGGCGTCTTCCAGCACGCCGGGAATAGTGGTGAATTCGTGCTGCGCGCCGCGAATTTTAATTTGCGTAACCGCGCTGCCTTCCAAGCTCGAAAGCAAGATCCGCCGTAGCGAGTTGCCAATAGTAACGCCGAAGCCGCGTTCAAAGGGCTCCGCGGTAAAACTGCCATATGTCGAGGTGAGCGTTTTGCTGTCGCATTCAACCAGACTGGGCAACTCAAAACCACGCCATCGAATATGCATCGGAAGCCTCCGTAAAGATGCGACGCGCAAACGTCGCGTTATATTTCAAAGCCAAAACGACCGGGCGCCAACGCTACACACGGCGTTTTTTGGGCGGCCGGCAGCCGTTGTGAGGAACGGGCGTGCAGTCTTCGATTGTCTTGACATTCAACCCGGCCTGCTGCAAGGAAGTGATCGCACTTTCGCGCCCCGAACCGGGGCCTTTCACACGAACGTCCACTTCCTTGACGCCAAACTTGGCCGCTTTTTCCGCCGCCTGCTGCGCCGCACATTGGCCGGCGAACGGGGTGCTCTTGCGACTCCCCTTGAAGCCGGCGGTTCCAGCACTGGCCCAACAAAGCGTATCTCCACGCGTGTCGGTAATCGTTACCGTGGTGTTGTTGAATGTCGCCTTAATGTGGACGATGCCCACCGTCACATTACGGCGAGGCTTGCGTTTTTTGGTCTTCGCCACTGAGAATCCGCTCCCAAATCTTGCTGTATTTAATTGCTCGGCGCCAAAACCGATTCGCAACCGAATGCGAAGCGGCTTCCCGAATATTCTTAACGCAGGTCTTTGACGCCCTTCTTGCCTGCAACCGTTTTCTTGGGCCCCTTGCGAGTGCGTGCATTGGTGCGGGTTCGCTGCCCCCGCACGGGCAACCCTCGGCGGTGCCGAACGCCGCGGTAACAAGCGATATCTCGCAATCGCGTGATGTTCTGCTGCAACTGACGCCGCAGCGGGCCCTCAACCGTGTAATCTCGCTCCAACAACGCAGCCAAACGGCCGATTTCGTCTTCGGCCAATTCGCGTGATTTTTTATCGGGACTGATCCCCGCCTTGAGGCAAAGTTCGCGAGACACTTTCGGCCCCACGCCATACAAATACGTCAACGCGATCACGGTCGACTTGTCGTTGGGAATATCAACACCCAGTAAACGCGGCATCCTTCAGCTCCCGGCTAAATAACAACTCAAAACGGTCAATGCAATCAACCCGTCACACAATCAACCCCGTCACACAATCAACCCTGCCGCTGCTTGTGGCGAGGGTTCGTGCAAATGATAAACACCTTCCCACGGCGGCGAACCACCTTGCAATTCTCGCAAATTCTCTTCACGCTGGTGCGAACTTTCATCGTATATCATCCTGCAATCGTATCTGCGCGGTCAGTTTCCGCTCGATTATTCGTCCGCCGAACGGGCTTGTTACAACACGCGGTCAAAAACGGGGGGGGGAATGCACAAACGCGTTATTCCGACTCAACCGAGACCTTACCCCGGCCAACCGGAGAAAGAACGGCTCCACAATTATGCAAACCGCCAAATATAAGGGCTCGGAGCCTATTTGTTCAAGGCCCGATTTCATTTATTAGCACATTCTCGCTCGAATTTACCCCGCAAAGCGAGTAGTGACTGGAAATAAGCCCTTAAATTCCATGCCGCTCGCACAAACACTTTCTCATTTCGGCCGATTCGCCATTTCCTTCTCACGCTTATCAATCGCCTGACGGATCCGCTCAAAGACCTCATCTGGCGAGCCCACGGCGTCGATCGTGGCCAGCAAGTTCTTGTCGCGATAATATTCTAAAAGCGGCGCTGTTTGGTTGCGATAAACCCGCAGTCGGTTTGGAATCGTTTCGGGGGCGTCGTCGACCCGGCGTTCGCCTCGTTCCGACCTCGCCGCCAGACGCTCAAGAAGTATTTTTTCCGGCACGCTCAATTCAATCACTAAACCAATTTCTCTGTTCGTCGCGGCCAGGTAGTCGTCCAGGGAATGCGCCTGGGAGATGGTTCGCGGAAAACCATCGAACAGGCAACCTCGCAAGCAATCGGGCTGGTCTAACCGCTTGCCGACAATCTTCACCACCAACGCATCAGGCGCGAGCTGACCTTGGTCGATATACTTGGCGGCCAGCATCCCCAGTTCGGAGCCTTCCGCTTGCGCCTGCCGCAGCATTTCGCCAGTCGAAATGTGCGGCGTCCCCAGATAATCGGTCAGCCGATTCGCCTGCGTACCTTTGCCTGCCCCAGGCGGGCCAATGAAAATAA
Organism: Planctomycetota bacterium; assembly: GCA_024276655.1. GTDB lineage: Bacteria > Planctomycetota > Planctomycetia > Pirellulales > Pirellulaceae > SZUA-33. The sequence continues at coordinate 6,346 of JAJRWU010000159.1, forward strand.
CAAGCATGCCGGGCTCTCAAGCGAACTGCCTAAAAACAAAGTGGGTGGCGCCATCACCTATTCCAGCAATCCTTTGTAATTCCGCATGACAAGGTGGCTGTCGATCTTTTGCACCAAATCAAACGCAACACTTACCGCAATCAGCAGGCCGGTTCCGCCGTAAAAACTCGCGACCGAGAAACTCACGCCCAAACTACCCGAAATTACAGTGGGAACAATGGCCACCAACGCCAAGAATCCCGCGCCCACGTACGTAATGCGGAACATCACCTTCTCCAGGTATTCCGCAGTCCGACGACCGGGCCGGTAGCCTGGAATAAACGTGCCGTAATCTTTAAGGTTATCCGCCATTTCCTTAGGATTAAACGTAATCGCGGTCCAGAAATAACAGAAGAAATAAATCATTCCGATGTACATGAAGTTATACACCAACGAAGTGCCGCCGCCGAAAAAATCTCGCATCCGCCCCATCACAATTTCCGTCGACGGCGCCACACTCGCGATCATGCTGAACACCATTGGCGGCAGCATCAACAGACTGCTGGCGAAGATGATCGGCATCACGCCCGCCTGATTGATTTTCAAAGGCAGATACTGCCGGTTGCCGCCGTAAACACGGCGACCGCGAACGTGCTTAGCGCTTTGAGTGGGGATACGGCGCTGCCCGAGCGTGATAAACACCACGCCCGCCACCACGGCCACAAACAGAAACACCAATATGAGGAGTGTTTCCACGCCGATTTCGCCTGATCCGAAACTCTTCAACTCGAACTGTGCGTTCTTCAGAAGGTCGAACCCCGACATCGGCATCCGAGCAAGAATACCAGCCATGATCAACAGGCTAATGCCGTTGCCGATACCGTATTCGTCGATTTGTTCGCCCAGCCACATCAGGAAAATAGTGCCGCACGTCATGGTGAGCACCGCGGCAATCTGCCAGCCGAAATGCAACGTACCGGTGGCGTCGCTTAGAAACGCAGGGTTCACCAAAGGCGGCGCAGTGCTAATGCCGTCTGAAGGCGGCGCCATAATATACATGCGCACGTAGGCCCAGCTTTGCAACAAACAAAGACCGACCGTCACATACCGGGTGTATTCATTGATTTTCTTTCGCCCTGCTTCGCCTTCCTTGCGCAGGTTTTCCATTGGCGCCCAAACGCTGCCCAACAATTGAAAAATGATCGAGGCGGAAATGTAGGGCATGATGCCCAGGCCGAAGATCGTGGCCTTGCGAAGATCGCTGGCGCTAAACACCGCAACCTTGGCCATGATATCTCCGAAGCCACCCGACTGATCAGCGCTGGTGTTTACCGACTCTTGGTTAAAAAAGGGCAAGACGACATAAAAGCCGACTCGGTAAACCGCCAAGCAAAATAACGTCAGAAATATCTTCTTCCGCAACTCGGGAATTGTAAAAACAATGCGGATTTTTTCCAGCATGGTTCGATCCGTCCTGGTGTGACCTGAAAGCAGATGCTACCGAGAGCAGCATTCCTTGCTTATGATTTCGCCGCCGCCTCTTTTTTGACCGCGATCTTTTTGCGAACTGCCGTTCTTCCGGGCAGGATCACAACTTTTCCACCGGCCTTTTCGATCTTTTCCACCGCCGACTTACTGAAACGGTGCGCCGAAACCGTCAACTTTTTGTCGAGTTCGCCGTCGCCGAGAATCTTCAGAACATCAAACCGGCCCTTGGCCAATGAGTTCTCTTGCAGCGACTCTAGCGTGACTTCGGCCCCGTCTTCATAGGCGGCGGACAAGTCTTTTACATTCACCGCCGTAACGATCAGGGCGAATTTGTTGTTGAACCCTCGCTTGGGAATCCGGCGAACAAGAGGCATGGCGCCGCCCTGAAACACCGCAAGACGCGACCAACCCGAGCGAGATTTCTGCCCGTTATGGCCCCGAGCCGATGTCTTGCCGTGCCCCGAACCAGGACCTCGTCCCACCCGGCGACGCTTCTTGAACTTTTGAATGCCTTTGTTGACGTCATCTAAATTCATGATATCGAGACTCCTCGCAGCCGCTCGATATCTTGGGCGGTGCGCAATTGCTCCAATGCGTTGAAGCAGGCTTTCACTAAGGTAACAGGATTATTGGAGCCATAACTCTTGGTCAGTATATCGGTGATTCCAGCCGCTTCGCAGACCGCACGCACCGCCGCACCCGCGATCACACCCGTACCGGGACGAGCCGGAATCAGCAGCACTTCGGCGGCGCCGAACCGCCCCTTCACTGAGTGCGGAATCGTGCCTTCCTGCACGGTGGCCTTCACCATTCGGCGTTGCGCCTGCTTCTGCGCCTTTTCGACGCTCGGCGGCACTTCGTTTGCCTTTCCATACCCCCAGCCGACCCGGCCCTTGCCATCGCCGACCACCACCATGGCCGCAAAACTAAAACGCCGGCCGCCCTTAATCACTGCGGCGCAACGCTTGATTTTTACCGTGCGGTCGATAAAGTCGCTACGCGTGTCTTTATCTCCACGCCCGCCGCCTCGCTTGGATTTCGCCACTCTAACACCTTCTCTCGAAACGTTGAATTCCTTCTGGCAACTCTCGCGGCCGCCAAGGCTGCCGCCAAACATTGCCACTCTTTTGAGACTCTTTCGCGACGTTGCGCCGGCACTGAAACACACGTTCGCCGAGTTTCGGCTACAGCTTCAAACCCGCCTCGCGAGCTGCATCCGCCAAGGCGGCAACCCGCCCATGATATTGGTAGTGCCCCCGGTCGAAGCAAACCTGCGTCACCCCAGCCGACAAGGCCCGTTCCGCCAACGCTTTACCCACTACTTCCGCGGAACTCTTGTTCCCGCCGTACGAAAGCTGTTCCCGGACGTCTTTATCTCGCGTGCTGGCGGCCGCCAGCGTGCGGCCGATCGAGTCGTCGATCACCTGGCAATATACATGCCCATGACTGCGAAACACACTCAACCGCGGGCGGTCGGACGTTCCTCGCACGCGGTTCCTCGTGCTGCGCCGCCGACGCAACCGCCTTTTTCCAATTGTTTTTTCGTGATTCACTAAACTAACCCTCTCCCGTTACGCCCTCTCTCGTTACGCCGCTTCCCGTTACGCCACTTCCCGTTAGGTTGCCGCCTTACCGGGTTTAATCTTAACTTGCTCGTCTTGGTACCGGATGCCTTTTCCCTTGTAGGGCTCCGGTTTCCGCAACGCCCGAACTTCCGCCGCAAACTGGCCCACCTTTTGTTTGTCGCACCCCTGAACCACGACATGCGTCTGGTCGGGGCAGGTGACCGTCAAACCGGCGGGAATTTTCTTGTGCAATTCGTTGGCGAAGCCCACTCGTAATTGAAGCGTATCGCCGGCGATCGCACCGAGGTACCCAACGCCGACTATTTCAAGGCGCTTTTCGAATTTCTTCAAAACCCCCTCGACCATGTTATGCACCAACGAACGCGTCAAACCGTGAAACGCCCGCGATTGAGCATTTTCCGCCTTGCGACTCACGTTGAGAACTTTTTGGTCGTCGCTAAACGACACTTCCACTTCCGGGCGATGCTCGAACGACAGTTCGCCTTCCGGTCCCGTCACCTTCACCATCCGACCGGCAATGTCGATCTTGACATTACTGGGAACTGAAATGGGTTTATTGCCAATACGCGACATGATCTTTGTAATCCGCGATCTGTGTAATCCGCTAATTTGTAATCCGCTAAAACGAACACTTGCCGCAACTGGGCGGCTGCCGCCGCTCACCATTTGCAGCGACTTCGCTACCAAACTTCGGCCAACACCTCGCCGCCCAAATTCTTCTGGCGCGCTTCTCGATCACTCACCACGCCCCGACTGGTGCTAATGATCGTAATTCCCAGTCCATTCAAAACGGGCCGTAAATCTCGAGCGCGGCTGTAAATACGCCGGCCGGGTTTACTCACCCGGCGTATATTTTGCACGAGACGCTCGCCATTGGGCCCGTACTTCAACTCCAAGCGGAGCTGGTTCACCGGCGCCGCTTCGATTTCCGTCCATTCCCAGATGTAGCCCTCTCGCTTGAGCACATCAGCCACACCCTTTTTCACTTTGGATAGCGGCATGTCCACATGAGGACGCTCGACACGCACTGCGTTACGAATTCGCGTGAGCATGTCGGCAATCGGGTCGGTCATCATAATGAGATCCCTCCTTACCAACTTGCCTTGCGAACGCCGGGAATAAGCCCCTGGTCCGCCATTTCTCGAAAACAAATACGACAGATCCCGAATTTTCGGTAGACCGCCCGAGGACGGCCGCACAACTTGCAGCGGCGCTCTTGCCGCGACGAAAACTTGGGTTCGCGAAGCGCCTTCGCAATTTTTGATTTACTTGCCACGTAAACAATTCCTGGTAACGACTCTTAAAATGAACTGATCGACTACGGACCCCATTAAATGGAAACCCAACCAACCTCGCGACCCTGCGCCGCAGTTCGTGATTCTACACAGCGGCATCGCTCGCTCGGAACGGAATGCCCAGTTTGCGGAGCAACAAACGACCTTCGTCGTCGTTGTGCGCCGAAGTGACAAACGATATATCCATACCCTGAACGCGAAGGAACTTATCAGGATTCAATTCCGGAAAAACAAGTTGCTCGGAAAGCCCCAAGCTATAATTCCCCCGGCCATCGAACGCCTTGGGGTTCACGCCCCGAAAGTCGCGAACGCGAGGCAGCGCGATTGAAACCAGGCGGTCGATAAACTCGAACATCCGCTGGCGCCGTAGCGTGACCTTGCAGCCAATCGGCATTCCTTCACGCAGCCGAAAACCAGCCACCGATTTTCTCGCCAACGTGATGATCGGTTTTTGTCCGGAAATTTGCGTGAGCGAATCAACCGCTTGTTCCAGATGCTTTTTTTCCTGGATTGCCGAACCGACGCCCATATTGATCACGATTTTTTGCAATCGAGGCAACGAAAGCCGATTCTTCCGCCCCAACTCTTCCGCCAGGGCAGGCAATATTTCACGGTTGTATTTTTCTTGTAAACGGGGAATCATCTTAGGTTCCGCACGCCTTCCTTACCTAAATGTTACTTCTTTGCATACGCCGCGCGGGCGGGCGCCACTGCACCGAGCGTTGCACCGCTCACTTTGGCGAAACGCTCCTTGCTGCCGTCGGCCAAATATCGAAAACCGATCCGCGACCGCTTGTTCGTCGCCGGGCAGACAATCATTACGTTCGACACCCGGACCGGCATTTCCTTCCGCAGCCGACCGCCCTGTGGGTTTTTCTGACTGCGGCGCACATGCTTGTAAACAAGATTCACGCCCTCAACCAGCACCCGCTCCGTGGCGTGATCCACCGAAAGCACCTTGCCGCGTTCGCGGCGGTCGTCTCCGGAAATCACTTCCACGATGTCGCCGGTTTTGATTTTCATCAGAGAACCTCACTCGCCAAGCTGGCGATTTTCATGAATTTCTTTTCACGCAACTCACGTGCAACCGCGCCAAAAATTCGCGTTCCACGAGGGTTGCCGTCAGGGTCGACAATCACGACCGCGTTGCTGTCGAAACGAATGTAGCTGCCATCAGCCCTCCGCGTGGAATGCTTGACGCGCACAATCACCGCCTTGACGACGGCCTTCTTCTTGATTTCACTGCCCGGCACCACGCTCTTCACGCTGCACACGATAATATCGCCCAGGCCGGCAAAACGGCGGCGCGTGCCCCCCAGCACCTTGATACACATAACCTCTTTGGCGCCGGTGTTGTCCGCCACCGCCAGTCTTGATTCTGATTGGATCATCGTTTCACGCCCATCTCGCCGCGATACCCGTTACCATCAACCGCCATCTTGCGGTCAACCCATGTCGCCTGTTTACTTTTAAGGCCAGGCTACTTTTACTTCCCAGCAGCCTCCTGGGCCTTACTGGCGTGCCGCAAGGCGGCAACATCGACCGCGCGGCTCTTCTCAACCACCCGGACCAGATCCCAGCGTTTTGTTTTGGAGCGGGGAAGCGATTCGACAATCTCGACCGTATCCCCGACATTCGACTCGTTGTTCTCGTCATGCACATGGCACAGCGTGCGGCGTCGAATAAACTTCTTATATTTGGGGTGCTGCACCACGCGGGCAATTTGCACCACGCGTGTCTTTTCCATTTTGTCGCTCGTGACAACACCTGTGGCTACTCGTTTTGGCATCGCTGAACTGGCCGTCCCTTATTAAAATTTTGCTCGTAACGTTTGACATTAAGGATCATGGCTGTTGACCCGAATGCCCTGCCTTCACCTATTTGACGCGATGTTCAATCTGCCGTTTCAGCACTCGCTGTTTCAGCACCAACCGTTTCGCCGCCGGCTGTCTCTGCGCCGGACGCCTCAGCGCCGGCCGCCGAGACCAACTCACGTTCTCGAAACACCGTTCGAATCCGCGCGATCAACCGCCGCATCCGGCGAATCTCCCCGGGCGCCTCAACGCGTGCCGACTGCGACTGCAGCCGCAGTTTGAACAAACTACCAATGGTGTCATTTAGCGTGGCTTGCAGCTGCTCGCCGCTCATCTCGCGTAATTCCGACGCCTTCATTGCCTCGTTACCTTCTTACTAAATAGCCCTTGCTATATCTCTTGCCGCTTCAAAAGCCGCACTCGCACAGGCATCTTATGCGCCAAGCGAGCGAAACAAACCTTGGCCTGTTCCTCTGTCACGCCGCTCAATTCATAGAGCACCGTACCGGGCTTCACTGCGGCAACCCAATGCTCGGGTTCGCCCTTACCTTTTCCCATGCGGGTTTCCAACGGCGTCGAGGTGATCGATTTATGCGGAAAGATCCGCACATACAATTTGCCCTCGCCACGCACATATTGTTGCGCCGCGATACGGCCCGCCTCAATCGTCGACGCTTTGATCCAGCCCGCTTGAGTGGTCTGCAACCCGAAGTCGCCAAACACAACTCGATTGCCGCGCGATGCGTTACCTTTTAAACGACCGCGCTGGCTTTTTCGGTGCTTGACCCTCTTCGGCATCAGCGCCATTGCCATCTCCTTCGTACATACCTTGGTTGATCCACACCTGGACGCCAATGTGCCCCTGAGCGGTTTTAGCCTCGGCGAAGCCGTAATCGATTTTCGCCCGCAATGTGCTCAAAGGCACCGAACCCATACTCTGTTTTTCCCGGCGAGCCATCTCCGCCCCGCCCAGCCGTCCCGCCAACTGAACTTTAATGCCCTTGGCGCCGGCGTCCATGGTTTGCTCCATGACCCGCTTCATCGCCCGACGAAAACTCGCCCGACGCGACAACTGCTGGCACAAATCCTCCGCCACGAGCAACGCTTGCAACTCGGGCCGGCTGATTTCTTCGATTTTCAAATTCACCCGCCGCCGGATAAGATTCTGTATCTCCTCCTGCAGCAACTCGATTTCCTGACCCTTTTTACCGATAATCAAACCTGGCCGCGCGACGAACAACACCACCTTCACTTCATCTCGCGTGCGCTCGATCTCGATCTTATCGATGCCAGCGTTTTTGTATTGCGTTTTCGAAGGATGCTTCTTAATGAAGTCCCGAATCCTTTTATCTTCAATTAAAAGCTCGGAAAAATCCTTCTTCGATGCATACCAACGGCTCGCCCACCCTCGCGTGATGCCGGTGCGGAATCCAATTGGGTTAACCTTTTGGCCCATCTGCTTACTCTCTCCCTGGAAAACGGTGAACGGTAAAAACCGCTGCCGCCAGCCTTTTTTCTACACTTGCCGCCGCCCGCCTACAACCAACCCCTCACTACAACAGGCGGCCAAAACGTTCGACGAACCTAGGAAATCAACGCGATTCCAACTCTTCCTCCGAAGCTAACGTCACATGAATATGCGACGTCCGTTTCTTGATCATGAACGCCATTCCGCGGGCTCGCGGCCTCACGCGTTTAAACATGGGGCCCCCGTCCACGCGGGCCTCAGCCACCACCAAATCCTGCACCTTCGCCAAACTTCCGGCATTCTGCTCCGGATCTTGCGCATTGCCCAAGGCGCTGAGAATGACTTTCTCCAGCATCCTGGCCCCGCGATGAGGCTGGAAACGCAGTATATCGAGAGCATCGTCCGCATATTGTCCGCGAACCAAATCGGCCAGCGGGCGCACCTTTCGGGCGCTAATGCGTGCATAACGATGCGAAGCACGAAACGACATTTTTTTCAAGCCTCCCACAAACCCTGAACAAACGCGACACGTAACAACCGCGCCTTACCGACCAAACCGCCTCAACGCCCGCCCTTGCCGCCATGACCGCGAAAGGTGCGAGTGGGCGAAAACTCGCCCAGCTTATGGCCCACCATATCTTCCGTGACGAACACCTTCAAATGATGCCGGCCATTGTGAACCATGAACGTATGACCCACGAACTCCGGCACAATCGTGCAAGCTCGGGCCCACGTTTTTACTGGCTCCTTGATACCCGATTCGTCCAGCTTCTGCACCTTCAGGTACAGCTTCACGTCGACGTAAGGACCCTTCTTCAATGACCTGCTCATGCCGCTACTTTCAACTCGCTTACCTGGACGCTATCCACCCGACAAAACGCTATAACTACTTGATCCGCAATTGGCCGTACCGCCTAGTGCGACGCCGCCGAACGATCGACGAGTTCGAAGCCTTGCGACGCTTGCGCGTCCCGCCGCCCTTGGCCGGAACCCCCGTCGGACTCACCGGGTGCCGGCCGCCCTTGGTTCGACCTTCACCGCCGCCGTGCGGGTGATCAACCGGGTTCATCGCGGTGCCGCGAACATGCGGACGCCGCCCCAGCCAACGCTTCCTACCAGCTTTGCCCAACCGGATACTACTGTGGTCGGAATTGCCGACCTTCCCGATGGTCGCGCGGCATTTCGACGAAATACGCCGAATCTCGCCGCTGGGCAGCGTGATTTGCGCCCAATCGGCTTCGCGAGCCATGAGCGTGGCGCTCGTTCCCGCACTACGGCACATCGATGCGCCGGCGCCGGCCCGCAACTCCACATTGTGTATTACCGTGCCCAGAGGAATTTTCGACAGCGGCAACGCATTCCCGACCGACGGCGGCGACTCAGGGCCGCTCTCCACCTGCATACCGGCTTTCAAGCCGTCAGGCGCCAGTATATACCGTTTTTCACCATCGAAATAGTACAACAAGGCAATGCGAGCACTTCGATTCGGATCGTACTGTATTGAATGCACTCGCGCCGGCACACCGTCTTTCGCCCGACGGAAATCAATAATGCGATAACGCCGCTTGTGCCCGCCACCGCGATGACGAACGGTAATTTTCCCCTGGTTATTTCGGCCGCCGGTTTTCTTCTGCGGCCGCAACAAACTCTTTTCCGGCTTGGCGCCGGGCGTCAATTCCTTGAAGTCGCTGACGCTTGAGTCACGGCGACCTGGCGACGTCGGTTTGTATTTTCGAATTCCCATTAATCCACTCGCCCGCTATTCCACTTGTACATCGAAGCCATTACCACACCGAAGAAACCGCTTTCCGCGGAATCTCGACTTAGAAGAAATCAATACGATATTCTTCCTGCAGCGTCACCAACGCCTTCTTCCAACTCTTGGTATGGCCATGCTTAAACTTATGACGACGAGGCTTGCCAAGGCGGTTTTGCGTCCGCACCTTGACCACCTTCACGTCGAACAGGTCTTCCACGGCCAGCCGGATTTCACTCTTCCCAGCCAGCGGATTCACCTCAAACGCGTACTGATTGTATCGATCCGACCGATGCATGTTTTTTTCAGTCACCAGCGGACGCAGCACGATCTGATACGACTCCAGCTTCATGCTTGTCTTACGACCGGCTTTTCGCTGCATCTGTTTTGCCATCACCAACCCCTTACGCCGAACACTCACCGACAACACACTAACCAACAGAGGCTACCAACCGGCCCGCCCCGACGCCGCCTACCAATCAACCAGCCTTCAATACATCTAAAGCCGCCTTGGTTACCAATAATTTCCGCGGCCCCAACACTGCCAAGGCATTCAAGTCGCTCACCGGCAATACGGAAACCCCCGGTATATTCCTCACACTCTTGTAAATATTCGTGTCGTTCCCCGCCGTGGCCACTAAGGCCGTCGAACCGCCGAGCCCCAAGGCGATGAGCACCTGCGACATCTCACGAGTTTTCGGCGCCTCAAACGTCAATTCATCGACAACCACCACCTGCGCATCTCGCAGCTTCGAGGCGATCGCCATGCGAGTCGCCGAACGCACCGCTTTTTTAGGCAGACGATAGGAAAAATCCCGAGTATGCTTAGCAAAGGCGTGCCCGCCGCCTCGCCGATGGCACACCTTCGAAGAACCTGCCCGAGCATGCCCGGTGCCCTTCTGGCGGTACATCTTCTGGCCAGAGCCAACCACCTGCCCCCGACTCTTAGAGCCGAAAGTACCCAGCCGCAGGTTCGCCTGATACATCACGACCGCATCATGCAACAACTGCTTGTTGATTTTCGGCGCAATGTCGGTCCACTCGATTGAGTAAGACCCAACCTCCTTACCGCTACGATCAAAAACAGGCAAGTCCGCCATCGGTACACCAAACCTTCTTTGCAACAAACGCCAACCCAAGCACCAACGCCACACCGAAAACCACTAGCCGAGGGTATTCGTCTCTCGAACCACCAACACGCCGCCATTCGGCCCAGGCACCGCACCTTTCACCAATAACAAGCCATTTTCTGCGTCGACGCGAACCACCTTCAAATTTCGCGAAGTGATCCGGGCAGCGCCATACTGCCCGCCCATTCGACGCCCCTTGAACAGTCGCGACGGCGAAGCACTGCAGCCTGTGCCGCCAGCGTGACGATGCACTTTCTTAACGCCGTGCGTGGCCCGCTGACCAGAGAAGTTATGACGTTTCATGACCCCGGCAAAGCCGCGACCCTTACTAACGCCAACCACATCAACCGAGAGCACATCCTCCAGCACTTCAACGCCCAGCTTCTGACCAACCTCACAGCCTTCGACAGAGCCGCGAAATTCGCGCACTACTCGCTGTGGTTCGCAATCAGCCTTGGGGCGGTCTGAAGAATTCTTACCACCGATTTTCGCGACATGACCACGTTCGCTTCGTCTTGCCAAGCGACGAGGCTTATCCTGATAACCAAGCTGGACGGCTTCATAGCCATCTCGCTCGACCGTTTTCAACTGCAGCACGCAACAAGGACCAGCCTGGATAACCGTCACCGGAATCGCCCGACCCGTCTCGTCAAATATCTGCGTCATCCCGACCTTCCGGCCGAGTATACCTTTTAACATCAGAATACGCCCTGTGGTTCTGCCGCCTGAAGGAGACCAGAGAAAAACCCCGGCTTACCTCCACGGCTTCCATATCATGTTAATACCGCCCGCAATGAGGGACGGCCTTATTTTACTGAAGCCTTGATTTTGATATCGACACCCGCCGGAAGACTCAACTTATTCAACGCCTCAATCGTCTTGGCGGTCGCCTGAACGATATCAATCAGCCGCTTATGCGTCCTGATCTCAAACTGGGAACGAGCCTTCTTATCCACATGCGGCCCGGAAAGCACCGTATAACGCTCAATGCGTGTGGGCAGCGGAATCGGGCCATGTACTTCCGAGTGCGTACGTTTCGCCGTATCGACAATCTCCTGCGCACTCTGATCAAGTATGGTGTGGTCGTAGGCTTCCATTCGAATACGAATTATTTGTTCTGACCCCGCCACAACAGCACTCCCTCAGCAAGTACTAACGCTCACCCCACGCCAGCACCCCGGCAAATGGGAAACAGACGATATTAAGGGGTGGCCCTCAGTTCGTCAACGCCTAACAGCACCCCCATCGCAAAATTTGTTGCACAACACGCCCAGACCTTCAATTTCGACCTCGACTTTGTCGCCTCCCTTGAGATAAACCGGCGGGTCGCAAGCCATGCCGACTCCGGGTGGCGTGCCGGTGAAGATCACGTCGCCGGGAGTCAGGGTGCAAACCTGGGAAAGGTGGGCCACCAAGACCTCGATCGGGAAAATGAGTTGTTTGGTGCTGGAATCCTGCATCGTTTTCCCGTTGAGCCGCAGCGCAATCTTGAGATCGCCGGGGTGGGGAATTTCGTCGCGGGTGACGAGCGCCGGCCCCAGTGGAGCAAAACCATCGAAGGTTTTTCCCATCAGCCATTGCCCGCCCGGTTTTTCCAACTGCCAGTCGCGCGCCGAAACGTCGTGGCCGCAGGTGTATCCGGCAATGTGGGAAAACGCCTCTTCCGGCGCGATGTTCCGGCCTCCCTTGCCAATCACTACAACCAACTCCGCTTCGTAGTCGACTTTGGAGCTACACGACGGCAAGCTGATTTCATCGCCATCGGCCGCGATTGTGGTGGGGAATTTGTTGAACACGATCGGCTCCGAGGGAATTGCGGCCCCCGACTCCGCCGCATGATCGGCGTAATTCAAGCCAATGCAAATCACCTTTTGAGGGTTCGACACAGGCGCCAACAGACGCGGCGCGGCGGCAAACGCGGGCGCCGCCGCCAAGGCCTTCGCCGCCCGGCGCAGGCCATCGTCGCCTTCGGCAAGCAATTCTTTCATGCATGTCGGCAGACTGGGGTCTGCGGCGTGCAGATCCGCCACTCCTTCTCCGCGTAGGGCGGCCAAACGCGGCCCGGTCGGACTCGCAACGGTTACTAATCGCATCGTTAATTCTCTCCGGCTCAAGGCAAAAAACTAGCGTCTTGCGTCGTGCAACAGTGGATCAGCCTACCGTGTGTGCGCGGGTTGCTCAAGAAGCAGAACCTGCCAGGCTACGCGCCGCCGCTCCCCTATCGCGACACCTCCGCCCCGCTCTGCTAAAATCCTCGTACGGCTCTCGCGCTTTGGGCGGAGCAACGCGACCAAGGAACGTTTCATGGCAGGTGTGATCGACGTACTTCTTCTGTTGGCGCTCAGCCTCCATTTGCTTTGTATGAACGCTGCCTCCGCCGGGCCGCTGGTATGCTGCTGGCTCGACCGCCGAAGAACCACTGAAAACGAAGAAGCCCGCCGCGCGTGCCGGTTCCTTGCCAATGCATCGCTGGTGCTCTTCGTGGCGGGCGCGGGCCTGGGCCTCCTCCTCGCCTGGGGATGGTGGACTTCCGCCGTTTGGCAGCGGATTTGGGGGCAGTTCTCTTCGAGAATCGTGTGGGGCGGATGGGAGTTGCTCGTCTATCTCGTTTGTGTGGCGATCTATTGTGCGTGGCTCTTTTCGATCTGGGCGGGAACCGCTGGGTGGTCCGATTTGCCAGAAGCGTGCTCGCCGTATTCGCTTCGACCAACTTGCTCTACCACTTCCCGCCCTTATTTGTCATTTTCTCGAAAGTGAGCAGACCCGAAGTCCACCACAGCTCGGTCGCCACGATAGAGGAAGTTTCTTCGGCGGAATTTCGCCGCCTGCTGGCCGACCCGGAAGTGCTCTCGACCTCGCTCCATTTTTTGCTGGCTTCAGTGGCGGTGGCGGGCATGGCCGTGCTGCTCTTTGGCCTGGGCCGACAACAAAAAACCGACAACCCGGCGGCCGGCGGCTTGTGCAAACTGGGCGGTCGGATTGCCTTGGCGGCCACGGTGTTGCAGGCGCCGGTCGGTTTTTGGGTCTTTATGAACCTTCCCGCGACGGCGCAAAATCGTTTGTTGGGCGACGACCTCCTGGGAACCGCGCTCTTTGTGGCCGGCGTTTCGGCGGCCGTCTGGCTGATGCACCTGCTGGCGGTCATCGCCCTGGGCGACACGCGAAAAAAGTCAATCGTGCAGGCGGCATTCGTGTTGTTGGTCGTGATTGTGCTCATGACCGGAACACTCCGGCGAGCCAATTCGGTGCGCGTGGCCGAAGTCTCGGTTCACGGGGCCGAACTTGGTCACGGGTCCAAAAAAATCAATCCATAGAGGTAACTATTCAGCGACGAGCTTCGATCGGTACCCGATGGAACCACGAATGAACACGAACAGACACGAATTCTTGTGGCGAGCTCTCCACGTACTGGCACGGCTGACGTCGCTCGTTTCCAGGAGAAAACCTGAGAGCCCGTTGAAATGCATTCGTGTGAATTTGTATCCATTCGTGGTTCTCGCAAAAAGCATCGTGCGATCATCGCTGAGTAGTTACATTTCTTCTCTATTTCTTCTTCTCTGCGGTCCTCTGCTCCTTTGCGGCCTCTGGTGCGCCAGGCGAAGCCTGTCTGATCTACTCAAATGAAAGGAGTTGAGCATGATAATTGTTCGTTAATCATGTAGCTGAGGAGGCGATGTTCTCGGGGTAACCCGGTCGTTGAAGCC
>JAJRWU010000160.1 GCA_024276655.1 Planctomycetota bacterium
AACTTCGAACGAATTGGTAAGTTCCATCTTGGGCGGCTTCCGTGCAAGAAAAATCGAGTCCGTAAACAAGATTTCATTGTCGCAAGCCGCCCCTTTTCGTAGCTATACCAATCCTTCAAAAAATGCAAAACTGGAACTTAGAACTCCTAACATAACCTCTGTTTGGCGTTTCAAACACGGAGTTTGATGCTGACCTACCAAGTTGTGTTAGAAGGTATTAGTTATTGAAGGCGTCGGTCAGATCGTCGGCGGAGTTGGAATAGCTGGTGGCCGTTTCTTGGCCCACCAACGCAATGCCAACAGCGCACACCGAGATAATCAGAGCCAGCAGCACTGCGTATTCGACCGAAGTCGGGCCGTCTTCATCCCGAAAGAATTGCTTGATGGCGTCCATAATTCTTGCCTTCGCTGGCGAATCGCGGTTGTCGAAATCAACTGGTGCGTGGAACGTCCTGCATCCGCCGCTAAGCGAACCAAGACGCCGCCTCAAAATGAAACCTACCTTTCTTAATCGCATTCGTCAAAAAAGGTCCCAAAGAAATATCGCTGATCACCGTGTCCGCGTGTGACCGGGCCTTTCAAGGGGAATAACCCTTTTTAGGCGAGCGGCAGAAAACAACTTACCCGCATGCAGCGGGATTCCGTGAGTTTTTTTGGGTTCCCGCCTACGCGGGAATGACCGTTTGCTGATTCACTCGCTCGCGCTTCGTGCTTGTATTAGGTCAGTTTTCATCTGCTGCTCGCCTGAGCAACACGCGCGTGGCGTGTTCCGTGTCAGCGGTCGTTACTATCGGGCTCGATGTTTACGCCGACCGCCGCCGGCCTGACCACGATCTGCTGCGACTGCGCGGCGACTCCCTGTTCGGGCGCCGGCGTGGTGGTTGCGCGGTCTTGGCGCCAGTCTTTGAAGTCGAGCATCAGGCTGAAAAGCGTGGGCGCCAAGAAGAGAGTGAAGACCGTCGAGACGAGCAACCCGCCGAGCACCACGGCGCCCAGCCCCCGGTACAATTCGCTGCCCGCTCCGGGAAAGAACACCAAGGGCGCCAAGCCGAGCACGGTGGTGGTGGTGGTCATGAAGATGGGCCGGATGCGCGTGCGGACCGATTCCAAAATCGCGAGGCGGGGGGCCATGCCGTCGTTGCGCATGAGGTTCAGCGATTGATGAACGATCAGAATCGCGTTGTTGACGACCGTGCCGATCAGGATCACGAACCCGAGCATGGTGAGCACGTCGAGCATTTGCGCCGGTTCGCCGCGTAGTTGCAGGTAGTAACCCAAGAACTTCAAGCCCGCGACGCCGCCCACGGCGCCGAGCGGAACGGTGAAAATAATCACCAGAGGATAAGCCCACGATTCGAACAACGCCGCCATCAACAAATACGTAATGAGCAGCGCCAGAACGACGTTCCATTTGAGTGCGTCCCAGGTGTCGCGAAGTTTGTCGGCGGTGCCGCTGAGGTTGATGTAATAGCCCGGCTTCAGGCCGCCGCTCTGGCGCAACGGCGTGAGAATTTCCCGCTGGATGCTGGCAATGGCCGCTTCCAAGGAGATGTTTTCCGGCGGCGATACTTCGATCGTGATCGCCCGCTGCCGCTCACGATGATTGATTTGCTCCGGCCCGCTGCTTAACGCAACGGTCGCCAAGGCGGCCAGCGGAATGAGTTGCCCGCCCGGCGTGGCGATCGGCAGCGCTTCGAGGTCTTGCGTGCGCTGCGCGTATTGTTCGTCTCCCATGATGACTAGATCGATTTTGTCGCCGCCGATGAAATAGTCGGTCACGTAGGCGCCGTCCACCAAGGCGTCGACCGTGTAACCGATATCGGCGTTGCGGATCCCCATTTCGGCGGCTTGCAGGAGTTTGGGAATCACGTGGATTTCCGGACTGGAAAGATCCAAGCTGGGCACCGGCCTGGTCTGCGCCTGAGGCACGACTTGCCGCACCTGACCGATAATTTTCCCGCCGAGGCTGACCAATTCTTCAATTTCCGGCCCCGTGATTTCGACATCGATCGTTCTGCCGGCGGAAAGGCCGCGCCCAAACAGGCTGGATTGGCTGGCAAAAATAAAGGCCCCGGGCAGCTTCGCGCCGACTTTGGAAATCAGGGGCAGCAGCTTGGCCGCTTTTGTGGGGTCGGCGGCGCGCACGCCCAAAAAGACGCTGCGGCCACGGGCGACATAGAAAAAGTCGCCAATGACCGGGTAAGGCAATTTCGCCGCTTCCGGGCTGGCGGGGTCGATATCCCAGTAGGGGCGCAGTTCATCTTCCACCGTTTGCCCCAGCTTCGCGAGTTGGTCGAGGTTATAACCGGGCGGCGGCAAAATGATGCCGAAAACGAGGTTCCGGTTTCCCGTCGGCAGGTACTCCACCTGAGGCCGCAGCGCCCAACTGGCGCCGATCGAAACGCCCACCAGCAGCGCAACCACGGTAAGTTTTCGCCACATGGTTTGTTGGATCCAACGATTGATTCCCACGACGCTTTCGACGAAGGCGGCGCCGAAACGATCGAGGCCCGCCAGCCAATGTGTAGGACGCGGCGCGGCATTCTGTTGCGCGGCGCCATTTTCGCTGGCGCCATTTTCATCGGCCAGCGTTGCATTTGCATTTCCCGGGCCAGCGTTATTCGGCCGACGCGTGCTCAACAAACGCGCTGTTGCGGTGGGGATCACCGTCACCGAAACGAGTAGCGAAGCGGCTACGGCGGCGCTAATCGCGAGGGCGATGTCGCGGAAAAGCTGGCCGGCTTCCTCCTCGACGAAAAGTACCGGCAGGAAAACGGCCAACGTCGTTAACGTGGAGGCGATCACGGCGCCCCAAACTTCCTTGGTGGCCAGTTCCGCCGCTTGAAAAGGAGCTTCGCCACGCTGGTAATGCCGGTGAATATTTTCCAACACCACCACCGCGTTGTCGACCAACATACCCACCGCGAACGCCAACCCCGCCAGACTAATGACGTTCAACGAGCGGCCCAGCAAATGCAGCACGAGAAACGTGCTGATCAGGCAGATAGGAATCGCCAACGCGATCACGAACGTCGAACGGCCGCTACGCAAAAACACCAACAACACGGCGATCGTGAGCAAGCCGCCAAACACCATATTCGTATTTACCAGCCCCATTGCCGAGTAAATGTAATCGGTTTGATCGTACACCTGGGTGAGCAACAGTTGTTGGTCCTTGAGCAGCCCGGCGTTGAGTTCCTGGTTGGCGAGGCGTAGTTCGCGCATCACTTCCAGAACATTGGCGCCGTGGTCGCGTTGGGCGTTGATGGCAATGGAGTTGGCGCCGAAACGCCGCACGAATCCGGTCGGTTTTTTGTACGAGAGCGTGACTTTGGCCACGTCTCGCACGTAGACAGGAATGCCGCCGCGCACGGCAATGACTTGCCCCTCGACCTGAGCAATACTCCTAAATTGCCCCATGGTTCGCACTACGTAACGACGTTTGCCTTCCCAGAAGTCGCCGCCGGAGGTGTCTTTGTTCTGCTCTCGCAACGCATTGCGGATATCAAGAATCGTTAGCTGCCGGGCCGCCAATTGATGAGGGTTGACCGTCACGCGAAGTTCGGGGGCGCGTCCGCCGATGACGTTGGAATTCGAGACGCCGTCGATCCGTTCAAACCGCGCTTCGATGACGTCTTCGCAGAACTTACGCATTTTTTCGACATCAATATCGGGCGGCGCCAGACTTTGCAATTCCACGATTTCGGGGTGGTCTCGCAACAGATTGCGCAGCCGGAGCATTGCCAGACCCGAGTTATGAGGGTAAGCCTCCACCACCGGCGCCAAAAGCGAAGCCCATTGCGGATATTGCTTTTGGAAGGCGTGCAATTCGTCAAGCGGTGTCATGACGGGGCTCAAAATGAACCACGCGATGGGCGAGTCGGCTGAGTCGGAAGTGGAGATCACCGGCTCATCGGCGTCTTCCGGATACTCCCGCACCTGCTGGAGGCGGCTGTTGACTTTCAACAGTGCTTCGCCCATATCGGTTCCGTCGTTGAATTCGAGTGTGATTCTCCCGGAGGAGTCGCTGCTTTCCGACGTCATCTTCATGACGCCCTCCACGCTTTTGAGCTGGATCTCTTGTTCTTGAATGATTTCCTGCTCAACTTCCTGCGGACTGGCGCCGGGCCAGCGTGTTTGCAGGCTGATGGTGGGAATTTGCACTTCGGGCGTGAGTTGCATCGGCATTCGGAATAGCGAAATACCGCCGAACAATACAACAATGAGAACCGCCACACTCACCTTCACGGGGTTCCGAATGCAGGCTTCGATAGGATGCATGGCTTGCCGGGGGGGACTATAGGGGCGTACTTGGAATTTTAGGCGTGCGGCAGATGTACTGCGCACGGTTGAAAATGGCGCCTTTTTCGTTTAACTGCAAGCCGAAGGCGACTGCGTTTTGAGCCAAATCGTTTGGGCAAGACAGAAAAACGCAGTCGCCTTCGGCTTGCCGTTAAACGAGCCAATGCCAGCCGTGCGCAGCATAGGTTACCGACCACCCAGCGAAAAAGCCGGGCTTTTCAAACGTCCATTCAGAATTTAATGGTTCCACACTTTCTTAGCATCGAGCGGAAAATTAGTGTCGTAGCCATGCTCGCCAGAGCGTGGATGGTTCACCGCTCACCCACCGTCTGGCGACGATGGCTACACAAATGCGACAGTTATTTATCGAGCGGTGCTTAGTGTCTTCCCAGCGGTTGGGCAAAGTCATTTGTCATTGGCCATTTGTTTGCCTCACATCTTTGTTTCTTTTTATCCGATGACAAATGACTATTGATAAATCTCTTCCTTGCCCATGCAACTCAGGCAATTATCTCTCGAACGGGTCCTTAGTTGGCGGGCGTTGCGTTCACGGTGTTGGAAATAACTACTTTCTGACCCGCCCGAAGCCGCTCGTTCCCTTGCACGACAACGCGTTGGCCGGCCCTGATTTCGCCGCTGATCTGAATCAGGGCGCCATCGGCGACGCCGGTCGTGACGGGAACCGGGCGAACGGTGGCGATTTTTTTACTTTCATCCACGACATAAACAACTCTCCGCCCCGCGCCCAACACCACGGCGTCTTTAGGCGCGAGCAGCGCTTGTTTCACTGCGCCCACGGGAATCGTGGCTCGGGCAAGCATACCCGATTTCAACACGCGCTGGCCATTTTCCTTGGTATTCGCGGCTTGAACGATGACCGGGAAAGCGCGAGAACGCACGTCGGCTTGGGGAACGATTGAAGTGATTTTTCCCGTAAACCGACGCCTCGGAACGGCATCCACCCGAAAGACCGCTTCCATTTCCGGCCGCAAATACGCAACGTAGATTTCCGGCACGAATACGTTTATTTCCACGGGATCGAGTTGGATAACTTCCGCGATCGGGTCGCCTCGCGAGATCCACTCGCCTGCTTCGGTGTGCTCCGCGACGACATAACCATCGAACGGGGCGCGAATCGTGTACTTTTGAACGACGTCTTCGATCCGACGCACCTGTTCTTCTTGCATCAGGAGCCGCGCGCGTGCTTGTGCGACTTGCTCCTTGCGCGGCCCTTTTTTTACGAGTTCAAGAGCCGCCTTCGCGCCGACCGCCACTTGAACCGCGGCTTCCGCCGCTGATTCCTTTTCTTGCACTTCATCTTCGGAAACGGTGCGTCCCGACTGAAAGAGTTTTCGCGTACGTTCGCTGCGACTAACAGCGAACTTCATCAGAGCGTCGGCGGCGCGTGAACGGGCCAGCGTCTGCGAAATATCTTCGGGCAGCGCGCCGTTTTCCATTTCCCGCAACTCTTCAAAACGCAGTTGCTGCTCAGCCTTGGCGGCCGATAATTCAATACTGACCGTGACTATTTTGAGCTGCGCCAGAACTTGGCCCGCCTTGACGAAGTCGCCCTGGTTGACCAGGAATTTGTCCACCCGCCCGTCGACCGCGCTGCCGACAACACTCGTCTTCAGCGGGTTGACCGTGCCGACGAATGTCTGGCGGACGACCACGTCGCGCTGGACGATGGTTGCCACGACCACCGGCAACGCAGGACGTTCTTGCCCCGTCACGATGAGGCACTCGCCGAACGCGCACAAAAAAAACACCCCCATGGCCAGCAACAGAGCGCTATTACAACCGTTCACGCGGGAAATGTGTCTGGTCTGCATGCATCTATACGCTTTCTTGTGGCCACTACCCTGAATTTGGAGGATCGCACGGTAATTATAGACTCGCCAAGGCCGCGCTCGCAAGCAAAATCGCTGGCGCGTTAGGGCCGTTCCGCAGATCGGCTGGTCGTCTATCGGCGGCCGAAGATGCCGGTTCCGTACCAGATACCGTTGCGGCCGCGTTTCATGTCGTAACCGAAGACCGAATGACGGCTTCGCACCGCGCTCCAATGGCCGGGCGATTGCCGCCAGCTATGGACGCATTCAATGGCGGCGTCGACCAGCGATTGGCCAGGCCAACTCTCGGCGCAAACCTCTGTTGAGGTCAGGCCGCCGGAGAGCCTGGCGTTGATGCGGTGGAAGCGGCTTTCCCAGTTGTGGTGGCCTTGCAATCCCATGTTGGCTTGGTTGCGTGAATGACTCTCGGTTTCCGAAGCCAGATACCGGCTGAGTTTGCTATCGGCGCTGGCAGGGTGCTCTGGGTGAATTCGAACCGCGAAGATAAGCGTGCGTTGGGTGAGCGTGCCGCTGGGAAGAGAGAGCATCTTGGAGAAATGGGCAGGATGCATGTAACGCCCCCGCCTAAAGGGATAAACGGAAACCACATCGCCATGATGCTCGCCTTTGGGGTCGGTGAGGTCGACAATCGCGACGCCCTGCCGTCCCAACATTTCACCGAACGCGGCGTGCCGAAGCAATTGAATTTTTTTTCCGCCAACACTGATTTCATACCGCAACGGAACCTTGACAACCTCGAACGATTGCATCTTTTTGGCGATATCCGGCTTTTGCAGCACGCGCTCTTCGAATGCGGCCGCAGCTGGGTTGCCGGGCTGCTGGAAAACAACAATGAGCATTTTGTGGGCCGCCAGCGCCCGTTTGTACGCCGCTGAGTATTCGCCGACGACAACGGCTGACGAATCTTGCTCGGCAGCAACGCCAACCGCTGCAATAAGCAGCGTAATCAGCATGGCAAAGGACCACTTCACGTGTGTTCGAATCGACATTTTGGAGTTTCTCGTCATTACAATCGGCAGATTTGTTAATTACGGAACCGTAAGTCTAGCCAAGGATGTACGCATGGGGCAACTGGGTCAATTGGGAATAGCAGGTGGTTTTTACGGGTTTTTTATTTTACCGAAAACGGAAAATCGGCAAAGTTCACCCAGGCTTTGGGGGGTGGGTCTGGTATGTTTGCGTCTTTCACTGAAAAGAGGTATGTTTAGCAATTCCGGGGGTCTAGCCTTCGGAAGACGTAACATGTTAAAAAACATACACTTAAGGCAATGACGAGCCTTCTCTCGAACTGCGGCGAGGGAACATACGGAAAGTGGAAGCCTTAGGGGAATTTGAAAAGGTCGATGCCATGAATCGAGTTAAGAAGCAAGTTGCTATCTGTCTTTTTGTCTACTGTTGTCTGGCGTCGGCCCAATTTTCGCGAGCCGAGGACGCCGAAGTTCGACAGCATCTCAAGGAAGATTTGGCGGTGTTGCATGTTTGGCTGGGAACTGGGGAAAACGGCCAGGCTTGGCGGCGTTTTTTGCAGTCGGGCGGCTTGCAGAATTTGATCGCCCAGGGAGAGCAGGCCGACCCCGCAGCGGTGGCCGAGATTCTAACGATCTACCAAAGCGCCGCTCCAGGATTAGAACTGCCGCGTTTTCTTGATGTCCGCAACGACTTGGCCGCGTGGCTGAAAACGTTGGCGCCAACTGCGGTCGAAATGTCGTTGGCCGACGCCATCGTGCAGGCCCAGCAGCATTACCGACCGATTCCCCCTGCGGAAGTTGTGCGGCGGCGCGCGGCGTTGGAGCGGGCGATGAAAGAACTGACTCGCTATTTGCGAGCCACCAGTGCCGAACGGCTGGCAAATTGGCGGGCCTATTTGCAGTGGGACGCCCTGACCCGCGAACTCGCCTCCGACGACGGGCCCGACTTGGGCGCCTTGGAGAAAGTCGTTAGGCAACTTCGTAGTGGCGAAGCGGGGCTTGAGTTGACCCATTTCGCCAATCTGCGAACGCGGCTCGCCAGCTACATCAATGGCGTTCGCTACACGACCAACGCCGAAGCCGAAGCGACTTACAAAAAACGTCTTGGCGAACTGGCCGAGCTGTTAAAAACGTACGACGAGCATCCCTCCACGGAAACCGCCAGCAGCATTTCACGATACCTGAATTGGCTGGTCGATAGTGGCTTGGCGCCCGCACTCGTCGCTCAAGTGCGGCGGCAATACAACCAGCCCAATTTGTACATCGCGGCGTCTCACGCGCTGGTGTCGGCGGGGCTGGAGGAAGACGTCGACGAATACACCGAAGTTCGCGATTCGATTTTAGGCAGCACGATTCGCGGCGGCGGGAAAACGCGAGGGCGGGTTTCGGTCGAACTTCTGCCCAATACCGAGTACGCCGATTTGTTAATTAAGCTTCAAGCGAAGAATCACGCCAAGACGCGAGCCTACCGCAAGCCGGTCGTCGTTTTCAACAAGAGCCGAACCTCGATTTACGCTGCTGGCCGGGTCGGCGTCGACGCCCAAGGATTACATTTCGGCGGCGCCGTGGCCCGTTGCGACACAGACTCGCAAATCACGGGCATTTCCGCAAAACACCGGTTTATCGAGAAAATCGCCAACAAGAAGGCGCACCAGTTAAAAGGGCAGGCGAGTCGCATCGCGGCGCGCCACGCCGAAACCCGCGCCTCCCGGCAAATGAATGAACGCGTTGAAGAAATGTTGGTCGATGCCAACAAGTCGTTTGACGAGAAGTTCCGTCTTCCTCTGCAACGACGCTTCGCTTTTCCGCAACTATTGCGATTCAGCACGACGTTCGATCATCTCAAAATTCTAGCCTTACAGGCCGACCCGCATCATCTCGCCGCCCCAGCGCCGCCATCACCAGGAGCGTCGCCGGGACCGCCCGCCGACCTCACCGTGCAAGTGCATGAATCGATGCTGCGGAACTCCTCGGAAATGGCTTTGGGCGGCCGCCAGTTGACCAAGGACAAACTCGCGGAATTGTTCAAGGAGTTCGACCAGGAGTTGCCGCCCGAGTTGGCTAACGCGCCGGCCGAGGAAGGCGAAGAGCCCGAGGAAGATGATTGGGCCGTCGACTTCGCCAGTCAAAGCCCCTTCGCGGCAACGTTCGATGGCCAGAGAATCATCTTTACGGTGCTAGCCAAACGTTTTGCCGGCCGGGGAACGGTGAGTCGACACCCAACGAAGGTTACCGCAACGTACGATATCGCGCCCGGCAATATCGCGGCGGGCCAACCGCCCAAGCTGATCCGAGATGGCGAAGTGCAAACCGAGTTTGTAACGCGTAAACGTTTGGGACCAGCCGATTTTGCCGTGCGGGCTAAAATCAAACGCCGCTTCGAGCAAATTTTCAAGCCGGAAATCGTCTTCGACGACATCGAACTTCCCGAACGCATGGCGAGCGCTGGCCCGTTGCGGTTGATCTCCCTGAATGCCAACAACGGCTGGCTCACATTGGGCTGGAGTTTGGACCGCCGCGCCACTTCTGAAAGCCCGCCAGCGCCGGAGGTTGCCGCGAAGTAGCGCAAGCACCGTTCGAGCAAACAGTATCGCCTGGGGAAAAGAAAACGCTCATGCGGCGCGTTGGGCGCCGCATGAGCGTTGGTGATTTCGACAATTGGCAATTTTTGGTAACTCGGTCTTGCCAAAGTTTTCTCAGAGGCCGAGTTTCATTTGCTGTTGCTGAAAACGCTGGTCAAACCCCAAGGGACCAGGTTGGTAGGAATTCCTCGGAGGAAGATATCTTAATTCGTCGATCTCATTGTTTAATCGTTCGAGTTTTGGATTGTCCGCCTGTGGTGATGTAGCAGGCATTTCCCCGACCACCGTGGTGGCTGATTTGTCGAACGGAATTTGCGCTGTCACAACGTATGCGGCGGTTGATGGCGTGGCTTTTGACAGCCCATCGGCTCCAAAATAGGCCACCACTTGCTTTTGGCGAGCAGGCGGCGGATCGTTTAACGCGTAGTCGAGAATTGCCAACGTAAGTTTCGACAATTCGTCCGTGCCGACTCCCGGATCCACCCAAACTTGCACGCCGCAATAACTTCCCACCAGCCGGCAAGGGTGGTGTTTTGGAAGGCACTCTCCACAACCGATCTGCAGCCAGCAGGTATTGAGGCACTTAGAGGTTACTTGCCCGCCCCAATTCTTATCGCCAGGACCAATAACGTGCGTGGTTGCCTTTGTTGGGTCAGACTTTGTTGGGGCGCCCTTCGCGCTTCCGTAGAACCCCTTGAACCGTTTGTCGCAATCGGGGCAGCCGCTAGTAGCGGAAGTTGTGTAACAAGCCACCGCTTTTTGATACGCACACCGCATGAGTTCCAACTTGCGAGGATCGTTGACGGGGATCAGCGTCCAGTTCTGATTGGCTGGCCGGCTACCGCCCCCGTTTAGATTCGCTAAGCTAAAACCGTTTCGGAGCCAGCTGACTCCGAAGCCTAAGTTTCCTTGGTCCTGCACTTGATTGAGCCCGCTTTGGGGCGTGGCGAAATCGGGCAGGGCGTTGGGGTCGTAAATAAACTTAGCTAGGTTGTTGAGCACCTGCTGTTGGTGAATTTCCGAAAGCGTATTCGACTGCCTGATGGAGTTGACCCGGAGCTGCGTGTGCGTACAGCCAGTAAAACCGGCAATGGTCGCCGTTATAACCAATACCGCAAATTTGGTATTCATTCCTTTTCCTGCCTCAATCTCCTAGGGAACCGCTCGCGCAACGTCTTCGGACGCTCGCGATTTACCCTTAAAGATCGGCCTGGAAAGGCGGGTCCTGCTGCTTGCGATGGCAAGGCGCATCCATTTGCCCAGTCGTTACATATTTGTTATTTCTTTTGGGTGAAATATGGAAGTGTAGCGAGAGGGAGCCGCATGGGGAATGTAACGACGCCGACTGCTTTTCGCGGGAAGCCCGCCCAGACGCCCATCAGCCAAAGACGAGAAAAACCGGGTGCGGCGGCCGATCATACGATATTTCCCCGAGCCGTTACATTTTACCTACGTTAATCAAACGCAACGTTGGAGATCTTTACCCACCGCAGCCAGAGACATTGCCGATAAGTCAAATCAGGGTGGAAAAGTAAAAGGAAGTCCTTGCGTGAAATGGCGGCTATGCCAAAAGCACGCAAGATTGGTTTTTTATTACGATTAACCAGCACGGATGAATTATGAACGGCGACACACAAAACGACAATGGCGTATCAAAATGGGCAATTTTCGCTGCCGGATGGGCGGTGGCGTGTCTGGTGACTTATATCGGGGTGTTGCGCCCCACAATGGAGGAGCTGGCGCGTCTGCAGCGCCGCATTGGCGGTCTTGAAGAAAGTGTGGAAGCGGTTGCGGCGATGCGCGGCTCGACAGGTCAGGCCAACGACTTGCTCAGCAAGTTGCAATAACAGGAGCAACTGGCTCGCAACGCCAGCAACTCGATCAACGTATTGAGAAAGTTGCGGGAGCAGATCGAGCAAGAGGCGTTCGCCGCCCATCAGGCGCGGGGTTCGCTGGCTTTGCTGGGCGACCTGAAAGACGACGTGCTGCGGGCGGCGGTCAATATTGAGGAAGCTTCTTCGGCGCTGACCTCGATCGATGAATCGCAGTACCGGCTGGCGATGCAGCAGGAGCTTCCCGATGTTGTCGAGACCGCCATGGCCGCGCAACGACGGTTGCGTGGAATGGTGCTGCAGTTGGAAGCTGGAGCGGAAGAGTCGCGAGACAGCCTGACCGGCTTGGCCAGCCTCCAGCATGAGTTGATTGACCACGGCTATTCCACGGGCGCCGCCCAAGAAGGACTGGAAAACCTGGTCGAAATCAAGGAGAAGGCCGAAGAGCACGTATTGCGATCCTACGACGCTCACGACGCACTCGACTCCCTGGCCGATTTGATGTCTCGCGTGCAGTCGAACGCTGAGAAAGTGGCGCCCGCCGCCGACGTGGTCGTGCAGTGGGAGTCTTTGCAGGAAGCCTTGCTCGACGCCGCTCCGTTGGCGGGTGAGGCTCGCGAAACCAGCCGCGAACTGATCAGCCTCGAAGAAGAGTTGGTTTATCGGGCCAGCGATTCCTACGATGCCCGCGTTTCGCTCGACGACTTGCTCTCCATCAAAGACGATCTCGTCCAGCAGCGAGAATCGGTGGTCGCCGCGCAAGACCGGGCGGCTGAACTGATCGACCTCAAAGACCGGGTGCTCGTCGAGGGCGACCACGTTGTCGACGCCATCGAAACGTTGGAGCTGATCGCCGAATTGCAAACGCAGTTTGAGCGGTCGGCCGACACCTTCACCCAAATCCGAAACTGGATGGGGCAACTTATGGTGTTCGAGCCCTCGATCCAACGGGCCATCGAAAGCCTGCGTCCGCTCACGGAGTTGGGTAATTTGCGACGCCTGAGCCGCAGCCAACTGCGAGACGTGGTCTCGCGCATCGGCGAAGATCGGGCCGCCACGATCGCCTCGAAACCCGAGGCGCCCCGGCAAACGTCGGACGATTCCGCCAACTACGGCGAATATTTCGACTGAGCCACGCTGCTAAATTGTTGTGTCGTTTCAACCGTCCGTGGACAAATGTTCCACGGGCGGTTTTTTTATTACCTTTTCCGCCGCCAGCACGTATGATGGCCTTCCAAAGGCCGGCGTACCATTTATGAAGAAACAAGGCCTTGGAGCGCCATCGTACAGCGGGTGAGTGAAGCCGCATGTGGCCGAAGTTGATTCCCAAACGCAACACGCGAGCGAGGAACCTAGACCATGGCGCCAGAGCCTCCATCGCGATCGGCGCCTCCACAGGAACGGGCCGGCGTTTCGCGGCTCAAGGAGCGCATCGACGCGTTCGCTGACTTCAACCTGCCGCGCCCTCATTTCCTTTCAATCGGCGAATACCTGGACCGCTTGGTCGAGACCGACGTACTCAACTCCGCGGAAGCCGCCGCGGTTCGGCTGGTGTATTATCGGCGCCGGTACGCGAAGCAACGACCCACCGCCGACTGCGAACCAAACACCGCCCTTGTCGCGCGACCCGATCTGGAAACGCCGGAAGAAAAACAGTTTGCTGAAGTGCTCGGCCAACTTGAGCAAGCCAGAATCCGATTGGAGCGTTACGACGATTCCGATCGAACGCAACTCTCACGGCGTTGGCAAACGGCGGCCGAAAAGGCGACGTTAAAACCGGCCGTCCCGCGACCGTTGGGAATCGTGGGCCGCACGGCGAGAAAAGATGCTCTCAAACGCAACGTGCGCGGGCCAGAGCGAAATATTTCGACAGCCCTCTCGGCCGAAGCGAATACGCTCGAAGCAGACGTTTCAGATATCGAGCCGAACGCCACAAAAGCGGCTGCGCCATTGCGTTGGGTTTCTCGTTGGCGGCGTTGGTTTTCGCGGTTGGCCGCGCCGGCGTTCTTGGTCTGGACGATCGCCATCATCGGGCTCACCTACTGGGGCCACACCCACATAGATGAGAAAGTTCAAAATTATGTTTCGCATTGGCGGTACGGAACTTCGCACGTAACGTTTCGGCAATCCATCTCTCGGCTACGGTCTTCGGCGGCGGCGGCGAAAGGCTCGAAACGCGTGGCGATGTTGGAGCGGCTGGCGATGGAGTATACGGAGCGAAAGTATTTCGCCGAGGCGGTCGCCGCTTATCAATTGGCGTTGGCCGATTCGCCCCACGACCCCGAACTGCTGAACAACCTCGCCTGGCTGTTACTCACCGCCGACGACGTCTATTATCGAAATCCCCGGCAGGCGTTGCCTTTGGCCGAGCGGGCTCACGAACTCAGCACTTCGGCGCATATCAAAGACACGCTGGCCGAGGCGTACTACCAGACGGGTGATTTTCCCAAGGCGGTTGTGCTCGAACAGCAAGCGTTGGATTTACATCCGCCGCGAAGGTTTTTCTACTCCCAACAATTAGCGAAGTTCCAGCGAGCCGAGAAAGAACCTTTGTAGCGATTCAATCCGCCTTGTAGGCGGCGGCCATTTCCTGGGCGATTTTCGCCATCGCTTCACGGCACGATTTCGGCGAGAGCACTTCCGCCTGCGCGCCAAGCGATAACACGCGCGGGATGATGTCCATATCGTGAGCGGCTTGCACCGTCAGCACGATATCGCCGTTGGCCCGCTGTGCGATCTTCTGGTTTTCATGCCAAGGATCTTCCCGCACCCAGGGCGCGGCGAACTTGCTGATGCGAATGCGATATTTCCTCGGCTTGGCCCCCGAAAAAATCCCCAGGCTGTGGGCCAGATGTTCTTCGGCGTCGAAATCTTCGGGCGGGTGGAACCAATCGTCGAGCGCTTTGGCGCGCAGAAAACGGTCGAGTTTCCAGTGCCGCACGCGCTGCTGGTGGTCGGAAACTTCGGCCGCCGCCGCGATGATATACAAACTCGACTGATAATAAACCACCGCGTACGGTTCAATCGTGCGGGTTTTCGGTTTATCGGCGGCGAGTGTTTGGTAGTCGACCTCCACCCGCCGATGTTCAAGAATCGCGCGGTGCAACGTTTTCAACATGCCCAAATGTTTTTCATACGACTTCGCCGGCATGCCCCGCACATGCAACACCCGCCGGTATTTTTCGTACAAGTTCCAAACGCCGTTGGGCAGCGCTTCGCGAATCTTGCTCCAAAAAGATTCAATGCCCAACCAAAACGGCGTGCCGGCCAGCGGGAAGAGGAGGTCGCGGCCCAATGAAAGCGCCATCAACTCCGTTGCCGTGGCGGTGATTTTGTGGGCGCCGCGAAAACCAGGCCCCAACTTCCAAACACGCCCCCGTTGGATTTCCTCACTATCGACATCAATTCCAGCGGCCTGCAATGCTTGAAGATCTCGTCGGACGCTGCGCGTGTGGAGCGATGTCAGCCCCAATTCCTAGACCAAATCGTCGCGTAGTTCTTCAATCGTGCGGCCGAAACGGAACCGCTCCAGAATTTGCAGAACCTTGTGCTGCCGAATCAATTGTTCATTGCGAGCCAACGCCAAGCCTCCCCGTTTTTTCCGCTACTTTTTTGAGATCGGCCGCAAGGGGCTTTGCGCCAGCATGAACTTCCGCTCTCCGGCGCCGGCGGCGAATTGAACGGTCGCCCGCCGCCGCCGCCCTTCGCCGCTCAACGCCGCGATTTTTCCGGGGCCGTATTCAGGGTGGAGCACGGTCATGCCCAAGGCGAAAACATCGGGAGAGACGCCCGCCGAATTCGCCGGATTTTGTTCACTGCCGGGCTTGGATGCGTTGCTGAGTTTGGCGGCCGTGGTTACCAATAAGGCCGGATTGGCGACCTCCGAAGTTATCGTTTTGGGGTCGGACGCCGCCCCCGCGTCATCGACATAAACATCGTCTGCACAAGCGTCAGCCGAAAAAGCCCCGTCGGAAAAATCGCCGTAAGGATAAGCCGCCGCAGACGGCAGGTCGACGTCCATGAACTCTTGGGGAAGTTCTCGCAGGAAACTGCTGGCAATCGTGGGATAGCGTTCGCCGCGAAAGGCCCGGTTGTCGGCCAAGCTGATCTGCAATTCCTCCTTGGCCCGCGTGATGCCCACGAAAAATAACCGCCGCTCTTCTTCGAGTTGCTGGGGATCTTCCATGCTTCGTTTATGCGGCAGAATCGATTCCTCCACCGCCACGATCAACACGGAGGGAAACTCCAGCCCCTTGGCGCCGTGCAAGGTCATCAACGAAACACAATCGTTCGAAGACTCCCAGACGTCGGTATCGCCGACCAACGAAGACTGCTCTAAAAATTGCTCAATCGCGGCGCCTTGAGGATTTCGTTCGTCAAATTCGCGGGCCACGGTGAGAAGCTCCTCCACGTTCTCCAGCCGCTCTTGGTCTTCTTGCGTGTCGGATTCGGCGAGAAAATCGCGATACCCGCTTTCAGTAAGCACGCGGCCCACGACCTCCTCCACGGCGTCGGCGCAACTGGTTTGCAGGCGGTGCATGACGGCGGTGAATTTGGCCAACGCCGCCACTGCGCGTTTGGCAAGCTTCGGGGCATCGGCGGCTTGGCTGGCGGCTTCCAAAAGTGAAAGCTGTTTCGATACGGCAAACTCCCGCAGCCGCTGCAAGGTGGTTTTGCCAATGCCTCGCGGCGGCGTGTTCACGATTCTTAAAAACGCCACGTCATCTTGTGGATTGTTGAGCAGCCGCAGATACGCCACGACGTCCTTGATCTCCTTGCGTTGGTAGAATTCAACGCCGTTAATAATTTGAAACGGCAGGCCGAATTCATGAAAGGCTTCCTCAAACGCGCGGGAAAGGGCGTTGGTTCGATAGAACACGGCGAAGTCGCGCGGCGTTCGGCCTTGGCGAACGCCGTCGGCAATGCGCATGGCCACGCCTTCGGCTTCTTCACGCTGCGTGAGATACGATTGCAACCGCACCGGCCGGCCAACCGGGTTTTCAGTAAACAGCGTTTTCTTTTTGCGCCGCTTATTGTTCGCGATTAACGCATCGGCCACGCCCAAAATATTTTTGGTGCTGCGGTAGTTCTGTTCTAATCGGACCACGCGCACGTCGGGAAAATCTTGCTCGAATTCCAGAATGTTTTTGATGTTCGCGCCGCGCCAGCCGTAAATCGATTGGTCGGGGTCGCCGGTGGCGGCCAAGTTCGGATGATCGACCGAAAGCGCGCGAACGATCGCGTATTGCGCGCGGTTAGTGTCTTGATATTCGTCGACCAATATATAGCGATAGCGGTCGTCGAGCGTGGCGCGGAGTTCGGCGTTCTCGCGGAGCAGAATCGCCACATGCAGTAGCAGGTCATCAAAATCGACAGCGTTCGACGCCAGAAGCTGATGTTGGTAGCCAGGATATATTTTCGCCACCGCTTCGGCCAAGGGGCTCCCCAAGGCCGGACGATACGCCGCCGGCGTGATCAACTCCGTTTTCGCCCAACTGATGCCGCGGGCCACGCGGTCGGGCGTGAACTCCGTGGTCTTCAACTCGGCCGTTTCAATCGCCAGCTTGAGCGCCTTGAAGCTGTCGGACGTATCATAAATCGTGAAGTTTTGGCTCAGCCCCACATGCGCGGCGTATTGCCGCAGCAGCGTCGCGCAGAATTTGTGGAAGGTGCCCATCCAAACGGAGGCGCCGGGGGCGAGCGTTTCAAGCCGACGCTGCATCTCGTCGGCCGCCTTGTTCGTAAAGGTGAGCGCCAAAATGGAGCGGCCCTCCACGCCACGCGAAAGCATATTCGCCACGCGGTGTGTCACGACGCGGGTTTTGCCGCTCCCAGGACCGGCCAAAATCAACAGCGGGCCGTCAATGTGTTCGACAGCGGTTCGTTGTGCTGCGGTAAGCGACTCCACCATCCAACTCGATCCTTCAAGAAACGCAAAGCGCCGAGACCAGCGGCCTCGGCGCTGATTTTTTTTATTCAGCCCTTGGCCGCATCGATCGCTTCTTGCAACTTGGCCTTGGGCTGCACGCCCACGAATCGCTGCACGACTTCGCCGCCCTTGAACACCATGACCGTGGGGATGCTGTTGACGCCGTACTTCGTGGCCAAGGCGCCGTTGTCGTCGATGTTGACCTTGCCCACCTTGGCGGAGCCGTTGTTTTCGGCCGCAAGCTCCTCGATCATCGGCGCGATTTGCCGGCAGGGGCCGCACCACGGCGCCCAAAAATCGACCAAAACCGGCTCCGAAACGGTTTCCACTTCACCGTTGAAATTGTCTTGCGTGAATTCAGCCACGTTTCCCATTTGAAATACTCCTCTGTTCAACCCAGCCGGCTGGCGGCCAGGGAATTTATCCGTTTGCGAAGCGCCCACAACGGCGATCGGCAGTCCGCGAGATTTTATCGGGCATTCGCGTCAAAAGCAATTACAGGCCTTTCTCAGTCAGGCCGCTTGCCCGGCACGGCAAGCTGGACACCTGACAAAACCGCTCCGGCGGCGTTCAAAAACAACCCTGCCGTTTCAGAAGCCCGGCTTTTTGAAAAAGCTGGGCTTCTTGCTTGCCATGCGCTGGTCTCAACCTTATGGGGATGTTCAACCGATTTTCCGCACCACGCCCACGATCACGCCTCGAATACGTGCATTTTGAACGTAAATCGGCCTCATGCTGGAATTCGCCGGCTGCAATCGGATACGGTTTTTCTCGGGATACCAATATTTGAGCGTGGCGTCGCCGTCGTCGGTTTCGGCCACCACCATTTCTCCGATGCGGGCGGTGGGCTGCTCCCGCACGACGACGTAATCGCCATCGGCAATTTGAGCTTCGATCATCGAATCGCCGGAAACTTCCAAAGCGAACAGATTGGGGCCGTGGAACATATCTCCCAGGTCGATGCGCTCGTTCTGCTCCACTGCTTCGTGCAATACGCCCGCCGCCACGCGCCCCGCCAAGACCAGCCCTCGCTCCCGCTGCACGGAATCATGCACCAGTTCAATCGCTCGCGATTTGTGAGGACTGCGGCGGATAGCCCCCTTTTTCTCCAACGCCTTGAGATGACACATCACACCGTTGGGAGAGCGAATACCGAACTCCTCCGCAATTTCTCGAACCGTGGGTCCGTACCCTCGGTTTTGAATCTTCTCGACGATAAAATTGTAAACCGCCGCCTGCCGCTCGGTGAGCGATTTCAGTCCATTCAAGGGAATATTCCTTTACGATGGCTGGGTGATTTTTTCGTTGGCGATGGCTCGTTCACCGCCTATTCAGTTGGCGACGGAAAACGGGGCTGATTTAGTACCGCTCGATAAATAACTGTCGCATTTGTGTAGCCATCGTCGCCAGACGGTGGGTGAGCGGTGAACCATCCCACGCTCTGGCGAGCATGGCTACGACACTAACTTTCCGCTCGATGCTTAGCTAAAAATGCGGTCGGCGCCAGACGATCTAATATACGAGTGTACATAACTATAGTCATTTGTACACTAGCTCCTATTCCAGATTTGCCTTTTTTCCTTGATTCTTCCGGGATTTTAGTGGCTGATTCCAGTTTCGTTACTTTTGGGCGACACGTCTTGGGGAACTTGAATCCCTGCGGGATATGAAATCAAAGGCATCTGCCGCTCGCGCTACACGCGAAGGAAGATTTTTCGCTTGTACATTCCCCAGACCATGAGGTAGATCAGCGTCGTGAAGCAGAAGGCGTAGGCCAGCGAGACGAATTCGCCGGGCAGTCCGCCGCGCTGGCCGGCATTCATAAAAGCGGCCTTGAGCGTCCAACCGGTTTCGCCCAGCGGGATATCGAGCAGACTGCCCGCCAAACCGTGCAATACGTAGGCGGCAATCGCGTTGGCGCCGAACACGCGAAAGGGATACGTCCAACCGACGCGGCCGACAATATCAATCAGCCAATACAGCAGGCCCAGCGTCATGCCCGCCAGGCCCGACGAAACCAACACGTAAGGACTCGACCACAGGTTCTTGTTGAACGGCACAAACCATCCCCAAGCCGACCCGGCCAAAAACAACGCGAACCCGGCCAGCATCAGGTGCATGACTTTGCGTTCCGCCGTATTGGCGCCAATCAACAAATAGCCGAACAACATGCCGGTAATACCACTGGCGATGGCGGGAAACGTGCTCAACACGCCTTCGGGGTCCCACGTCGTTTCCCACAAGACGCCCGGTATGACTTGCCGATCAACCCAGGCGGCGAGGTTCACGCCCGGCTGGAGATTGGCGGCGATTTTCGTGGCGGAAATACGATGCAGTTCACCCACGTCAACATTCGCATGGGCGGCGCGAACCTGCCCCGTTTCGAGGGCGTTTTGAATCACGTCGTCGATCGGCACGGGAACCGTTCCCATGATGATGCAATAGCCAATCAAGAGCACGCCGCATAACCCCGCCTGCACACGCCAATGCACCGCCAGAAACAACAGCGAGCAAACCAGGTACACGATCGCAATGCGTTGCAACACGCCGGGAATACGCAGGCCGGAAAAATCGAAATCGGGAAACAGCCACATGAACAGGCCCAGGGCGAAAATGACCGCCGAGCGCCAAACCGTTTTTCCAAGCATACTGCCGAGCGAAACGCCCGACTGGAGCAGCTTGCTATACGCCAGCACGATCGACACGCCGACGATCACGATAAAAAACGGGAACACCAGATCGGTCGGCGTCAAACCATCCCAGGCGGCGTGCCGAAGCGGCTCGTACACGCTGCTTTCCGAGCCAGGATCGTTCACCA
>JAJRWU010000161.1 GCA_024276655.1 Planctomycetota bacterium
CTTCACGCCGATCATCAACTTGCCTCAGTCCGCCGCTCTGGGCGTGGGATGCATCGCCGACGAGCCCGTGATCGAGAACGGACGCGTGGTTCCCGGCAAGACACTCTCGCTCAGCCTGACCTTCGACCACCGCGTGATCGATGGCGCGCCCGCCGCTCGCTGGTTGCAACGGCTTGGAGAGGCGATCGAAAACGTGGGTTTTCAAATAGCTTCCGCGAATTCAGCCAAGGAATAGTCCCGAATTTACCTGCTGAATTAAAAGCCCGGCATTTTGGAAATGCCGGGTTTTTTTGCGCTACAACCAGGAACTTATTTCGGGACGATTCCCAACCCAAACACGACCTGACCTTCACCGCCATGGGCCCGGCCGGCGGTGATGCCTCAAGCGGTTAACAATGTGACATTTGCACTGGACATGATGCGAATTTATCAATCCTTGCCGCGCGGAGGATGCACCGGAACTTCAAAGGAGATTTTTCCAGCGTCTGATTCCGCGGCTTCGGCAATTGTGAGCGGAACCGACCACGCCACCACGCCAACCTTGCAAAGTCCTTCGCCGCCTTCTTGGCAATAAAAATAGTTCAGCGTGATTTCGAGTGCGTCGGCGCCATCACCTGAAACCGGCAACACGATCTCGAATTGGGCAGCCGGTTTTTCCAAGCGAACCGTCTTGCCGATGGCCTTGCGGTCGATCGGACCGGTGTCTTGCCCGGCTTTCACTTGGTAGGTCATGGGCGCCAGCGGATTGATTTTCCAACCTTCGGGCAGCGTGAGTGCGACTGCAAGGCGAATGTTCCCCTCGACCGGCTTTACGGTGAGCGGGTCGACTTGAATTTGCGCTGCGCCGCTGAGCGAGAGCTGGTCCGATTTCTCCAATGCCGCCGGAGGGGCCAGCCCGGCAATTGTCAGCGTGCCGACCTTGCCGGAGGTTATCTCGACGGTGCGAATCACATGATTGTTCGTGTCCGCGACATACAGCTTGCCGGCGGCGTAGGCGAGGCCCTCCGGTTCATCGAAACTCGGCGCGGCGTCGTCGGCGCCCGGCTGGCCGGTTCCCGCCAACGTCGAGACGGTCGGTCCGGCTAGGTCGATGACCTTGATTTTGTTGTTGTAGGTGTCGGCCACGTAGAGTTTGCCGGCGTGATACACGACGCCCAAGGCGTGTTGTAGGCGCGCGGTTTCGCCGTCGCCGTCGACGTCGCCGAAGGTGAACAGACGCGCGTAGGGCATGTGCGCCGTGCCCACGATCGTACTGACTTCGCCCTTGCCATCGAACGGCACGGCGCGAATCGAGCTGCCTTCGCTATCGGCCACGAACAAAGTTTTGCCGTCCGACGCCAAGCCGCTGGGTTGTGCGAACGAGGAAAAACCTTCCCGGTATGGAATACGCGGCAGCAGCGGGCCGTCGACGATATCTTCCCGGCCGTTGCCCGCATAAGGCCCAATTTCAGCGCCGCCGACTTCAGCGTTACCGAGGGTCATTTTCCAAATTTGGTGCGGCCCCGCCATCGCGATATAAAGATCGTCGCCGTGCAGCCACAACGCCCAGGGGCTATTGATTCCCGTTTTCAATGGTTTGCCCACCCAGCGGTCAGGCGGGGTATCGCCGGGGCCCAGATCTTCGGCGCCGGGCCAAGCGGAACGCCCCTGCCGGCCGCGTCCTGCAATGGTGCTCACATTCTTTTTTTTGAGATCAACCTTTCGCAGCAGGTGGTTTTCCGTATCGGCCACATACAGTATGTCGTCGCGCAGAGCCATGCCCTGAGGATGATTGAACGTGGCCTGTTGGAAGTTTCCATTGTTGGCGCCAATGGCGCCGGAGCCAATGATATCGAGCAGCTTGCCGTCGAGCGTGGAAATCACGATCCGATTATGGTTGCTATCGCTGATGAACAGCCGGTTGCCGGCTTCATCGGCCAATACCTTGCCGGGGAAACGGAGCGGCGTGGCCTTGAGTTTTTCCTTGGCCAGGTTAAATCGGATGGGCGATGCATCGAGCGCGCCGCGAGCCGCGTAATACGGCAGCGATTGCTTGATGATCGCGTCGACGTCTTCAAATTTTGTCTCGCCGCTCTTGCCCCAAATGGCGTTGCCCTCGGGGTCGATCAGAATCATGGTCGGCCAACTTTGAATGCCGTACGAATTCCAAATGCGGTGTTCGTCGTCGTTCACCACGGCATGTTCAATCTCATAACGCTGCACCGCTTCCTCAATGTTCTTCGTGCCCTTTTCGGCGTCGAATTTCGCCGAATGCACGCCGATCACCACCAAGTTATGGGGATACGCATGTTCCAGTTTTTTCAGTTCTGGCAGCACATGCATGCAGTTGATGCAGCAGTAGGTCCAAAAGTCGAGCAACACGTACTTGCCTTTGAGGTCCTTCAACCGCAACGGACCGGCTGTGTTGATCCACTCCATATCGCGCGGAAATTCGGGCGCTTCGAGACGATGGGGAAACGGGTGCGGCGGTTCGTCCGCCGGTTTTTCCGCCGGTTCGGCATTCGGCTCAGCATTCGGTTCGTCCGCCGGATTTTCCGACGCCGCTTCCGACGGCGGCGCCTCAGGCGGGGCAACGGGCTCTGAGGTGGAGGCGGGCTCAGACTTGGGTTGCTCCCTGGGTTGGGGCGAGGGAGGAATCTCGGGTGTTTCTTCCGTAACTGGCGGCGCATCGTTGGGCGTCTGCGGCGACGATGGCTCGGCAGTCTGTTCTGCTTCCCCTCGGGAGGCTGCATTCCCCAAGGCGACTTCGGCCACCGTGGGCGCTTTGGCATTCGCACCGGTTGGCGATGCCGACTGCTTATTACAACCGGCGGTGAGCACACCGACCAGCAAAATAACAAGACTCGCATGGGGGACGAAGCGGGCGACTCTCATATGAAACTCCTCGGGGGTGCATCCTTGACGCGTGCGGCTAGACAGAGGGCGGCTTCGCTGGGCGAATCCGGTTCTTTCGAACGCCTTTATGGTAGCCGAACGGGGGCTGTAGGTGAATCTGTCTTCTGGCGAAGTTCGCCGGACAGGCGAACGGCATGAGCGGGCAGGTGCGTCGCGACGCCTATGTTGGGAGGGCGTCCGCAACCGACGGAATATTGCCGAAAGGGAAATTCATCGCACGATGCGCGCGTGTAGCTCACTCCATTGCTGAGGCGGGTTGGTCAAGAGCGACCAGCCCGTTTGACGCACCTTGCTTTTCGGACCGACCTCATTGCTGCTTTGGTCATTGCTGCTTTGGTCGGCGTCTGGGAGATAGTCCACCGGACTTTTTCCGTCGACTCTGGCAATCAGACACGCCCCCAGATTCCTCAAGACGCGTTGCGGCAACAACTCCAATTCCCGAGGCGCGATTCCCGCCGATAAGATTCCCGCCGATAAGATGCCCGCCGATAAGATGCCCGCCGATAAATCGTGCAGGTAACGCGTCCAAAATACGTCAATCAACTGCCAATAGGCATCGAAGGCGTCGTCGGCTCGAATGGCCTTGATGACCAAATGCGTGAGGAAAAAGCCCAAGTCGAAGGCGGGGTCGCCGAAGTGTCCGACTTCAAAATCGAGCAAGATCACTTGGTTGTCGGTCACGAGCAGGTTCTTGGGGCTGAAGTCGCCATGCACCAGACAGCGTTTGTGCTGCTGCAACGATTCGAGCAATTCCGCCACCGGTTGCCGGAGCTCGCCGTGAACACGCGAGATTTGCCGGTAGTAGGGGTCGAGTCGGAGGTCGTCGAAAAAGGTTGTGTCATCGAGCAAGGAACAGACGTCTGGATCAAGCCAGGAATCTCCGTGTAGCTTGGCGAGCAAATGTCCACACGCCCGGGCGATTTCCACGTTCGCCGTCCCGGCCAACAATTGCTCTTTCCAAACGACGTGTTCGTCGGGGGCGGCGGTCATGGCGAAGACAAAATTCTCCCGATCTTCAAACACCAACCGCGGAACCGTCGGGGCGAAGACCAAGCTGGCGTCGACGTCCTTGGCCAGAATCTGCTGGCAGATTTTCAGCGTGTCTATTTCACGAAAGACCCGCTCCATGCCGCATTCCCAGAGCTGCGCGACTTGCAATCGGCGACGAGCCTGTTTGAGCACCAAGGCCGGAGGATTCGCCGTTTCGCAGCACACCAAGATGACACGATTGGAAACGCCGCCGGAAAGCGTTTTGGCTGTTATGCGAAACGCCGCGTCGGTCCAACCTTGGGTGACCAGATATTCGGCCGCGGTTTCGGCTTCGAGCACAATCATGGTTGGGAAATCAAACAGTAAGGCGAGCGGCAGATGAAAATTACCTAAATACAAGCACGAAGCGCAAACGAGTGAATCAGAAAACGGTCATTCCCACTGCGTGCGGGCAAAGTTATTTTCCGCCGCCCGCCTAAGAAAAAAACGGCGGCGGCCATTGCGGGCCGCCGCCGTTTGCGTGTTGTTTCTGATGGCTGAAACGCTGACTCAGTCGCGAGGACGTACTGCGCCTGTGAGTCCGCTATAATCGTGGCGGTCGTCTTCGTGCCAGAGCGGCAACCCCATTTCGATTCGGCGGCGCAATTCGTCAATTTTCGACTTGGTGCCGGCCGGGGCGTCGGTGCCGGCAAAGTCGTTTTGAGTTTGAGGGGCGAAGTCTTCGTCGTGGCCATACTTCAAAATGGCCTCAAAAACGTTGTTTACCTTAGTCATGACTTTCGAATCTCCGGGAATAATGGTGAATGAGTCTGTACTACCATTCTCACTCAGGTTGAGCGAAGCACTCGCCCTCGCATCGCTCGATGCAACGGGGAGCGTTTTTGGTTGTGTGAACCGTTATCTAGGCCAAATGTTTTCAAGAGCGGCAGATGTTTTCAGGAGCGGTGGGATGGTTGCCAGGCGTTAGCTTCGTTGAGGCGTGGAAAGTTGGCGTCGTTAAGGCGGGTAAGTAAAGGAACGACAGCGGAAGGAACAGCACCAACACCGACGAGACTATTGTTTCCTCAAAACTTGGCGTGTCAAGATTTTTTTTCGCGACCGAGGCTGCAATGACCGCTGTTAAAGTCTATTTCGCAAACATCTCACTGCGGAAAGGCGGAGTGCTTGGTGCGACGTGCTAATCTATAATGACTTCCAGGCAACAACCGGGTTCGCACAAAAAACCCCTTTAGGTAAAAATCCCTTCCGTAAACAGAACCTTGGGGCGGATGAATTTCTCTGCCGGCGCATTGCGGCGCCAGGCGAATCTTTTTGGATCGATCCGACTGGCCAAACTAAGGCGTTTATCGCAATCGTTGGCGGTTCTTT
Organism: Planctomycetota bacterium; assembly: GCA_024276655.1. Lineage (GTDB taxonomy): Bacteria > Planctomycetota > Planctomycetia > Pirellulales > Pirellulaceae > SZUA-33. The sequence continues at coordinate 5,254 of JAJRWU010000161.1, forward strand.
GTGCGTCGTACAACCGCGGCCAAAAAAAAAGAAATTATTTTGGACAATCGCCGCGCACCCTCACGCATATGCGATGCTTGAACGGTTTTTTGATAGATTCGGCTTGTTCCCAAGGAATGAAAAATGCCCTGGATCCAACGTTTTATTACTCTGCCCCCCATGCGGCGTGGTTTTCATCTGATCACCCGCCGTATCGAAGCGGCGTTGCCGGAACTCGGCTCGCTAGAAAGCGGCCTTCTGCACGTGTTCGTGCAACACACGTCGGCTTCGTTGACTTTGAATGAAAATGCAGACCCCGATGTCAGGGTTGATCTGGAGATGGCGATGAATACCATCGTTTCGGAGGATTTCCCCTATATCCACACTCTGGAAGGCCCCGACGACATGCCAGCGCACGTGAAAGCGTCGATGCTGGGCGCTTCGGTGAGCGCGCCGGTCAGCCAGGGTCGTTTGGCGTTGGGCGTCTGGCAGGGAATTTACCTATGTGAACATCGAGACCATGCTTCCAGCCGGCATCTTGTGCTCACGCTCCAGGGGGAGTGCGTGGGAACTTGAAATAGGATTGGAACCAGGGCGGCGAGCATGGTAAGAAGGTGGTAGCGGCGTTGACAAATCCAAACACATAGGGGCCCTGAAATGAAACGCCGGCTGTGGTCTCGATATTTTTCCGGAATCGTCACGCTGGTAGTGGGGCTGGGGCTGACGCTGGCCGGTTTTCTGCTCACCCGCCGGGTTGAAGAAGCCCAACGGCTGAGTGAATTCAATCATCTCGCGACACAGCGCGTCGCGCAGCTCCAACGAGATATCGACGCCCGGCTGAGCGCCGTGCGAGCATTGGCGGCTCAAATGTCGGCTGTCAAAGACCCTGATTCGGAATATTTTGAAACGGCGGCGCTCGCGCTGCTGGAGTCTTTTCCGGGATTTCGCACCCTGGAATGGGCGCCGCGCGTGCCCCGCGCCCAGCGAGAGGCCTTCGAGCAGGCGATGCGAGCATCGGGGCAGCCGGATTTTGCCATTCGCGACCTTAACCAGGGCGTCTGGACCAAAGCCCCCGACCGCGACGAATATTTCCCCGTGAAATACTCGCTTTCCAATAACGCCCACGACCTCGCCCTGGGCCTGGACCGTCAGTCTGAAAAAAGCCTCTTGCTGGCACGCGCTCAGCGAGACGTGGTTGGCAGTCGGCCTAACATTCCCCTGGCCGGCGACGGCGACACCAGCGGCGCCATGCTCTTCGCGCCCGCGTTGCGTTCGACGAATTCGTCGTCTGGCGAGCAGGACGCGCTGGTGGGATTCGTGACCGCGTCGTACCACGCATCGGAATTACTCGCCCGCTCCCCACGCGGAAAAAATACGCCCCCCATGTCGTTGCAAATGTATGATATCACCGAGCCGGATTCACGCTATGTTCTTATCGACGATTCACTAGCCCAAAGAGGGCCTTTTCAATCGCCCTCGCAAGAAGGACGCGGCGAGCCCTCGGGCGGGGTGTTTTACACCGATATCGTGGTGTTCGCCCAACGCAAATTGTGGGTGGGATTTCGCCCCAACGAAGACTACGCCATCGGCAGCCGCTGGGGCTCCTGGGCCACCCTCTGCGTGGGGCTGGCGCTGACCATGGGGTTGTCGCGCTATTTAATCGTGACAGCGATCGAAACGCATTGGATTGGAGAACTCGTCAAGGAACGCACCGCCGAACTCTCCGCCGCGAACAAGGCCCTGACCGAAGAAGTCGCACATCGGCGAGAAGCCCAACGCGAACTGCAAACAGAGAAATCGTACTTGCAGCATTTGCTCACCGTGCATGAGCGAGACCGCCAACTGACAGCCTTTGAAATTCATGACGGACTCGTTCAAGATGCGACCGCCGCTTTAATGATGTTGGAAGGGATGCTGGCCCGCCAAGAAGAAAAGGGCCAACCGGCGCCCGACCTGCAAACGGCGGTCGACTCGCTCCGAAATCTGATTCAGGAGGCCCGCCGGCTGATGCAGGGCCTGCGCCCCCCAGTGCTGGACGATCTCGGAGTGGTGGCGGCAATTTCCTGTCTGATTGAGGAGCAGCCTCACGATTGGGGGCGCTTTGAATTCCAGCACGAGGTCGAATTCTCGCGTCTCAACCCGCTATTGGAAAGCACCATTTATCGAATCGTTCAGGAATCTTTGGCGAATATTGTCTGGCATAGCCAAGCCACGCGCGCACGCGTGTTGTTACGACAAAACGGTAATCGTCTGCTGTTGGAAATTCAAGATTGGGGCGTCGGGTTCGACCCCGAAAACGTCAGCGGCAACGGTTTCGGGCTACAGGGAATTCGCAAACGCGCCGCGCTGTTCGACGCGGAGGTCAGAATCGACAGCCAGCCCGAAGCCGGCACGCGAATCGCGATTGTGTTTCCCGTCGTCGACGATTCCGCGGGAACAGAACAGGCCGCCGCCGATGCCCGCCAGACAACGGCGGATCTGTAAGGCGAGCGGCAGATGAAAATTCACCTAATACAAGCACGAAGCGCAAGCGAGTGAATCAGCAAACGGTCATTCCCGCATAGGCGGGAACCAAAAAAAACTCACGGACTCACGCTGCCTGCGGGTAAGTTATTTTCTGCCGCTCGCCTAAGAAAAAGATTGAAATTTAGTCGCCGAATTAACAGCCCGGCATTTTGGAAATGCCGGGCTGTTAATTCGGGAAGTAAATTCAGGACCGTTCCGTAATGAAGTTGGGGCGGGTTCAGCTTCGCATTTCGGCGGACGTCTTTGCATGAGGCGGCCGCGGCGTTAGAGTTACCTTGGAACACCACCACCCCCGACGGGCCAACGAGCACTTAGAACTCCTAACATAACCCCTGTTTGGCGTTTCAAACACGGAGTTTGATGCTGACCTACCAAGTTGTGTTAGAAGGTACTAAGACCGCTCGAATATTATGGACAATTGCCCGGCCTGCATTGGCAAAGAAAAAAATTTAGCGATCGTTGTTGTCCGTTGTTCATTTCCAGAAAATCCCGTTGTTCATTTCCAGAAAATATAGAATCTTCCCACGATGACC
>JAJRWU010000162.1 GCA_024276655.1 Planctomycetota bacterium
GAAATCCGCACGTCCGGTTTGATGAGGGGGGAGGGGCGTCATTGACGCTCCTCCTCTACTCGACCGACCTCCGCGTTTCCCGGTTTCGTAACCGTATCTCGGCTATTCGCCGTGGGATAGATTGCTGTCGCAATTTCCCGCGACGCCGCGAACCGTTATCAAGAATGAAGAGGAAGACGAGAGAAAGGAGCACTGCCTTCTTTCCGCCGTCAACGTTTTCATGCAGTGGCGTTATGGAATTCTCATCAAGCCTGAGGCTTGGCGGCCATGAGCCGGCGGGGCGCGGTTGGAGAAGCCGCGGCGAACGCCGTCTGCAACCCGACGTATCCGCCGAAGAAGGCCAGACTAAAAAAGAGGTCGCCGACCAGGGTGTAGCGAAAGAATGGCAACGCCTGGGTGAAGCAGAGCAGCAGGCCCTCGAATGTCGGAGCATAGATGGCGTGTGCGGGAGAAAATACCGACATCCCCCAGACGGCGAAATTCGTGACCAGAAAGAAACCCGCCGACGCCGCCAAGCCACAAGCCGCCAAACCGGCGACCGAAGCGATAGCGCGGCGCCAACCGCTGTTATTGTCACTGCTGCTTTTTCCATCGAACGTTCGTCGCAGGAAGCCACGCGCCAACACCGGAGCGGCCAAGGCTCCATACACGACCAGCATGAGCGCCGGTTGGTAACCGCCGATGAAGAGGTCGCTGACCAACATCACGGCCAGCGGCGCCGCCACGGCGGCCAGCCGAGAGCGAAAGAAGTAGCCCGCGAAAAGAGCCAAGCCAGCCACCGGGGCGAAATTCGGCAGGTAGTAAACGAAATGAAAGAAGCAACGCGCGGTTACGCCCAAAAACACGATGGCCAGAAAAACAGCGATCTCGGTTTTTTGCCTTCGTTGCAGGGGAGTTGTATGTTGCATGGGTTTTGTATTCCGTTGCCCGGTAAGGGGAAGAGGCCGTCGCGTAAAGACACATTGCCCGATTCTAGCGGTATTTGCCAAATTTCCACAAGACTGTGTCGCCGGGTTTTAAACCCGCGACGCCGAAACTGCGGTCGCCCAAAACGCCGTTCACGCGAAAGATCCAGTTGCGCCCGCCGCCGCCCTGATTCGCCAAATCGTCAATTTTGAGCAACAACGCACGCGCGCCGGCGCCGCGTTGCTCTATTTTAATTCCGCGAGGATGCCGCACCGCCGCCTGCATGGCGTCGGAAACCGTCATCTTTTCGGTCCAGGCAATGTGTTGGAAGTGTTTTTGGACGCCGTCTCCGTAGTCGATCACGACTGTTACGGTGTTTTTCACCTCTTTTTTCGCCGCCGGTTGCTCGGCGGCGCGTGAAAACGAATTCAAGCCAGACCACGCCAGCAGTAAAAAACAGCAGGTTGCCAGTGCGGTTGTGCGAATGAGCGGCATGCGAGTTTCCCCTACTTTCAGGGAAAGCGTGAAATAAAAAATCCCGAAATGTCGCTTGAGAAGCCCGGCTTTTTGAAAAAGCCGGGCTTCTGAACTGGGAAATAGTTTTTCCACGCTTCCGAGTGTGTGTCGTTATTACTCTGATGTCTGAGTGAGAACTTCCGGAGCGATGTCTTCACTATACCTTGTGGGGGCGATACCTTGTGGCGGCGGCAGGGGTTTTCCGAACTCCCGCCGAACGGTAGCATTTCGACAAGACGCCGCTGCCGCATATCGCGGCGGCTGTATCTTGCACATTCTGTTTTGACGGCCACCGAAGGCTCGCCCCGCGAGAGGAATACGAACATGACTCAGGCTCCGACGATCACCCGCTCGATGCTCGAAGAGAATATCGCTCTGCTGACTTTCGATACGCCCAACAAAGGCGCCAACGTTCTCTCGAAATCAGTGCTTCAGGAATTGTCCGATCAGCTCGACGTTCTGGAAGCGGAAACAGGTTTGGCTGGGCTGATTTTGGCCTCCGGCAAACCCTCCATTTTTATCGCGGGGGCCGATCTTCGCGAATTCGTGGCGTCGTTTGGCGCCCCGGTGGAGGAAGTGCAGGCGCTTTGTCAGCGCGGCCAAACATTATTTGCTCGGCTCTCGGCCTTGCCGCTGGTGAGCGTGGCGGCAATCAACGGCATTTGCGTGGGCGGCGGCGCCGAACTGGCCATTTGGTGCGACCGCCGCATTATGACACCCAGCCCCAAAACCGAATTTGGTTTCCCCGAAGTCAAACTGGGCCTGTTTCCAGGATGGGGCGGAACGGTGCGCATGCCGCGCGTGGCGGGGTTGGGAAACGCCGTGGAAATGATCACCGGCGGAGAATCGATCGACGCCGAAGCCGCCTTCGCCATGGGGCTGATCTCGGATGTGGCGCCTTCCGACGACCTGCTGGCCGCAGCGGTGCGGCTGATTCGAGAAGAACAGGCCAGCGGCGAGTATTTGGAAGATCGGGAAACATGGCGGCAGCCGGTCGAGATCAGCGAAACGGAACTCGGGTTTTTGGCCGCCACCGCTTCGGCCATGATCGCGCAACAAACGCATGGCCAGTACCCGGCGCCGGAAGCGGCCTTGGAAACCATGCTGGAATCGGCGGCGGTCGGCGCGGAAGAAGCCTGCCAAATGGAAGCGGAAGGCATGTCGCGACTGTTCGGCTCGCCTGTTAACAGGGCCTTGCTGAACGTGTTCATGATCACCGACCGCAATAAAAAAGACAGCGGCCTTGAAGCCAAGAATGTCAAAGCGGAGAAGATCGAGCATGTTGGCGTGCTCGGCGCCGGCATCATGGGGGCGGGCATTTCTTCCGCCAACGTTCGCCGCGGCGTGGCGATTTCTATTTTCGACGCCAACCCCGAAGCGCTGGCTCGCGGGGCAAAATCGGTTGTTGAAGAGGCCGCCTACGACCGCAAAACGAAAGGTGTTTCGGCCGAAAAAGCCGTAGCCATCGCGCCGCTGTTGAACGTGGCCTCGAAACTGGAGGAACTCGCCGGCTGCAAACTCGTGATTGAGGCCGTGGTCGAAAAGGCCGACGTCAAAAAACAGATCTTCGCCCAACTCGAACCGCTCATGCCGCCCGACGCGATTTTGGCGTCCAATACCTCGACGCTGCCCATAACCGATCTGGCGGCTGATCTTGAACACCCGGAACGATTTTGCGGCATCCACTTTTTCAACCCGGTGCGACGGATGAAACTGGTGGAGGTGATTCGCGGCGAAAAAACCAGTGATGAAACGGTGGCCACAGCCGTGGCGCACATGAAAAAAATCGGCAAAATGCCGGTCGTGGTTGGCGATGGCCCCGGTTTTCTCGTCAATCGGCTGCTGTTCCCCTACATGAATGAAGCCCTGGAACTGCTCCTCGACGGCGCGCCGATGAAAGATATTGAACGAGCCGCCACCAAATTCGGCATGCCTATGGGGCCCTTCACCCTCTACGATTTGGTCGGCCTCGATACCGCCGCCTACGCCGGAAACACCATGTGGACCGCCTTCCCCGAACGCACCTTGCTCAATCCGCTGTTGCCGCACATGGTGAAACGCGGGCGGCTGGGCAGAAAAACCGGCGTGGGGTTCTTCAGCTACCAGAACAAAAAAGGCAAGAAAACGCCCGATCCTGAATTCGATACGATCTTGAAAGACTACAAACGCGGAGAGGCGTCGTTCACGCCGGAAGAATTAACCGCCCGCCTGTTTCTGCCCATGCTGCTCGAAGCCACTCGCGTTCTGACCGACAACATCGCCCGCAATCCTCGCGATGTCGATCTTGGCCTGATCTACGGCTTCGGCTTCCCGCCGTTTCGCGGCGGCGTGTTGTTTTGGGCTGATACGCTCGGCCCCCAGAAGATTTTGGAAATGCTCAAGCCGTTTGAATCGCTCGGCCCTCGAATGGCTCCCACGGAGTTGTTGTTGGAAATGGCTGCGTCGGGCAAAAAGTTTTACGACCAACCAGCTTAGTCCCCCTTGTTTCACGTTTTCACAGATGAACCCGCCTCGCTGGGAGCCGTTCTCATGAACCATGCGGTTATTGTTGATTGTGTTCGCACCGCTATCGGCCGCGCACACAAAGACCTCGGTTATTATCGCGACGTACGCGGCGACGATCTCGCCGTGGCCTGCATTCGAGCGTTGTTGGAACGCACCGGCATCGATCCGGCGGAGGTGGAGGATGTCGTGATCGGCAACACGCAGCAAACCGGCGAACAGGGCCTCAATGCGGCCCGCACGATCAGTCTGATGGCCGGTTTACCGATCAGCGCCGGCGGCGCGACGGTGAATCGGCTCTGCGGCAGTAGCCTTCAGGCTTTGAACCAGGCGGCGCACGCCATTATGGCCGGCTTCGAAGACGTGCATGTGGTGGGCGGCATGGAGCACATGCAACATCTGCCCATGACCCACGGCTTGAATCTGAACCCGAAACTTTTCCGCCGCACCTCCAAGGGCGCGTTGCACATGGGCGTGACGGCGGAGTTTCTGGCGCAAACGCAAGGCGTTTCCAGAGCCGATCAAGACGCCTTCGCCCTGCGCAGCCACCAACTGGCCGCACAAGCCACGGATTCGGGCGCCTTTGAAAATGAAATTGCGCCGCTTTACGGCCGCGATGAAAATGGCCATCGGCTGCTCGTCAAGCAAGATCAATGCATCCGCTGCGACGCGAGCGCCGAAGCATTGGCGGCGCTGGCGCCGGCTTTCATGCCGCGCGGCGGTTCGGTCACGGCGGGCAACAGTTCTCCATTGAACGACGGCGCGGCGGCCATGCTGATGATGTCGGAGGAAAAAGCGAAATCGCTGGGCTTGAAGCCGCTGGTGCGTGTTCGCGCCACGGCGGTTGCGGGCGTCGACCCCGCCGTAATGGGCACGGGCCCGATTCCGGCCACCAAAAAAGTATTGCAACGCGCCGGCTTGGAACTGAACGATATCGACCTAGTCGAACTGAACGAAGCCTTCGCCGTGCAGTCGCTGGTTTGCATGCGACGTTTGAAGCTCGATGAAAGCAAGGTCAACGTGCGCGGCGGCGCCATCGCGATTGGGCACCCGCTGGGCGCAAGCGGCGCTCGCATCGCCACGACGCTCATTCACGCCATGCTGGCCAACGACGCCGCGCTCGGCTTAGCAACCATGTGTATCGGCGTGGGACAGGGCATCGCCACGATTTTTGAACGCGTCGATTAAGGAGCGTTCTTTCGCCGAGCGATAGGCGACACTAAAAAACCGCGAGGCCCTTGGGAAGAAGCCCGAATTTACCTACCGAATTAAAAGCCCGGCATTTTCAAAATGCCGGGCTTTTCCGAACCGCCGCCGGTAACTAAATTCAAGACCGTAACTTGTTCGCACGGTTCATTACGTATTGTTCGCAACGGTTGGCGCGAGCAATTGCGGTTTGAAGCACGAAACCGCATGTGCTTCACCCTCTAACTGGGGCGATTTTTCGCGGCAGGCGGCGTCGGCAATGGGGCAGCGGTCGGCAAAAGAGCAGCCAGGATACACACGGTCGGGCGAGGGCACTTCGCCCGTAAGCTGAATACGTTTTCGTTGCCGCTCCACGACAGGGTCGGGCACCGGGGCGGCGGAAAGTAAAGCCTGCTTGTAGGGATGTTGCGGACTGCGGTAGAGTTCGTCGGACGTTGCCAGCTCCACGATTTTCCCCAGGTACATCACGCCCACGCGGTCGGCAATGTGCCGCACGACGGCTAAATCGTGGGCGATGAACACATACGAAAGCCCGAGTTTTTGTTGGAGGTCCATCATCAGATTGATGACCTGCGCTTGAATCGAGACATCGAGCGCCGAAACCGGTTCGTCGCAGATGATTATCTTGGGTTGCACGGCCAACGCACGGGCCACGCCAATGCGTTGCCGTTGCCCGCCGGAAAATTCGTGCGGGTAACGATTCAAGAAGCGAGGATTGAGGCCCACCAAATCGAGCAGCCGCATCGCTTCCAATTTGCGATCACGTCGGCTGTGAAGATTGAAAATGTCCATCGGTTCGCTGACGATGCGGCCCACCGTCATGCGAGGATTCAACGAAGCGAAGGGATCTTGGAAGATCATTTGAATCTTGCGCCGATGCGGCAACATGGCCGACGGGCTGAGTTGATCGATACGCGCTACGTCGAGCCACACTTCACCGGCGGTGGCGCGGTTCAAGTTCAATATCGCGCGGGCGGTGGTCGACTTCCCGCAGCCCGATTCTCCCACCAGGCCCAGCGTTTCTCCTTCGGCAACATCGAAACTTACGCCATCGACCGCTCGAATCAGGCATCGCTCCCCACGCAACCAGCCGCCCCGGCGAACGGGGAAATGCACACGGAGATTTTTCACCGAAAGCAAGGATTCGGCGGACGACGTTTTTTCGTGGTGAGCGGAGTTGTTCATGGCGGTATTTATATTTGCTTAGGACCGTTCGATCAATTTACTGTCGTACGATGGCCTTCCAAGGCCGTCGGCTTGCTGGTTTCGACGGCCTTGGAAGGCCATCGCACAAGTAAAATCGGGCAATTATTTCTCGAACGATCCTTAGGTTCGCTTCGCGGCGAATGGTTTCGGTTCGCTGTCGTCCACGTTCACGAAGCAGGCGAAGCGGCCTTGGTCGATGCGGTCGGTCAACGGGGGAGCTTCCACGGTGCATTTTTCCAGGGCGTACGGACAGCGGGGCGCGAACGAGCAGCCGGGCGGCAGGTGCGCCAAATCGGGTGGTTGGCCTTCAATAGCCGAGAGCGAAACGCCATGCGGCCGATCAAGCCGCGGCACCGATTCGAGCAACCCCATGGTGTACGGGTGGCGCGGGTTGGCGAACAGCGAAGGGGCGTCGGCCTCTTCCACGATTTTCCCGGCGTACATCACCATCACACGATCGCAGACACTGGCCACCACGCCCAGATCGTGTGTGATGAGAATGATGGCGGTTTGATGTTCGCTTTGCAGTTCGGCCATGAGGTCGAGAATCTGGGCTTGGATGGTGACATCGAGCGCAGTGGTGGGTTCGTCGGCGATGAGCACATCGGGTTCGCAGGAGAGGGCCATCGCGATCATCACCCGTTGGCGCATGCCGCCGGAGAAATGGTGCGGGTAATCTCGCATGCGGCGCGCCGCGCCGGGAATGCCGACCTGCTCCAACATGCTCACCGCGTGGTCGCGTGCTTCGGCGGGCGTGTGGTTCAAATGCAAGATCGTCATTTCGGTCAATTGCTCCTCCACGGTGAGGAACGGATTGAGCGCGGTCATGGGGTCTTGGAAGATCATCGCGATCTTCGCGCCGCGAACGGCGGTTAGGGCGTTGTCCGACATTTGCAGCAGGTCTTGGCCGTCGAGCAGAGCGCGGCCGCTTTTCACAATGCCTGGAGGACGCGGCACCAAGCCCATGAGGGCCAAATTCGTGACCGACTTCCCCGACCCCGATTCCCCCACGATGCCCAGCGTTTCGCCTCGGTCGAGATAAAACGAGACGCCGCGCACCGCCTGCACCAGGCCGTCGTCGGTTTTGAAATCGACCTGCAAACCATCAACTTCCAAAAGGTGTTGCTTGGGCGATAGGTGTTGCTCAGGGGAGTTCATCATCGGTTTTTCATGCGAGGATCGAGCGCGTCGCGCAGGCCATCGCCGAGAAAGTTCAAGGCGAAGAGGGTTAAAGTGAGCGTGAGGCCGGGAAACAGCACCAGCCACCAGAAAGTTCGTATAGGTGTAATAACTTGCACGCCTTCGTTGATCAACAGGCCCCAGGAAACATCGGGCGGCGAAACGCCCAGCCCCAGAAAACTCAGGAAGGCCTCGAATAGCATGACGGCGGGAATCGTCAGCGAAAGGTACACAATCACGACGCCCATCACGTTCGGCACCAGATGCCGGAAGATGATTCGCATGCCGCCCGCGCCGGTGGTGCGGGCGGCGTCGACAAACTGCTCATGCTTGAGCGACATCACCTGCCCGCGCACCACGCGCGACATCGTGAGCCAATAAATGGCGCCGATCACGACATAAAAAATCATGATCTGGTCAATGCCGTACGGTTCGAGGTATTCGCGTTTGATATCGTCTTGGCTGAGAATCGTGATCAAGAAAATGACCACGAAAATAAATGGCACGGAGTACAGCACATCGACAAAACGCATCATGGCGTTATCCACCCAGCCGCCGCAGTAGCCGGCCGTGGCGCCGTAACTGACGCCGATCAGCAACGACACCGCCGTGCCCACGATACCCACGATTAACGACACGCGGGCGCCCCAAAACAGGCGGCTTAATACGTCTCGGCCGAGTCCGTCGGAGCCGCAGATCGAGGGAATGCTGTAGTTGCCGAATAGCATCATGCGAAGGTCGATCAGTCGGGAGGTGATGAACCCCGGATGATGCCAGAGCGCCGCGTAAGGATGGTTTCTTCGTTCCCGCTCGGCAACCTCCTTGATCAGCGAGGCTTTTTGTTCCCCTTCGGCGGAGGCAATTTCTTGCTTGAGTGCGTTGATTTCCGCTCGGAATTTTTGCAGGGCGTCGGTCAGGCTCTGTTCGCCAACGGTGAGCGTTTGCGCTGCGAGCGTGGGAGGTTTGAGCTGCCGGTTTTTGAGATCGGAAGCCATCGGCGATTGCAGCGGCGCCAAGGGCGTGAGCACGGCCGAGACCGACATCAACACCAAGAAACCGAGCGAGATCATCGCCGCGCGGTTGCGGCGCAGCCGCCTCCAGGCGTCTTGCCAGAGCGATACGCCCTTGATGCTTTCCGCCTCGCGCAACAGCTCCTCATACCGCCGGCGCTGTTGGGCGGCCTGATCGTGATCGGTGTTGCTGCTGGATGGAGTACCTGCACTCATACGCTAACCTAATTTGATGCGAGGGTCGATCAACGCATACGAGACGTCGACCAGCGTGTTCATGAAGAACAACAGAAACGTATAAACCAGCGTCACGCCCATGGCCAGCGGGTAGTCGCGTTGGGTGGCGGCTTCAATAAAATGACTGCCCATGCCCGGTATGGCGAAAATTCGCTCCAACACCAGAGAGCCGGTGAGAATGCCCGCCGTTGCCGGACCCAAATAAGAAATCACGGGCGTGATCGCGCCCTTGAGCGCGTGACGCAGCACCACCCGCCGATGGCTCAAACCCTTGGCGTACGCGGTTCGGATGTAATCCAGCCCCATCACCTCCAGCATGCCGGTGCGCGTCAGGCGGGCGATGTAACCGGCGAACGGCGCGCCCAAACAGAGCGCCGGCAGGATCAGTTGACGCACCGTTCCCCAACCGGCGGCGGGAAAGAGATGCACTTGAAACACAAACACCACCACGGCCAAACTGGCCAGCACGAAATTCGGCACTGCCACGCCCACGGTGGCCAAAATCATGAAACCGACGTCGTACGCTGAATGCCGCTTGATCGCCGAAACAATACCGGCGGTCGTGCCCAGAGTGAGGGCGAACACCATGGCGAAGATGCCCAAGGAAGCGGAAATCGGGAAGCCTTCGGCAATCACTTCGTTGACCGTGTAGTCTTCCAGCTTGAGGCTGGGGCCGAAATCAAACATCGCGGCGCGGCGTAAGTTATCAAGGTACTGCACCGCCAGGGGGTCGTCGAAATGATATCGTTTTTCGATGTTGCGTTTAATGGCCGGTGAAAGCTGTTTTTCTCCGTCGAACGGCCCGCCCGGAACGGCGCGCATGAGAAAAAACGTGACCGTGAACACGATCCAGAGCGTGAGCACCATCCAGAGAAAGCGTTTGAGCAAAAAGGCGGCCACCGCGGAGCCTCCAGAAAGGGACTAGTTAGTCTTGCTAGTCTTGGTTGTGAAAATTTGTTGGGGTTGAATGATCGCGTTCTAAGGAATAGTCCTGAAAACAAGTTACCGGTTGCTCAGCGAAAAAGCCCGGCATTTTCAAAATGCCGGGCTTTTAATCCGACAAATAGATTACGTGCATTCACTTCGACTTACCAATTCGCAGCAGGTGCAAGGGATGAACGTCTTGTAGATTGGCCGTGAAATTCTTTACGCGAGGACTCACCATGTTCACCGACACATAAAAATAGATTGGAATGATGGGCAGTTCGTCCATGAGCAGTTCTTCGGCGTCGTGGAGGATTTCCATCCGTTTTTTGGCGTCGGGCTCCGAGGCGGCGTCGGCAATGAGTTGGTCGTATTTCGGGTTGGCGAAGCCCGTTTCGTTGTTGCCGCCGTCGGTGACGAACATGTCGAGAAAAGTGTTGGGGTCGGGGTAATCGGCGATCCAAGCCGAGCGGGCGACGTCGTATTCGACTTGGTGGAGCGTATTGAGGAACACGCCCCATTCAAGATTCCGCAATTCGACTTCAACGTTCAAATGCTCGTGCCATTGCTGGGCGATCACCTCCGCGATCATCTTGTGGCCTTCGTTCGTGTTGTACACGATTTGAATTTTTCGCAGGCCGCGCCCGCCGGGGTACCCAGCCTCCGCCAAGAGTTTTCGGGCTTCTTCGGGATTAAAATCTCCGGCCAAACCACTTTTGAAACCGGCCAAGCCGGGCGGCACGAAACTGCGCGCTGGAATTTGCCCGCCCTTGGTCACCTTCTCGCAGATAATGCTCTTATCGATCGCGCGGTTGAGCGCTTTGCGCACTAGTGGGTTATCGAGCGGCGGCCGATTCACATTCACGCGATAAAAATACGTGGTGAGCATCGGCGCGCGAACAAAGTCGTCGCGTTGGGAAAGCTCCGGCATGATGGCCGACGGCGCGGTGGTCGACCAATCGAGTTGGCCGGTCAAATACATATTCAGGCTGGTGCTTTCCATGGGAACGGCCAAGGCGTCGATCACTTCCAACGCCACATTCTCGGCGTTCCAATACTCTGGGTTCTTCACCAAACGCACACGATCGCGCAGGCGGCGAAACTGCATATTGAACGGGCCGTTGTTGACCAGATTCTCGGCCTTGGTCCAATTGGGCGTGCCGTACTTTTCAACACAGCGGCGGTTCACGGGGTGCAAAGGATAAAACGCCACCAGGTTGGTGAAAAACGGCGTGCGATTATTGAGCTGCACCACGAGCGTGGTTTTGTCGGTTGCATGCACGCCCACGGTATCGAAGTCGATCAACACATGCAGGCAGGGCTCGATTTTCGCCGGCGCGGCAAGTTTTCCGGGTTCTTTCGGGGGAGAAATACAAAACACGCGCACCGTCGGTTCGATGTCCTGAATTTCATCCACGCGCTGCTGTTGGTTGACGGCCACCACGTAGGCCCAGGTCTCTTTCCATTTGGAGAGCGCTTTTGCGTTTGCCTTGGCGTCTTTTATAGGCTCCGGCTTGGGCGGCTTGATGATTTCCCGGAGTTCGCCGCGCAGCAACGTGCCGCGCGGAAACGGTTGGAATTCGTCTGGGCGGTCGGGCAGTTCGACCTCCACCACATCGCCCACTTCGACGACCGAGGTATTGTATTTTTCCGCGTTGGTTAGGTAGTAAAGCTGATAGGCGTAGATACACGCCGTGGCCGGATGCAGAAAACGCCGCCACGACCAAACAAAATCGTCCGCCGTGACCGCCTCTCCGTTCGACCAACGCGCCGTGGGACGAATTTTGAAGGTATAAGTGCGGCCATCTTCCGACAACGTAAAACTTTCCGCCATCGCAGGACGCGGCTCCATGGGCGTCAGTCCGGAGGCGTCGGGCGGGACATCGAGCGGGTGGTCGCGCAGCAGACCTTCAAACAACGCGTTGATGATCCTGCCTTCGGGCGAACCGGTGGCCTTGGCGGGATCGATCGTTTTCGGTTCCGTGCCGTTATTGAAGGAAAAGTCAGCTTTGGGGAGCGTACCGAAAGAGAGCGCCCAGCCCATGGCCCCCACCACCACAAAAACAACCATATAAGGGAACAGCTTGCGAATTGTTGGACTCATGACGCTTCGGTCTCCGCTTTCGCCAAATAGATGAAGGCAGGGGCAGTGGGCGTTATGGTAAGACGGGCGGCCCCTAAACTCAACTGCGGTTTCCCAAACATCCTGAACCCCAGAGTGAGTAAGATTCGCATTTCGCCCTAGCGAGCGAAAGGAGGCGAACATGGAAGTTATCCTTCCGCGAAAACTAGCTGCATTTTCTCGTCTTTATTCGCATTCCAACTCCCCGTCGCCACAATTTTTATATTTTTTTGCCATGGGCGACCTAACGTGTCGGCGCGGCTGCGATAAATATCAGGCAAAGGGAGCCAAAACCACTTGCAATCAAAAGTATACGCCAGTACACTGCCCTTGCGTACACTACCACTGAGACGCCAGGTTTTGCCTCCGGAACTTGAAACTTTCCCTGTTGTCGCCGATAAAGAGGAGCCGCTGTTTATGGTCGCTACACTAAAACCCAACAATCGCATGCCAAAAAAAGAATCCAAGAGTAAGAGGTCGGGCGCCAAGAACGCCAAGAAACAGGCCGTTCCCGATTTCATTTCCGAAAACGAGCACCTGCGAACCACGATCCAGCAGATCGAAAAGCAGTTTGGCGATGGCTCCATCATGCCGTTGGGCGCCGACAAGCGGGGCCACGTTCAGGGCATTCCCACAGGCAGCCTTTCGCTCGACATTGCCTTGGGCGGGCAAGGCGTTCCTCGCGGGCGAATTATTGAGGTGTTTGGTCCGGAATCGAGCGGCAAGACCACGCTGGCGCTGCACGTTATTGCACAGGCGCAAAAAACTGGTAGCATTGCCGCCATTATTGACGCGGAACACGCCTTCGACCCCACCTGGGGAAAAAAGCTGGGCGTCGAGCTGGACACGCTGCTGGTCAGCCAGCCGACCAGCGGTGAGGAAGCGATGCAAATTACCGAAATGTTGGTCAAATCGAACGCCGTCGATGTCGTCGTGATCGACTCGGTCGCGGCCTTGGTTCCCAAAGCAGAGCTTGAAGGAGAAATTGGCGATTCCCATGTCGCCCTGCAAGCACGGCTGATGAGCCAATCGATGCGAAAATTGACCGGCGCCATCGCCAAAAGCAAAACGAGTGTCATTTTCATCAACCAGATTCGCGAAAAAATCGGCGTGATGTTCGGCAGCCCCGAAACCACGCCCGGCGGCCGCGCCTTGAAGTTCTACTGCTCCTGCCGAATCGACGTGCGCCGCATCGGCCAACTCAAGGACGGCGAAGCTGTTGTCGGCCAGCGCGTGCGTGCGAAAATCGTCAAAAACAAGGTGGCGCCGCCGTTTCGTATTGCCGAGTTCGATATGATGCATACTTCCGGCATCAGCTATGAGGGCGACATTCTCGACCTCGCCGTGACGCATCAGGTCGTAACGCGCAGCGGCGCCTGGTTCCGCTACGACGAAAGCCATATCGGACAAGGCAAGGAAAAATCTCGCGCCTTTTTGGTCGAGAACCCCGACGTCTGCGAAGAAATCAAGCAAAAAGTGCTGATCGCGATGGGACTTGCCGTGGCCCCCGATGCAAACGAAGGCGAAGTAAGCGACGGCGAAACAAACGGCGAGGCGTAAAATCGGCGTTCCGATATTTTGCCTTTGCGTGCTCGCATTCCCAGGACTTCTCGATCAAAATGGAGGGAGCGCCAGTTTTTCTGGCGCGTCAAACCCCGGAAAGACCCAAGGAGTTGGAATGCGAGTACTGGTTACTTTGTTGATTGTGTTCTCGACCACATTCTCGGCGGCATTCTCACATGCCGGCGAGGAAAACTGGAATCAATTTCGAGGACCTCGCGGCGACGGAACCTCGCGGGCGAAAGGGCTTCCGCTGGCATTTGGCGAAGGTTCGAAGGAGATCGTTTGGAAGACGGAAGTTGCTGGGCGAGCGTGGTCTTCGCCGGTCGTTTGGGGCCGGCAAGTATGGGTGACCAACGGGCCGGATGTTCAGAACCCGCCCTCGGCCACCGATCGCAACTCCTTGGTGAAATTCGACCAGCCGCTCGACCCGCCGATTCGGCTCTCGGCGGTTTGCCTCGACTTGGAAACCGGCAAGGTGCTGCACGATATTCTGTTGTTTGAAATCGACCAACCGCAGTACACGCACCCCACCAACAGTTACGCCTCCTGCACGCCCTGGATCGAGGAAGGCCGCATCTGGTTTCACTTCGGCTCATACGGAACCGCTTGCGTCGACACAAAAACAGGTAAGAAAATTTGGGAGCGTCGCGATATACGTTGCCATCACTGGCGAGGTCCTGGGTCGTCGCCAGTGATGCATGGCGAGAACCTTTTCCTGACCTTTGACGGCTACGACCAACAATTCGTCATGGCGTTGGATAAGAACACGGGGAAAACCGTTTGGCGGCGCGATCGCGGCATCGACTACGGCTCCGACAACGGCGACCGCAAAAAAGCCTACAGCACGCCCCGCGTGATTACCGTCGGCAAACGCGAGTTGCTGATCAGCCCGTTCGCCATGGCGACCATCGCCTACGCGCCTGAAACCGGCGAACCGGTCTGGACGGTTTACCACGGCGGCATGAATGCAGCCGCGAAACCCTTGTATGGAAATGGTTTGGTGTACATCAGCGCCGGCAGCGGCCCCAATGCGCTGATTGCCGTAAAACCCGACGGCCAGGGCGATGTAACCGATCGTAAAGTCGTTTGGCGGCAGGGCAAGTTGATTCCCAAACGTCCCTCGCAGATTTTGGTCGGGAATCGCTATTACATGATGAACGACGATGGCATTGCGGCTTGCCTCAATGCGTTAACGGGCGAAATCATCTGGAAGGCCCGCGTGGGGGGCCGCTATTGGTCTTCGCCTCTATACGCCAACGGCTACATTTACTTTCTCTCCCAAGATGGCGAAATCCCCATTATTCGAGCCGGCGACCAATACGAATTGGTCGCCCGAAACGAACTCGACGGCTTCTTCAACGCCTCGCCCGCCGTGGCCGGGAACTCGCTGATTTTGCGGTCTGCAACGCATGTCTATCGAATCGAAAACCAACATTAAGGCGGCTGATTTGTTCCCGCGAAAGAACATGACTTCTGGTTGCCATGTTAAAAGCCCGGCATTTTCAAAATGCCGGGCTTTTAAGCGAGCAGCAAATAAATCGCGTGTCGATCCTAATGTGAAACGCCTCACCGTTTGACGCCGTTCGGTGAACTAGACTTGCAGCATTGCCGCCGATAAGCTGAACACTGATTCGGAACACACTTCTCGGAACCATTTTTTCTCATTTGATTTGGAGCAGGGATTATGAGCCATCAGGATGTTGACCGTCGCAAATTCAATCGTTTGGCCGCCGCCGCCTTCGGAGGCTTGGTGGCGGGCGCGTCTGTTGGTTGTGGGAGCAAAACCACGCCCGCGCCGTCTGCCAGCGAAGCACCGGCGCCAAGTGCGGGCAGCGGCATGGTCGACGATGCGGAAACCGCCATGACCGATACCGAAGTGCATCTTTGCCGAGGGCTCAATGCCTGCAAGGGCAAGGGCGCCGATGGCAAGAACGATTGTGCCGGCAAGGGTTCCTGCGGCACCGCCGAACATCATGGCTGCCATGCCAAAAATGCCTGCAAGGGGCAAGGCGGCTGCGGCGAAACCGCCGGCGCCAACGACTGCAAGGGCAAGGGCGAATGCGCTGTTCCCCTGATGGACGACACCTGGAAGAAAGTTCGCGCTCAGTTCGAGGAAAAATACAAGGCCGAAGGCAAGGAACTCGGCGCCGCGCCCGCCAAAGCCTAAAACGCTGGCAAACGCGGCGGAACAAGCCAGCGGTGTTAAAACAAAAGCCCGGCATTTTCAAAATGCCGGGCTTTTAATCCGCTGGAGCCGCTATACTTCCCACCATTACCAATGCCTCGTTTAACGGCAAGCCGAACGGCGACTAAAATTTCCCGGTAGGATGCAGCCATGCCTCGTTTAGGATACGACCATCTGGGATTGGGCGTCGGCCTGCGCAGCGTTCATTATCGACACATTTTGGAGCACAACCCAGATGTCGATTGGTTCGAGATCATCTCGGAAAACTACATGGACTCGCGCGGTAGGCCCCGCTATGTATTGGATCAAATCGCGGAGCGCTACCCGATCGTAATGCACGGCGTTTCGCTTTCGATCGGCAGCACCGACCCGCTGAATTTCGAGTACTTGGCGAAACTCAAATCGTTGGCCCAGGCGACGCACGCGTTGTGGGTGTCGGACCACCTCTGTTGGACGGGAGTCGCGAGCCGTAACACGCACGACCTCCTCCCCCTGCCGCTCAATGAAGAGACATTGCGGCATGTCGTGGCGAGGATCAAGATCGTGCAAGATTTCCTCGGCCGGCCGCTCGTCGTGGAGAACCCCAGCACGTATCTGACCTTCGCCGATTCCACCATGAACGAATGGGAGTTCCTGGCCCGCATGGCTGAAGACGCCGACTGCGGCCTGCTGCTCGATGTGAATAATGTTTACGTTTCGAGCGTCAATCATGGATTCGACCCAGCAGAATATCTGGACGCCGTTCCGCACCAGCGCGTGGTGCAATTTCATTTGGCCGGCCACACGAACATGGGCGCCTATTGCATCGACACCCACGATGGCCGAGTGATCGACCAAGTGTGGGAGTTGTACCGGCGGGCCAGCCAACTCACCGGCGGGGCTTCCACGCTCCTGGAGTGGGACGCGCGTATCCCGTCGTTCGAGGAAGTTCACAACGAAGTGCTCAAGGCAAAACAGTTGTTAAGCGTCGGTTCCTTGCCGGCAACGCCGCCGCCCGCTGAAATCGCCTCACCCGAACACCGCGCCGCCACGGCGCCGCATCCGTTGCATTACGCGCGGCCGGAGGTGGAATGATGGCGCAACCTCGCAATTTGGAACAGTTGCAGCGTTGGCTGCAAGCCGTGATCACCCACCCCGCCGGCATCGGCGCGGGCGTGCTCTCGGCGGAAGCGCAAGCGGCCATTGGTTTGACCGGCGGTTTGGCGGGCCAGGAACTCGAAACCGTGGTTCTTTCCAGCGCGTCAGTGAGTAGCGAAGAGCGGCTGGCCGTTTATGGCAACGCCTATTTCGCCCGGCTGCTGGAGTGCATGCAAGACTTTTTTCCCGTGCTGGTGTTCGCGCTCGGCGAAGACGCCTTCCATCAACTCGCGCTGGGCTATCTGAGCGCCCACCCGCCGACAAGCTACACCTTGGGGCGCCTAGCCGATGGTTTCGCCGATTTTCTAGAGGAAACCAGACCCCGGGAGCCGAACGACGAAGTGGCGGCGAACGTTCAGACCAACCCCGATTCGCCGTCTGGCTCTTCGCTTCGTTGGCCGGAGTTTTTGGTCGACTTGGCCCGTTTGGAGTGGACGATCGACCAAATCTTTGATGGCCCGGGAGTTGAGAACGAACCCGCGCTGCTACCTGAAGAAATGCAGAACATATCACCCGAACATTGGATCGATGCGCGTCTGCCGGCGGCGCCTTGTCTGCGTTTGCTCGAATTCCGCTTTCCCGTCAACGACTATTACACCGCCTACCGCAAAGACGAATCACCGCCAATTCCCTCGCCGCGTGATACGTATCTGGCCCTTACCCGGCGCGAATATGTGGTGCGCAGGATCGAACTTTCGCGTCCTCAATTCGACCTGCTCACGCGTTTGCTCAGCGGCGCCACCGTGGGAGAGGCAATCTCGCTGGCGGCGGAATCGGTCGACGACCTTGAATCGTTCGGCGGCGCGTTGCGAAATTGGTTTTCCGTTTGGGCGGCGGAAGGTTTTTTTCAACGTATCGAGTCGCGTTAAGGAATAGTCCCGAAATGAGTTCCCGGTTGTCGCTCAAAAAAGCCCGGCATTTTCAAAATGCCGGGCTTTTAATTCGGTAGGTAAATTCGGGACCGTGCCTAATACACGCACGAAACGCAAGTGAGTGAATCAGCAAACGGTCATTCCCGCGTGGGTGGGCCGCCAAAAAAACTCACGAACTTCCGCTGCGTGCGGGTAAGTTATTTTGTAACCGTTCACGGGTTTTGAACCGTCGGCTGGATGTTATCGCAATTTCGTGCAACGCCGGCGGAAGTTCTGATATTGCTCAGCGGTTTTTGGGCGGGCATTTCAACGCAGAGAACGGTCACTGCTGCTCGCGTTTGAGAAGCGATTCCGCCATGGACCGCGCGGCCTCAGGCGAATCGATTTCGTCAAGCAGTTGCGCATCGCGGACCTGCGTGAGAATTTTAGCGTACAAGGGTCCTGGCGCGGCGCCCATTGCGGTTAGGTCGGCTCCGGAAATAAGCGGTTGGGGGTTTAATACGTCGTGCGGCAACCGCATTTTTTCCCGACAAAAATCGACATGATCCAGCCGACTGTCGAGCGTCTGGGCCACGGCGGCACAAAACGCCAGCAGTTCTTCGGCGCGCCGCGCCGCCAAAATGCGTTGCACCCGAGGCCAAGGAAGATCACACGCATTGCGAATCAGGTCCTCGTTTTCTAGCAACCATTGCACGCCGCCGACGATATCGTTGGCTAGGCGCCAACGTCGGCAGGCTGAACGCACATGCGCGGCGCGGGCGCGTTTGGGCTGGTGCAGATCCAAGGGCAGTGTTTCCCGCAAGACGATAGCCAAGGCCGCCGGAAAACTAGCGTCCTGCAAGGCGGTCAACATCGCCAATGTCGCATTCCAGCAAGTGGTTGGCGGTTCGGAGGGCGGCGGAATCAGGCTGTTCGATTCCGGAAGAACGTGCGGCCAAAGCCCGGCTTCGCGTAAAATTTCGGCGGCTTGGGCGCGCGTCGGATGCGCTAACATACGGCTCATTTCCACGCCGATGCGTTCGCCGCTTACGACGTGAATGTCGGCCGCGTGGCGGCGAATTGCGAGAAAGGTTTCTGTTTCCAGTTCATAGGAAAACGTGGCGGCGAAACGCACGCCGCGCAGCATGCGCAGTTTGTCTTCGGCGATGCGTTGGTGCGGGTCGCCGATGGCGCGCACGCGCCGCTGCGCCAGATCGTCGCGCCCGCCAACGTAATCGATCACGCGTTTTTCGAGCGGGTCGTAGAACAGGCCATTGATGGTGAAATCTCGCCGCTTGGCGTCTTCTTCCGCGGAGCTAAAATGCACGGCGTCGGGCCGGCGGCCATCGGAATACTCGGCGTCTTGGCGAAAGGTGGCGACTTCCACAAAACCCGCTTCGCGAGGACCGCGCACGGTAATCACGCCGAAGGCGGCGCCGATGGCCAAGGTGCGGCCAAAACCAAACACGCGGCGGACGTCGTCTGGCGTGGCGCTGGTGGCGATATCGTAATCGGCGGGCTGTATGCCGAGCAGTTCATCTCGCACGCAACCGCCGGCCCAAAGCGATTCGTGCCCCGCGTTGCGAAGCGCGAGCACCACCTCTTTCGCGAATCGGCGGGCGGCCTGGGGATTGGACGCGTGTTTCATTGCATCTGTTACTCGTCGCCTAAGGCCAGCGATGCATATTCCCATTGGTCGGGAGATTGCATGGTGGAAAAATCGGGCGTTACATCAAAACCGAAGCCCGTGCATTGTAGTGAGCCGATGTTGAATTTTCCATCTGTGAGACGCGGCGCCGCCACGCCATGCTCGCAGGCGTAAAAATCGCCATGCGCGGCCAATGCCGCACGTTGCTCCCCTTCGGGAAGATAGGAAAGGCCGCGATGGTAATGGTGGCCGTTGCGTTCGATGTGCGTCAGCCCCAACGCCGCAATCAGGCAAAGATCCGACTGCACCGCCACCACGCCCACCGTGCAGAGATCCTCGCCGGTCATCACATAGTTCGAAGATTCGCCTTGTTGGTTGTTCAGCCAGGTGAGCCCGGCGTTGAGAATGCTCTTGATCGGACCCTTGCAGTTTTTCGAGCTGACGCCCCGATAGCCCAGTTCAATCGCGCGCGCGTAGGAGCCCAGTTCGCCATCGGATTCATCAATAATAACCGGCTTGATAGCCGCCAACCGCCGAATGCCGGCGGTGTGTTGTTCGTCGAGCGCGATGCGGCGATCAAGCGGTTGTTCAATGACTAAGGTCCGCCGCCAAAAGGTTGCCAACGCCGCACTGCCGCGAATGGCGTCGATCAGCACGTCAAAATCCTCGGCGGTGGAATACTGTTCGTTGCCGTCGAGCGTGACGAAATAATCGTCGCCGCGATACCGCTCGATCAAGTCGGCAATCGTGTGCAAACGGGCCAGATCGGCGTCAAGATTGTTGCAGGTTTTGATTTTGAAATATTTCAGACCACATTGAGAAATGTAATCTTCCAGAGCGACGGGAAAACCATCGCTGGGCCAAGGGGCGTCTGCATTTTCGTTGGGTGAAACGTCGGCTGCGGTGAGCGGATCTCCCAAGCCCACGGTGTGCCGCACGTAAAGACTCCGTTGAGGTTGGGCGGGCAGCCAATCTTGCGGTGTGAAACCAGCTAGAGAAGCGTGAACGGCCGCCGGCGCGAGGCCCAACGCATTGCTTTGCAGGGCGGCGGCGAAGCTCAGGTTGTTTGCCCGCAGCAGGGCGTCGATCAAGGCGCGTTCGAAAAGACTGACGCCAAAACTCGCCAATAGCGGAGTACACTGGTTGTCTTTCGCAAAACAGTGAACCTGCTCATACACCGCCAACCAACCCGTAAAAAACGCATTCGGATGCGCGAACTCTTGCCGAAACGCAGCTTCCGCCTGCGAGAAAATGGTGAGCATGTCGTCGATTTGCCGGGCAAAACTTTTGCCGGGCGTTTTGTCGAACCAGCCCGGCGGCAGGCAGTCGGCGCTGTAACCGGCTTGGCTGGCGCCGGCCGATTTGCCGTGGGCGATGTTCACTTGCACAACAATTTGTGGACAGGCGGTCAGACAGGCCTTGCCGTAGCGGAACGGAATGCGCGTGGTCGAATTGCGCAGCCCCATGCGAGTGTCAACAATTTGGGCGGCGGCCAGTGGCGTGCTCATGCGAATATGATTTCTTTGATGTCGGAGAACGTGTTTTGAAATGCGACTCCTTCGTTGGGCTCTTCGGTCGCGCGGTTCAGAATGGCTAGGAGCCTTCGGCTGCATCGTGGTCGAGGCCATGACGGCGAATTTTTTGTCGTAGCGTAGCGCGGTGAATGCCCAAAAGATCCGCCGCGGCGGCGCGGTTGCCTTTCGATTGTGCGAGCGCTGCTTGCAGCAAGGGCGGCTCGATGATCGACAACAACTGCTCGTACAACGGCGTCTCGGACGGAGACAACAACTGCTGTTTGGCCCAGTTTTGCACGTCGGCTTGCAAGCGGTCGGGCGAGGCCTCAACGTGTTGTTTGTTATGCAGTGAAGAAAGCGGGGGCGGCAAATGCTCGGGGCCGATTGTTCCGCCACGGGCGACGATCGCGGCGTGTTCGACCACGTTTCGCAACTCCCGCACATTCCCCCACCACGGTCGGAAGCGAAGTTGCGCCAGCGCCGCATCGCTGAAACGCCGCTGGTCGTACGGCCGGCCCATTTTGTGAAGAAACGCGTTTGCCAGAAGGGGAATGTCGTCGAGCCGCTCGCGCAGCGGCGGCAATTCAATTTGAAACACCGCCAAGCGATAAAAAAGATCTTCGCGAAAATGGCCGGCGGCCATCCGTTCCGATAAATCGCGATTCGTGGCCGCAATAATACGGAAGTCGGTTTGGCGAGGTTCGGAGCCGCCGACCGGAGTCACTTGCCGCAGCTCCAGAGCTCGCAAAAGTTTCACTTGCAGCGACTCCGGAGCGTCGCCGATTTCGTCTAGAAACACCGTGCCTCCGTGGCACTGCTCCAGTAGCCCCTGCCGCTGCTGTTCGGCGCCGGTGAAGGCCCCTTTCACATGGCCAAACAGTTCGCTTTCGACTAGCGTCGGACTCAACGCCGCCAAACACACAGCCAGAAACGGAGCTTCGCGGCGGCGGCTATGGGCGTGAATCGCCTGGGCGACCAACTCCTTGCCCGTGCCGCTTTCGCCGGTGATCAGCACCGAAGCGTTGCTGTCGGACACCTGGGCAATTTGCTTGAACACCGCTTGAATCGCGGCCGACTTACCCACGATCGATTGCCCGGAATCGGTGCTCGCGCTCTCGGTGGGCGTTTCCGCCGACTGCAACGCCCGCCGCACCACTTCGGCCGCGTCTTCCAGATCGAACGGCTTGGTCAGATAGTCGAAAGCGCCGGCGTCGAGGGCGCGCACGGCTGTTTCCAAATTGCCGAAGGCGGTGATCACCACGATCGGCGCGCGCCGCACCTGGGCGCGAAGTTTTTCCATCGCCGAGATGCCGTCCATTCCCGGCAGACGCACGTCCAGCACGATTGCATCGGGCGGCGTTTCGGCCGTCATCTCGAATGCTTGTTCCGCCGACGACGCAATGCTCACTTCGTGGCCTTCCTCACGAAGAAACTCTTGAAAGGCCCAGCAAATACTCGGTTCGTCGTCTACGATCAACACGTGGCTCATGCTTGCTCTCCGCGGTCGGTGGCGCCCACTCTGTTCTGTTGATCGTAGCCCGACGCGGCTGAAAGCGAAAGGCAAAATACGGTTTGGTCGTTCTCCCGACGCCACGTCAGTTCACCGCCTTGATCGCGCGCTGTGCGATGCGCCAACGCCAAACCCAACCCGACGCCCTCCGGTTTCGTGGTCACAAACGGCTCGAACAGGGTTTGTTTCAAGTTTTCGGGAGGCCCGGGGCCGTTGTCGCGAACATCAATCGCGATCGTCGCCCCGTCGGCTTTCAGGCCGATGCTTACTTCCCCTCCAGGACCAGCCGCCTCAATGGCGTTCAGCAGCAAATTCAGCAACGCCGAACGCACCGGCTCAGCATCGGCGACCCACACGCGCCGCGGCAGGTCGTCTTGCAACGTTAACGCCACGCGGCCGTGCGTACAGGCGGGCGATGTCAGGTCGACGACTTCGTGGGCGATTTCGCGCAACAGTCCTGGAGTCGGTTCGCTCGGCTCCTTGCGTTGCAAAGAGAGCAAGCCCTTGACATGCTCTTCGGTCAACGACAGTTGGCGAAGCGCCACGGCCAAACTTTCATCTTGGCCGTCGGCCGCGCATCGCTTTTGATGGATTTGAATCGCCATGCGGGCGCCAGTGACGGCGTTTCGCAATTGATGCGCCAACCCGCCCGCCAGTTGCGACAACAAACCCGACCTCTCGGCTTGGCGAATCTTGCCGTGCATCGACTGCAATTCCCCGCACATATGATTGATCGAGAGCGCCAACTCGCGCAGTTCGTCGTCGCGCCGCCCCACCTCAAGCGGTTCGAAATGTCCTTCCGCGATTCTCGACACTTGCTGTTGCACGCGGCGAATTCCCAGGCTGATTCGATGCGCCAGCCCCGCCGCCACAACCAGCATGGCGAGAATGGTCGCGGCGCCGAGCGCCAACGGCGGGAAGGCGGCTTGCCATCGCGCCGACCGCCAACTGCTTTCGGGATAGAGCACGATGAGGGTCGTGGTTTGGTCGGCGCCGGCGGGTCGTAAAGCAGCGGCGAAGTATCGATTCGCGCCGACCTCAATCGCCGGATATTCCGACAGATTCTGCAAACGCCGATTTTCAGAAATCGGTTTCGCCGCCCGTAACAATTCCTGGCCGGCGCCTGCTTCCAGCGTGATGGTTGATGCGACCACTTCGCCGGTGGTCCGGAAGACGATAAAATCGGCCCCGGAGAGTCCTTGCATTTGTTCGAGAATGCGGGGCGTGTAGGGAATGCGGGCGCCGCCCAGCGTGTCGACCACTTGCTCCAGGCGGGCGGCGGTTTGTTGTTCGGCGCGAAGGGTCGCCCAATAGGCCGATGCGCCCGCGATCAGCCCGACGGCAACAACGAGCGTCGTCGCCAAGGGCAGCAGAATCTGATTTCGGAGGGGCCATTTCATGGTGCGCTGGTCGCCTAAGCACCGCTCGATAAATAACGGTCGCATTTGTGTAGCCATCGTCGCCAGACGGTGGGTGAGCGGTGAACCATCCCACGCTCTGGCGAGCATGGCTACGACACTAATTTTCCGCTCGATGCTAACGCCGTGAAAAATCTTCCACGGCGGTGAATATTTCGCCAACGGTTATTGCGAGAAATTCGAGGTAATCGCTTAAACAAGCGGTTTTCCTCCAAATTCCTCCATTGGAACGAAAGTTGCTAGTTGTTGTCGAAAATGAATAACTCCCCACACGGCGTGCGAGAATATAGTGGCAAGTGGAACAGCCTCGCTGAATCTAATCGTTTGCCTTGTTCCCTCCAGTCTATTTGAGTGAGCCGGGGTTTCCGAGGCCTCTGAATTTTTTAATAAGGATTGTTTGATGCGAAAGAATCGTGGATTCACATTGGTTGAACTTTTGGTCGTGATTGCCATTATCGGCATTTTGGTGGCGATGCTTCTGCCGGCGGTGCAGGCGGCGCGAGAAGCGGCGCGACGCATGCAGTGCAGCAACAATCTGAAGCAGATCGGGCTCGCTGTTCACAATTATTTTTCGGTGCTCAATGCGCTGCCGCCTTCTGCGACCATCAACCAAGGGGCGGCGTCGAACAACGGTTCCTGGTCGGTGCATGGACGCATCTTGCCGTATCTGGAGCAAGGCAATGTGTACGACAAGGTTGATCTTTCGATCGCCTGGGATCGGCAAATGGTGATCGACCGCCTGCGTATTTCCGTATACGGTTGCCCGAGCGATGTCAACACACACCGCTTGCGCGACACCGGCGCCGGCAAGGCCGACCTGTACCCCACCACTTATGGCTTCAATTTCGGCACGTGGTTTGTGTTCGACCTGCGCAGCGGCGCCGTAGGCGATGGCGTCTTCCATCCCAACAGCCATATGCGATTTAGCAGCATACTCGATGGAACCACCAACACGTTAATGCTGGCCGAAGTCAAGGCGTTTACACCGTATTTTCGCAATACGCCGGTTACCTCCGTCACGCCGCCGCTCACCGTGGCCGCACTGATTGCCATGGCCTCGCCCGGCCAAAAGAAATTTAGTCCGTCCGACAGCAACAAGAACACCGGCCACACCGAATGGGCCGATGGCCGCGTGCATCATAGCGGCATGACGACGGTCTTCACGCCGAACACGCCGGTGCGCTACACCGAAGGGGGCGTCGTGTTCGATGTCGACTACAATTCCTGGCAAGAAGGAAAACTCAGCGGCGGTTCCGTGCCGCCAACCTACGCGGCGGTCACTTCGCGGAGTTATCACCCTGGCGGCGTGAACGTGGCGCTCATGGACGGCTCATCGCGTTTTATCGCGGAAACAATCGAACTGGCGGTTTGGCGCGCCTTGGGCACACGCGCCGGCGGCGAGGTAAACAACCTGCGGTAGCCATTTGTTCAGTAGCGAGGCACGGTGGGATCGATCATTTGCGACCAGGCGTCGATGCCGCCGATCATGTTTTGCACGCGAGAAAACCCCAACGATTGCAGCCATTCGGTCACTTGAAGGCTGCGGCCTCCATGGTGGCAGTGAACCACGATATGTTGCTCGCGCAACGGTTCCAGCTTGTCGAGCGATTGCTGGATTTCACTGATCGGAATCAGAACCGAGCCTTCGATGCGGGCGGTTTCATATTCCTCGCGTTCCCGGCAGTCGAGCAATACAAACTCGGCGGCGCTTTCTTGGAGACGTTTGACAGCCGCGACCGCGACCTCGAGCAGCCATTCATCTTCTGGCGGCAAATCATCTTCTGGCGGTAATTCAGCAGATGCGTTCAATGTCGGCTCTCCTGGTGATGCGGCATGGAGTCTTTATTCTCCATTACGAGTTCGACAGGTTACTGGGATACTTCAAATCCATTCGCATGCTGCGGCTCTCCTTCCTTGGGCGCCAAAACCAAAAGGGTAGTCGTAGCAGATTTTCTCGATGCATGCTATTCAGGACACATTCCTAGAGCGGTTTATGTTTCGTGGTCGGCGGCGTTATCGCCGGAATCGCTATTGCCGGAATCGCTGTCGTCGGTGAAGCCTAGTTGCCGCATCTTTCGATATAAATTCGAGCGATGCAGTCCCAGTCGCCGGGCCGCTTCGCTCATATTTCCGCCGCTGGCGGCAATCTGTTTTTCCAGATGCGCCTTCTGGAATTGCCGAGTTGCTTCGGCCAACGAGGTATGATACAGGGCCGATTCGTCGCTCATTGTGGGCCCCGCGATGGCGGCCAATTCGTCGACATCGATCAGCGCGGCGCTGGTCAGATACACCAGTCGCTCCATCCAATTTCGCAGTTCGCGAATGTTGCCGGGCCAGGCATGCCGCAGCAGTTTTTTCTTTGCCTCGGCGGTGAAACGCGGCTTTTTTCGCCTCGCCTTGGCGCAAAATTCCGTGAGGAAGTGATCGGCCAGCAGCAGTAAGTCGGCGCCCCGCTCGCGCAGCGGCGGAACCTCGAGCGTCACGACGCTCAGGCGGAAGAACAGGTCTTCGCGAAACTTCCGCTCCCGCACAAGCGTGGCCAGATTTTGATTGGTCGCCGCGATCACGCGCGTATCGACCAGGATCGACTCCGAACCGCCCACGCGAACGACCGTTTTATCTTCCAGCACGCGGAGCAGTTTGGCCTGCCCGGCAAGGCTCATGTCGCCTATTTCGTCTAGGAACAGGGCGCCGCCGGAAGCCAACTCGAACTTGCCGGCGCGGCGTTCTCGGGCGTCGGTAAAGGCGCCTTTTTCGTGGCCAAAAAGTTCGCTTTCCAACAGGGAGTCGGGCACCGCGGCGCAGTTCACCGCGATAAACGGTTTGTCGCGCCGTGAACTCCAGTAATGCGTGAGCCTCGCCGCGACATCTTTTCCGACGCCGTTCTCGCCCAGTATCATGACCGTCAGATCAGTATCGGCGATGCGGCGAATGGTCGTCCTCAAGGCCTCAACGGCCGGGCATTCGCCGATGAAACTCACTTCGTCGGCCGCGGCCTCCACCACTTGCGCATGTGTTTGCGAAAGCTCTTCGTACTGCCGGGTGTCTTCCAGCGCCGCGGAGGCGTGGGCGGCTAGTATTTTCAACAGATGTTCGTCTTCAATCGTGAACAGGCCATCGACTTTGTTGATCATTTCGAACGCGCCGATGATTTCCCCGCTGTCGTCGAAGGCGCCGCCATGGTGTTCTCCGCCGCCATTTGTTTTCGCGTCTTTCCACAGCGGAACGCAAAGAATCGAACGCGTTTGAAAGCCTAGTTTTTTATCGACCGCATGATCAATGCCCTCGCCGCCCTGGATCTGATCGGCCCGTTCGACCTCCCCGCCGCGCACCACGCGGGCCACGATTCCGGAGTCGTCGGGAATACGCAACACGCCGCCCTCCACGCCCAACGCGGGGCGGCCGATCAACAGATGGTTCGCTCGATCCCACAGGAAAATGCTCGCCCGCTCCGCTTCCAACAGCTTCGTCGAGACCTCAGCCATGCACCGGAGCAATTCGTCGGTTTCGAGCGCGCGCCGCCAGCCGAGCGTGGCTTCCAGTAACGACGCCACGCGGCTGGCGCGAATTCGCTCGCGCACCAAGAACAGCCCCAACGCTAAATAACCAGCCGCATCGGCCAGCAATTTTTCAGGCTGACCGCCAAACCCGCCAGAGGCTTGAAAGGCGAGCACTTCGGGACGTCTGGGAGTTCGGAAGCCGACCGCATGCGCCAGGGCGGCGCGCCAGTCGTCGCCGCCGACAACCGCCTCGCGGTCGAGTGCGTCGGAGAGCAATTCCGCGGGTGGCGAGGAGCCTGCCGGATCGGTGCTCGCCACCACCCGCCAACTCTCTCGAAACCGACAAAAAAACACCTGCTCGATGTTGCCCGCCTCCTGGAGCAGCGCCAACGCAGCGCCCAGATACGCTTGTTCGCTATGATGCTAGCCGGCGCACCGCAACATTTGCAGGCACGTTTCAGCAGCGCGGGAGTTGGCCGGAGAGGATGACAACAGAGACCTATCACAATAGTTAATAACGTATGGAAAAATGAGTTCCCGCCGCCGAAGTTGGGCCTTTTATAAAAA
>JAJRWU010000163.1 GCA_024276655.1 Planctomycetota bacterium
ACGTTCGGCGACTTCCGCGAGGCGATCGAAAAGACTCTGAATAACCTTAACACCACCGATCAAAACGAAATCCATTCCCTCATCACCCGCAACTTCCAACTCTTCGACGATCAGACATTCCTAGCCGCGTGAAGTATAACACGCCAAATTGCAGGATGGCGTCAAGCGTTTTGTTCTCGGACTCCCGACGCTTCCCTTCGTGCTCTTCGCGTCCTAGTGGTATACTTGGTCGTTCGGCGGCGCGGAGATTCGTTTGGTCAGATAGGTTCACCACTAGGACGCGAAGAGCACGAAGCATGGACTTGACGATATTTTCCATCGCGTGAAATGAAACGCTATTTCGCAAGCGAAACGCGACGATAATTTCTCGAACAGTCCTTACCGTGTTCTCTCATGAGTTGGCTCCAGCCTGAGGAAGTCGCGATGCGCATTGGAGTTTTTTGCAGTGGCGGAGACGCCCCCGGAATGAACGCGTGCATACGCGCCGTGGTGCGCGACGCCCTCTCCCAAGGACACGAAGTCTGGGGCATAGTGGGCGGCTACCAAGGCCTGCTGGAAGAACATTTCTTCTTGAACCAAACGGGCGGACGCGAGATGACCTTGCGTAGTGTTTCGGGCTGGGCCGGACTGGGCGGAACGCAATTGAAAACCAGCCGCAGCGACGAATTCCGCAGCGAAGCAGGCGTGAAAAAAGCAGCCGCAATCCTCCAGCGTTGCGGGATCGACGCCCTCATTCCGATTGGCGGAGATGGCACGTTCCATGGCGCCGTGGCCTTGGGCAAACAGTGGCCGGGCCTGATTGTTGGTTGTCCTGGAACGATCGACAACGATTTGATCGGCGCCGACCGAACGATCGGCTTTTCAACCGCCGTGCAGACCGCCGTCGACGCCGTCGATAAAATTCGCGTCACGGCTGAAAGCCACCAACGCATGTTCCTGATCGAAGTAATGGGCCGCTACAGCGGGTATATCGCCGTATATACCGCAATTGCCGCAGGCGCCGAGGCGGTTTGCATTCCGGAAAAGCCGACCGATATTTCGTCCCTACTCGATGGTCTTCACGCCATGCACCGGCGGGGCAAGCAATCCATCATGCTGATTGTCGCCGAGGGCGATGAAGGCGGCGCCGAAGCCCTTTATCAGCGGCTCAACGACGCTTGCTGCCCGTACCCGATGCGGGTGTCGATCCTGGGGCACTTGCAGCGGGGCGGCGCGCCAACCGCAGCCGACCGCATTCTCGCCAGCCGCTTGGGCCGATTTGCCGTTTCCTCGCTCGAACAGGGCGCCAGCGGCATGATGGCCGGCGTGGTGCGGGAGAAATGCCAACTCACCCCCTTCGAAGAGGCCTACGCCACGCATAAGCCGATTCGCCAAGAACTGCTCGACTTGATCGACGTGCTTTCCAACTGAGGAATCGCCGCGCAAATCAGCCGGAACGCGCTAGCGTCCGGTTCTCCGAGAATGCTGAAAACCGTGATCTAGCGCTCATCGGCTGAGGGATCTTATTTCGGGATTATCCCTCAAGAACGGTCCTGCAATTTACCTACCGAATTAAAAGTTCGGCATTTTGAAAATGCCCGGCTTTTCCGAGCTACAACCGGGAACTTATTTGGGGACGGTTCCTATCGCGGTTGACCGACCTGCTTAATCGTTATAATGTACGCAGAGGAAGGAAGTTGCGCTCAGGTGGCGGACTTCCCCGCAGGCGAAGCTTCACTTCGGTCCCACCTTCATCATTTTCTGTGGCAGAGCATGGATATTCTGGAACGCATTTGGGAATTTTTGGGCCTTTTCTTCGGCGGCTTGCTGCGCGGTTTTGAACGCGGCGTGACGGGCTTGTTTGGTTCGTCGAACGCGCGGTATATCCGCAAGTTGCAGCCGGTCACGGAAGAAATTGGCCTGCTTGAATCGAAGTACGCCGAGATGAGCGACGACGAACTCGCTGCTCAAACGGATAAGTTTCGCGAGCGATTGGCGCAAGGCGAAACGCTCGAAGACATCATGGTTGAGGCGTTCGCGGTCTGCCGGGAGGCGGGCAAGCGTTATCTCAAAATGCGCCACTACGACGTGCAATTGGTCGGCGGCATCGTCTTGCACCGCGGCGCCATCGCCGAAATGGTGACCGGCGAAGGCAAAACGCTGGTGGCCACCTTGCCCGCTTATTTGAACGCCTTGGAAGGCAAGGGCGTTCACGTCGTGACGGTCAACGACTACCTCGCCCGCCGCGATATGGAGTGGATGGCCCCGCTGTACATGGGCCTGGGGCTGACGGTGGGCGCCATCCAGAGCGACATGCCGGTGCTGGAGCGGCAACGCGCCTACGCCTGCGATATCACCTATGGCACGAACAACGAATTCGGCTTCGATTACCTCCGCGACAACATGCGCCAGGCCGCTCGCGGCGACAACGATTTCCCCAAGCAGTCGCAGCAATCGCAGGGCCGGCTCCATTACGCCATCGTGGATGAAGTTGACAACATTCTTATCGACGAAGCGCGCACGCCGCTCATCATTTCAGGGCCGGCCCATGAAAACGTAAAAAAATACGCCGAAGCCGACGCCATCGCCAAGCAACTGGTGAAAAACGAGCACTTCGAGGTCAAGGAAAAAGAACACACCGCCCACATGACCGACGAAGGCATTCGGCACGCCGAGAAACTCGCCAAGGTGGAAAGCTTTTACACCGCCGGCAATATGGACTGGCCGCATTTGATCGACAACTCGCTCAAGGCCCACCACCTCTACAAACGCGACGTGAACTATGTCGTGGAAGACGGCAAGGTGGTCATCATCGATGAGTTCACCGGCCGAAAAATGGAGGGCCGCCAATGGAGCGATGGGCTGCACCAAGTCGTGGAAGCCAAGGAACGCGTCAAAATCAAGGAAGAGACGCAAACCCTGGCCACTGTCACCCTACAAAACTTTTTCAAACTGTACGATAAACTGGGCGGCATGACCGGAACCGCCATGACCGAAGCCTCCGAGTTCTGGAAAATCTACGAACTCGATGTCGTGGCGATTCCCACCAACCGGCCCATGAAACGGCTGGAGCACCCCGATGTCATCTATCGCACCGAACGCGAGAAATACGTCGCGGTGGCGGAGGAAATCGAGTCGCTCATCAAGTGGGACCGCATCCTGGCGGACGGCGAGGAAATCGTCGGGCAGATTGTCAAGGAGTCGGACGATTCGCTCGATTTCCTCCCCGATAATTCTCGGAAAACACAGACCTACCCGCTCTCGGAAATCGAGGTGCTGCAACGCCGCGGCCGACCTATTTTGGTCGGTACGGTGTCGATCGAAAAAAGCGAACGCATTTCCGACCTACTCTCCAAACGCGGCGTCAAACACGATGTGCTCAACGCCAAACATCACAAACGCGAAGCCGAAATCGTGGCTCAGGCCGGCCGCCGGGGCGGAGTCACGATCGCCACGAACATGGCCGGGCGGGGAACCGACATTGTATTGGGAGGCAATCCTGAAACCATGGCTTGGGCGCGTCTGCAGAATACCTACGCCTCGCGGCTCGATGTTCCACCAGAAGAATGGCGCTCGCTGGTCGACGGAATTAGCGCTGCCGAGAAGATGCCGGAAAACGGCGAGACGGTAAAAAGCATCGGCGGCTTGCACGTGATCGGCACCGAACGGCATGAGTCGCGCCGGATCGACCTCCAACTGCGCGGCCGTTGCGGTCGGCAGGGCGATCCCGGCAGTAGCCGGTTCTTTCTCAGCCTCGAAGACGACCTCATGCGTATCTTCGCCGGAGAGTGGGTGCGGGGCATCTTAGATCGGCTCGGGATGCAGGAAGGCGAGGCGATTGAAAGCCGCTTGGTGACGCGTCGGATCGAAGCCGCACAGAAAAAAGTGGAAGAACGCAACTTCGAAATTCGGAAAAACCTTCTCGAATACGATGAGGTGATGGATGAGCAGCGAAAGCGGCTCTATAGCTACCGCCAGCAGATACTCGACGGCGCC
The DNA here is from genome assembly GCA_024276655.1 of Planctomycetota bacterium. Taxonomy (GTDB): domain Bacteria; phylum Planctomycetota; class Planctomycetia; order Pirellulales; family Pirellulaceae; genus SZUA-33. The sequence continues at coordinate 3,976 of JAJRWU010000163.1, forward strand.
GAATGCAAGCAGCTCATTCTCGAAATGATTCGCGGACAGATCGAGCACTACGTACAAGATTTCCTCAACCCGCAATATGGTATTGAATCGTTCGCGAAATGGGCCACCAACCAGTTGCATGTCAGTAGTGAATTCGAGGCCCGCCAGTTTCGCGGCCTTGATTTTCAATCGGCCGAAGATTACGCCCACGATGAAGCCAGACGCAGCGCCGAGGGCGACATCTTCGAGAAAATCGAGGAAACGCTGCCCGAAGGCGAAGACGAAGACGACCAAACTGATTGGAATTGGGAGGCGTTGGCCAAATTCGCCAACTTGCGTTGGGGCGCCAATTACCGTGATCAAAACCTGAAAAAAATCGGCCGAGATCACATCGCCGAAGAACTCATCAAAAAAGCCCATGCGGCAATCGACAAGGTCGATCTTTCCGAAGCCGCCCCCCTCTTGAAAGAAGACTATGGCTTGAAATCGACTGTGGCCTGGGCCCGGCAAAAATTCGATATCACGCTCGAACTGGAGGAGATCCAGGGCAAGGACGCAGCCGCTATTTGCGAAATGGTGTATGAACGCGCCGCGAATGCCTATGCCGCCCGAGAATCGGAATACCCCGTCATGGCCGGCCTTTACCGTTTCACCACGCAGGGCGGCGGCGGCCAACCCCGCCTTGATCGGGAACAGTTGATCGCCTGGGCGCAAGAGCGTTTTCATGTCGACCTCAACGCCGACGAATTCAAAAACAAACAACGCGGCGAAATACGCGAGGCGCTCGTGGCCCACAGCGCTGCTTATCAAAAGTCGGGCGTGGCGGTGCTTTCGGCCGTCAAGGAAAAAGCGCACTCGCTGGTGGAAAAAGCGGCCCCCGGCCAAACGGTGCGTGAAGCAACCGGCGGCAACGGTGCGATCGAAACGGTTGCCGATTGGCTCAATAAAACGCTCAATTGCAAAATCGAACCGAGCGAATTGGAAAGCCTCGACGCTGATGCCCTGGAAACCGAACTCAGCAAGTTGGTCGAGGACCGCTTTCGCCCGGAAATGCGCCGCATGGAGCGGGCCATGCTGTTGCATCTGGTCGACATGGCCTGGAAAGACCATCTCCTCGGCATGGACCATCTGCGCAGCTACATTAGTCTGGTCGGCTACGCGCAGCTCGACGCCAAAGTGGAATTCAAACGCGAGGGCATGCGTTTGTTTGAAGAGATGTGGCAGTCGATCGGCGAACGTGTTTCCGACCTCATCTTTCGCATGGAGCAACTCGACGAAAATTTCGTCAGCTCCACGTGGGTGGAAACGTCGGCGAAGCACGATCAAGCTAGGCCGCAAACAGAATCCATGCGCGAACAAAACGAGGCCATCGATAACAGCCAGGATCCCGACAAAAAAATCGACCCCATCCGCAACCGCGGCCAACATGTGCGCCGCAACGACCCCTGCCCTTGCGGCAGCGGAAAAAAATTCAAGAACTGCTGCCTGCGAAAAAACTAAGCAAAGTGTCCTGAATTCACATGCCGAATTAAAAGCCCGGCATTTTGAAAATGCCGGGCTTTTCCGAACTTACAACCGGTAACTTATTTCAGGGCTAATTCTAAGCCGAACATTCGGGAAAGGACTCCCGTCGCATGAAATACGCACTCAACGTTATCTATCTTTGCCTGCTGGCGGCGGCATCGCCGTGGCTGTTGTTCGCAGCTTTCTCGCATGGCAAATATCGCCAGGGCTGGGGTTGTAAATTTCTCGGGCGCGTTCCCCGGCCGCTTGGCCAGCGGCCCTGTATCTGGCTGCACGCGGTGAGCGTGGGCGAGGTGAATCTTTTGCAGCCGATTCTCACCCGCTTGGCGAACCAATACCCAGGACACGAATGCCTGATCTCGACGACCACCAAAACCGGCTTCGAACTAGCGAGCCGGAAATACTCCGAGTACGTCGTGTTTTATTGCCCGCTCGATTTTAGCTGGGCGGTGGCCCAGGCCATGCGGCGCATTCGCCCAGAATTGCTGGTGCTGGCGGAATTGGAACTGTGGCCGAACCTGATTGCCGCGGCGCGCCGTTGCGGGGCCAAGGTCGCGATTTTCAATGGACGCCTCAGCGACCGAAGTTGGCGAGGCTACCGCCGCGTCAAACCGCTGCTGCGGCCTCTGTTGAAAAGCCTGGACGCCATCTGTGTGCAAAACGAAGTCTACGCCGAGCGGTTTGTAGATCTTGGCGCGCGGCCCGAATCGGTGCATGTGACCGGATCGGTGAAATTCGACGGCGCCGAGCTGGACCGGCAAAACGCCAAAACCCGGCGGCTTCGCCAACTGGCCGGCTTTTCCTCTCACGACATCATCTTCCTTGCCGGCAGCACGCAAGCGCCGGAAGAACAATGCGCGCTCGAAACTTTTCAGGAGTTGCAAAAAATACACCCGCGTTTGAAGTTGATTATGGCGCCCAGGCATCCCGAACGGTTCGAGGAAGTTGCCGGACTATTGCAGCACGGCGGCGCCACGTGGCGCCGCCGCACAGAGTTAACGTCGCCGGGAAACCCCGCCGCATCGAACGCCCCGAGCATTTTGTTGGTTGATGTGGTGGGGGAACTGGGCGCTTGGTGGGGCGCGGCCGACGTCGGCTTCGTGGGCGGCAGCATGGGAAATCGCGGCGGGCAGAACATGATCGAACCGGCGGCGTACGGCGTCGCCACATGTTTTGGACCCAACACCCGCAATTTTCGCGACATCGTTTCCCTGCTCCTAGCCGCCAACGGCGCCGTTGTCGTGCAAGACTCCATCGAACTGACGGAATTTGTCGGGCGGTGTTTGCGCGAACCGGCGTTTGCCGAAAACCTTGGGCGCCGGGCGCGCCAGGTAGTGCTCCAGCAGCGCGGCGCCGCCGACCAAACCCTCCAAGTGCTGGCCGCCTTGTTGCAAGGCGGCGAAAGCAAGCAGCAGGCGGCGTAGTACGTGCGCCGTAGGGTGGTTGCTGGCAATCACCCTACTAAGCATCGAGCGGAAAATTAGTGTCGTAGCCATGCTCGCCAGAGCGTGGGATGGTTCACCGCTCACCCACCGTCTGGCGACGATGGCTACACAAATGCGACCGTTATTTATCGAGCGGTGCTAACTGTTCTGCGGAATGCCTGCTCTTTCATTGCTTCCCCGTTTGTTCAACGGTAAACTTAGGTCTGCCCCGCACCCGTTTGCAACTTCGGGTTTTGGAATGAAACCACTTCATGGAAATGCGTTCTCCGAAAAGACACACTGCATTCGGCTGCACGGCCCCTGGCGGATCGAAGCGACAAAAACTTCGACAGCAACCGCGCCGGAGCGATTTAACGCGCCTGCCGCCTGGAACGAGATCAGCGTTTTGCCGTTTTCGGCGCTGGGGAGTATTTCGCGTCGATTCGGCCGCCCGACGGGAATCTCGGCTAGTCAAACCCTTGAATTGGTGATCTCGCCGCCGGGGGCGCCGTATGCGGTTTTTTTGAACGGGGTCGAAATCGGCCCCACGACGAACAACGTGGCGGCCAACGGCACAACCACCAGCAATGCGCCCGGCCAAAATACAGCAGCGACCGACGAATCGCGTTATGATGTAACTCGCCGAATCGAACTGCGCAACGAACTGAAATTGGTGTTTTCGGCGCCCGCCGCCGTCGAGGGAGTTTTGCCGGCAACCAACACGGCTTTTCGCCTGGGCGATGTTCGACTCGAAATTCGGGGTCGACCGAACGACGCCTGAAAGTCTGAAATAGACGCTAATAACGATGCCGCCGCATCGCCAGTGTTTGCAAGCGGGAGGGAAAGCATGCCAAGTCGTGAACCGTGTCAGAGGCGCCTTACCAATCGGCGCGAGGCGTTACAGATTGGCGTCGGCCTGTTCGGCCTGAGCTTGCCAGCGTATTTGCAAGCGGCGCAGGAAAACCGCCGCAACACGGCGAAGCGCGACATCTCGTGTATTTTCATGTTTTTGGCGGGCGGACCTAGCCATTTCGAAACGTTCGATCCCAAGCCCGACGCGCCGGTCGAAATTCGAGGACCGTGGCGTCCGACCACAACGAATGTTCCCGGAACGTACATCTGCGAGAAAATGCCGTTGCTGGCCCAGCAGATGGATAAAGTCACGATTGTGCGTTCGTGGAAAGGGCGCAGCGGCTCGCACGACTTAGGCTCGCAGCATGTCGCGAGCGGCATGTACCCGCCGCGCACCGGGCAGTATTTTCCCAATTTTGGTTGTCTACTGGCGGCGATCAAAGGCGCCCGGGTGCAAGGCGTGCCGCCGCACTTCGGCCTGCCGGTGGCCGCCCGCTACACCAAGCCGCCCGGATTTTTGGGGGCGGCGTTCGACGCCTTCAATATCAAGGGAGATCCTCAAAATCCTCAGATGGAGTTGGGCGGCTTGAATCTTTCCGAAGCCCGGTTTGAAGACCGTCGCTCCTTGCTCCGGCAACTCGATAACCTGGCGCAACTTGCCGATGCCCAAAGCGGCTCACTGGAAGCGCACGACCGCTTCGCCGAAGAAGCGCTGTCGCTGCTGACCACCGGGGCGATGCAAAACGCGATGGACCTCACCCAGGAATCGCCTCGCTTGCGCGAGCGGTACGGCATGAACATTTACGGCCAACGCGTGCTCTTGGCGCGGCGGCTGATCGAGGCCGGCGCCCGCTTTGTCACGATCAATCAGGCCGTGCAAGGCGGTCTGTTCGGCAAGGCAAAAACAAACGGCACCTGGGATAACCACGGTTGGCTGTTCGACTCCATGATGTCGTTCGCCAACAGGCCAGCCGCTGTTCCTACGGGCAAAAAGTGGCATGCCTATCAAGGCCCCGGCAACTTGCCGCAACTCGATATGTCGCTCTCGACACTGCTCGACGACCTCCACGAACGCGGCATGCTCGAAACAACGCTGGTCGTCGCGATGGGTGAATTCGGCCGCACGCCCAAAATCAACAAAACCGCCGGGCGAGACCATTACCCCAACGCCGGCAGCGTTTTAATGGCCGGGGCGGGCGTCCGGCGCGGGGCTATTGTTGGCGCTACCGACCGCAACGGCGCCGAAGCGGCCACGCGGCCTTGGGGCCCGGAAGATTTTGCCGCGTCGATTTACCACGCCCTGCACGTCGACCCGCACCGCACGTACTTTCCGCGTCTGCCGCGGCCGACGGCTATCGCCACCGGGCAGGTGATCGATGGGTTGTTCGCGTAACGGCCGTTAAACGAAAAAGGCGCCATTTTCAACCGTGCGCGGTATAGACAAATCAACGGCTGTTTGGGGTGATCGAAATCGCATCGAAGGCAACCTCTCCGGTAGCGCCAAACAGCCCAATTCGCAAGATGCCCTCCTTCGTTTTGAGGGGCACGGCAATGGTTCGGGTCTCTTTTTTCCAGTCCTGATCGCCTCGCCAAGGGCCCAGCCACCAAGTGCCCAACTCGCGTCGTTGGCCATCGTAAAAAGTGACCGCCACCGAGGGTAGGTCGCGGGCGTCGGGTCCTCGAACCACGGAGCGGCACATGACATCAGCCGATAACTCAATGGATCTTACCTGCCTGCCGTCGATGGGAATGCCTTGCAGCAGATGCGCCGAGCGCCCCGGCTCGTCGTTTTGAAAAAGCACGTAATGATCGCCTCGCGGCGCTTGGGCGTCGGTTTTCCAGGTCAGCCGGCGTTGATAATACCAGCCGGGAACAAAGCCGTTTTTTCCCAACGGCTGCTCAAAATCGCCATTGGCGGCCCGGGGATGGGCGGGGTCGGGCTTCACTTGTCGGTTATCTTCGGCGGCGCCGGTCATGGGAACAAACAGCGTGGGTCGCAACTCCTCGCGTTCCAGCCGGCCATTCCGCTTGCGCATCACATAAAGGGTTTGCTGGTACCTCTCGCCGACCGGAATGACCATCAACCCGCCCTCTCGGAGTTGGTCGATCAATGGTTGCGGCGCTTTCTCGGGCGAACAGGTGACGATGATTTTGTCGAACGGCGCATGTTCGGGCCAGCCTTTGAATCCGTCGCCCACCTTGGTGAAGACATTCCGATAATTCAGCCGCTTGAGTGTCTTGGCCGCTTTTTTTCCCAGAAATTCCACGATCTCAATGGAGTACACGTCTTTCACCAACGGACTAAGAACCGCTGCCTGGAAGCCGCTGCCGGTGCCGATTTCCAACACGCGGTCGGTCGGCTGCGGGTCGAGCGACTGTGTCATGAACGCCACAATAAAGGGCGAGGAAATCGTTTGCTTGGCGCCAATCGGCAAGGCCATGTCTTGGTAGGCGTTTTTACGATGTTTCGACGGCACGAACTCATGGCGGGGCGTGGCCAGCATGGCCTGAATGACGCGTTCGTCCGACACGCCAGCCCCCACGACAGCCTCCTTGACCATGCGTTGGCGTTTATCTTGAAACGCGCTGGTTTTTGTTTGAGCGAGCAGGTCTGCGGGCAAACATGACGCTACAAGCCCGCCGCTCAGCAAAACGATTGTCAAAATCCGCCACATTGCGTCGCCTCGCATGAGTAGAAAAACCTATTCCGATTTTCCGAAGTTCCACTTCATTATACGCCACGGAAACTCTTGCCCGTCTGAGCATTTTCGACGGGCAGGAGCGCCCGTCTTACTGCGAGCGGCAGAAAATAACTTACCCGCACGCAGCGGGAGTCCGTGAGTGTTTTTTGGGTTCCCACCTACGCGGGAATGACCGTTTGCTGATTCACTCGCTTGCGCTTCGTGCTTGTATTACGTAATTTTTTATCTGCCGCTCGCCTTAAGAGGGTTTTGTCGGTTCAACGTAGGGTGGTTGCCAGCAACCGCCCCTACGTTGAACCGCATGACAAAACGCCGGGCGCGCGTCATGAGCGAAGGTGGGAACGCCGCCTTACGGCAGTCGCTTCACCATGATCTTGCGAAACGAAACCTTGCTTTTGGGATCGTGTGCCTGGAGGGCGAATGTTCCCGAACCAAGGCGGCGTTCAAAGCCGTCTGAGTCGCTTTTCTTGCCCGCCGGTTCGGTGTAGTCGACAACCACCTGATCGTTGATCTTGATGATAATGTGTTTGCCGCGAACGATGATCTCCTCGGTGTGCCACTCGTTATCCTTGGCGGGCGGGTTGGAAACATTGACCACTCCATAAAGACTACCGCTCTTTTTGGGGTCGCCATGCGAGATGTTCACCTGGGCTTCGTAGCCGTATTTCGGCCAGCCTTCGTCTTGGTAGCGGGTGTGGAAATAAATGCCGGCGTTGCTTCCCGGCGTGGTCAGCACTTCGGCGCGGAAGTCGAAGTTGACGAACGGTTTGTCGCTGCCAACATAAAACAAATGGCTGCGAGGTCCTTGGCACGTTAATGTGCCGTCAACCACTTTCCAAGAGTCGGTGTTTTCGTTGGCTTTCCAGCCGCTGAACGTTTTTCCATCAAACAGGCTGACCCAACCCTCGGAGTTTTTGTCGGCGGCCAAAGCGGGCGCCGCAAACAACAGACCCCAGGAAAACACGCCCATCAATAACGCCAATAGATTTCTTCGCAACATCGATGCAATTCTCCAAGGAATAGTGGTGGGGAGTGGGGAGGTTGCAGCCGCCCATCGGGAAGGATTGGCTTGGCCGCCGAACCTGCTGTACTATTATACCGTGGCCCTATTGTACTATGGCCTGCTGGCCCAAGCCAGATTCCCCCGCCTGCCGCTCCCGCCCCCCAAGGTCGCCATGCTCTCCCGCTCAACTTCTCGCCGCCTGCTCTGCTTTTTACCGTGCTGCCTGTTGCTGCTCGCGATCTGGACTTCGCCCGCCGCGACCCGCGCCCAGGATTGGATCCAATTTCGAGGCCCTGGCGGCGCCGGACGCGCACATGTTCAATCGGCGCCGCGCAACTGGAGCGACGACGAGAACGACGAACGGAATATCGCTTGGCGAACTCCTATCGCCGGGCTGGGGTGGTCGTCGCCTTCGGTCCGCGATGGCCGCGTCTGGCTGACCACCGCGCTGGTGAAAGAGGGTTCGTTGCGGGCTGTTTGTCTAGACGCAAAAACCGGCCGCGAGCTGGTGAATGTTGAAGTCTTTCATAAAGACAACCTGGGCCGCGTGCATCGAAAAAACAGTCAGGCTTCGCCGTCGGCCTATTTGGAAAAAGACCGCCTGTACGTGAACTTCGGCGCCCACGGAGTGGCGTGTCTTTCGCAGCAGGGAGAAATTTTATGGCGGCAAGTGCTGGAGTACAAACACGCCCATGGACCCGGCGGTTCGGCGGTGGTGTTTGAAGACTTATTGATTTTGAATTGTGATGGCTCCGATGTGCAATACGTGGCCGCGCTCAATAAACACACTGGGGAACTGGTTTGGAAGACGCCGCGAGCGCATACCAGCCAAGCGCGAATCAATGGCGAAAAAAGCGTGCCCATGGCCTACACCACGCCGATTCTGGTCGACGTGAATGGAAAAACGCAACTCATTAGCGCCGCTTCGGATCATATCGCTGGTTACGACCCGCGCACCGGGCGAGAGCTTTGGTGGTCGTCGTACGACGGATATTCCAATGTCGCCTCACCCGTGGTGGGCGGAGGCCTGGTGTTTGTCTCCTCGGGTTACAATAACGCTACGTTTTATGCGATTCGCTTGGGCGGCAGCGGCGATGTGAGCGAAACGCACGCCGTCTGTACACTCAAAAAGAGTGTTCCCAAAGACCCTTCTCCGCTGGTGCTGGGCGACGAGATTTATCTGGTCGATAATCGGGGCGTGGCCACCTGCCTCGATGTTCAAACCGGTAAGAAGCATTGGCAAAAGCGGCTGGGCGGCAATTTTTCCGCCTCTCCGCTGTACGCCGCCGGCCGGATCTATTTCCTCAACGAAGAAGGCAAGACCACCATCATTGAACCGGGCGCCGTTTTCAACAAGCTGGCTGAAAACGAGGTCGCCGGCCGAACGCTGGCTTCGATCACGCCGCAAGAAGGCGCGTTGCTGCTCCGCACCGACACCCACCTGCTGCGCATCGAAGAACCGGCGCCTTAGAAAGTGTCCAAGTACTTCGATTTATAGCCCGGCATTTCAAAAATGCCGGGCTTTTTCTTGCAATGATCGGCGACGTACAAATGATCGGTGACGTGTTTTTCCGCGGGGTCTACGCCTGATTTTGCAATTGGCGTTCCGCCCAGGGCGCCAACTTTTCGCGAAAGATTTTGGCGTTGTGGCGAATGTCGACCGGCAACGATGCATGCAGCAGGATGTCGGCAATCGGCCTGGTGTGTTCATGGGCTTGGCCCAAGGCGAGCAGTTCCGCGAGTAGCTTTTTTTCGTCGGCGGGCGAGGTGATACGGCATTCCGGCCAGGTTTCCACAATCATCACCGGCCGCGTCTTTCCCGCCGCTCCCACGCCGACCAACGCCGAACGGTACACGCGAGGATGCTCATTGAAAATCGCTTCGCAGGGAGTTGTGTACATCGGGCCGTGCGACGCCTGAACACAATGCGTTTTCCTGCCGCAAAACCAGAACCGCTCCTGCTCATCAAAATAGCCCAAGTCTCCGATGCGATGCCAGAAAGCGGCGCCGTCTTGAATTTTGTGGTAGCGATTCGCTTCGGTGCGCGTTTCATAGCGTTTCGTAACGACCGGGCCCTGCACGATGATTTCGCCGATTTCTCCAAGCGGCATTTCCTCCACTTCGGCCATCGTTTCCAACGGCTCGGACGTGGCGCGAATCACTTTCCATTGAATGCCGGAGAAACGTCGGCCGACACACGTTCCAGCGCCCACGGCGGTTTTGGCGGCCGTTTCTCCCAGCACCTCCGAGGCTGATATTGAAGCCACCGGCAACGATTCCGTCGCCCCGTAGGGTGTAAAAATATCGCCCTCAGGATGGATAGCCGCCTTCATTCGCTGCAACACATGCGGCGGAACCGGCGCGCCCGCCGAGAGCACGCGCCGCAACGTGGGCATTTTTTCGTGATGGGTTTCGCAATATCGGCCCACCACGTTCCAAATGGCCGGCGAGCCAAAAGCCTGTGTAACGTTCCAGTCGCGCACGGCTTCCAACACATTGCGAGGATCGATATCAGCCGGACGGGTGGGATCCATATCGGGAATGACGGTCGTTACGCCCATGGCGCAGTTGAAGAGTGCGAACAGCGGGAAGCCGGCAAGGTCGACGCCGCCCGGTTCGATTTGGTAACGCTCTTGAATCTGATCGGCTTGGGCCGAGAAATTGCCATGCGTGAAATGCACGCCCTTGGGAGGACCGGTGCTGCCGGTGGTGAAGATGATCGCCGCCGGTGTTTCGCGGTCTGTTTCGAGCGGCCGGTAAGCGGCAGGGTCGGCGCGGCGCAAATTGGTGATCGTCGGTCCGCCCCAAAACCAACGTCGGCCCACGGTCACATTATGGCGAGCCTGGGGGAAGCGGCGGCGTTTGAGAATGCGCACCGCCTGCACCAGGGGAATGCCGACGAAACCAGCGGGCTGCGTCTCCTCCAAACATCGCAGCAAATTGCCCTTGCCCATACCGGGATCGATCAGCACCGTGACCACGCCGGCCTTGAACATGGCGAAAACCAGCGAAATAAAATCGATACTCGGCGGCGTCAGCAGTGCGATCCGATCACCGCGGCGCATGCCCATGTTCAGCATGCCGGCGGCGAGGCGGTTGCTGTCTTGTTCGAGTTCGCGAAAACTGCGTGTGTCGTATTGGCGAGGTTGGTTGCCTCTTTTAGGACGCGGCGCCGCGATGGCGGTCAGATCGGGAAAACGCTTGGCCATCTGGCCCAATCGCAAGCCAACATTCGTGGAAAGCGGCGTAGAGGCTGAAGCGGGCGGCGTGGGACAGGCGGTCATACGAAATTTGGTATTGCGATTGTGGTTGGAGTGTACGCTTCAACGTGTTTCAAATGTGGCATCGTGAAAGAAGAAAAGAACAACACGTCAAAGCGCGACCTCCAACTCACAGCGGGTTTTCGTACCACACGATATTATTACTTTGTTGCCCCGCGATGAGTAGGTCGAGGCGGCCATCGGCGTTGAGGTCGACTGCCCGAATATCGTACGCCGCTTGATCGCGGCCGACCACATGCGTGCGAAAAACACCGTGGCCGTCGTTTTCAAACCACACGGCCAAACGGTCGTCCTTGGCGCAGGTGGCGGCGTCAAGATCGCCATCGGCGTCGATATCGGCCACGATTAAACAGTGAGGACCGTGCAACGTGGGATGAATAACATGCATCCGCCAAGTCGGGTTCTCGAACCAAATCACGCCGCGGCCATGTCCGCGAGAGGCGATAAAATCGGTGCGGCCATCGGCGTTGACGTCGGCGGGAACAATGTTGGTGGCGCCGGGCTGTTTGTCGGCCAGCAAATGTTTGCTCCAACGCTGGGTGGGATCTTGCGGGGCCTGCCACCAAGCGAACCAATCGCCTTGCTTGCTGGCGTCGGTCGGACCGCCATTGGCGGCGCTGGCGGCGTCGACGCGGCCATCGCCGTTGATATCTCCCAGGCCAAGGTAATGGCTCAGCCCCGGCGCGTCGCCCACGGCCAACACATGCCGCTGCAATCGCGGCGCGGCGCCTTTGGGCATCGCTTCGTACCAGACGAGCGAGTTGGCGAAAGGCCCCGTCGGCTGGGCGCTGTTGGCGAGCAGGTCGGGGCGGCCATCGGCGTTCACATCTCCGCTGAGCAGGCCATGCACGCCGTTGATTTGATCGTCGATCAAATGGGCGGTCCAGGGTTTTGTGGTGGCGCTCGCGGGTTGTTCGAGCCAGACAATTCGCCCGGGGCTGTAGCGAGCGCCGATGAAGTCGAGATCGCCATCTTGGTCAACATCGAGCACGGCGCTATGGATAAAATGGTGCGGCGCCGCCGAGATCACAACTTCTTTCCAGTCGGGCGCGATGAACAGCCGCGTTTTGCCGCCGGCATTGCCGATGATGTCGACCTTGCCATCGCCGGTGAAGTCGGCGGCAATGGCGGTGGCGCAAGGCTGTCCAGAAAAAACGACATGCTTCTTCCAGCCTTGCGCCGGCGGCGCGGCCACGCTCGCGGCAGCCGGAAGCAACAATGTAAATAGAACGGCCAGACGGAGAGGAATCGTATTGTGCAACATGGACTCCATTATTCCCAAAAGTTCGAGCAAGCGGCGGCGGGTGATCGGCGGCCTATTCCGCCGCCGGTTCATCCGGCGGGAGACTGTCGCCCATCGCAACACGTTTGAAAATGAAACGGAATACCGCGCGAAGCAGCACGGCCGGAATCACGTTCAAAGTGCAGTATACAACAGCCACGGGGATTGCGAAAACCGGCGCGAACAGATGCCAAGCGTCGGATGCCCAGCGTCGGATGCCCAGCGGAAATTTAGCATCGTGCGAGGAATAAGCGTCGTGCGGAAAATTAGTGTCGTAGCCATGCTGGCCAGAGCGTGGGATGGTTCACCGCTCACCCACCGTCTGGCGACGATGGCTACACAAATGCGACCGTTATTTATCGAGCGGTGCTAAGCGTCGCCGTGCGCTCCGCGAAAGTAGCGTTCTTAAGCGGAGCGAAAGACGACGGTGGGACAATTATTTCTCGCACTTCCCCTAGGCGGCTTCGTCTTCGGTGCTGGCGTCTTCGGTGCTGGCGTCTTCGGTGTTGGCGTCTTCGCTGGCGGGAATTTCGCCTTGCGTGGCGCGGTACAGCCCGGCTTCATCGACGCCATCGCCGTTGAAGTCGCCCACGATGGGCTGGTCGCCGGCGCCGCCCAGTTCAAAGACTTTCAGGTGGGCGTCTCGCTCGGCGTGGCTGCTGAGGCGAATTTTCCACAGGCCATCGCTGAAGACGCCCAAGTCGTCGATGCCGTCGCCATCGAAGTCGCCGACGACGGGAAGGTCGCCGGTTTCACCCAGTTGCACGGATTGGTCGGCTTCGGTGAGGCGGCCGTCGCCATCGGAATCGATCTTCCATTGGCCGCCGTGGAAGTGGCCGATGTTGCAAATGCCGTCGCCGTTCCAATCACCCGCCACCGGCGTTTCTCGCTCGCCGAATTTGAACACGTGGTCGATCAGATGCGATTGTGTTTCACGTTCGTGTTGGTGCGAGAGCCGCATTTTACGAACGCCGTCGGTCGCTTCTTCCGGACGCGGCGGCATGTTTTTCGGTTTGATTTGGAGCGGATTGTCCAGATCGGGCAAGCCGGGTTCGGCTTCAATGGCGAGCGGGTCGCCGAGCCAAATAGGACCAAAAATGCCGATATCGTCCTTGCCGTCGCCGTCCCAATCGCCGACGACGGGTCGGTCGCCCTTGGCGCCGAGTTTGGCCCATAGGTCGCCGGCGTCCCAGCGTCCGTTGCCGTTGAGGTCGAGGAACCAATCACCTTCCACGAAGACGCCAATTTCAGAAATGCCGTCGCCGTTGAAGTCGCCGGTGACGGGAATGGCGCCGGCGGCGCCGAACACGGGGTCGTTGTTCCGCGCGGCGTCGGCGGGCAGGCGCCACTGGCCGAACGTCAAACCTCCCACTTGCACCGAGCGGGAAAAACCGCTGAATTGGTTCACCACTTCTATCTGACTGGTTGCCGCCGAGAGTGCGTTTCCGCGCGGCGCGCCGGCATTGATAATGCTCAAATGCCAGGTGTACGCCGAACTGGCGCCGTAAACCGGCACCGGCGGAGGAGGCGGCAAAACTGGAATTGGCGGTAGCGGCGCTAGTGGCGGCGCGATAATGACGGGTGGATCGAGAGGCGTCGGCGGCGGCGGATCGGATATCGGAGGCGGCGGAACCAACGACCGCACCACCACTTCGCTGAAGTTGTTTTGCACGGCCGTTTCGCCCGCCGGCAAGGCAATTCTCAGAATCGCATCGTTTCGGGGATTGACCGAAAGCGTGCTCAACACGAACGAAGAGGTGCGCACATCGACCGCGATCCCCGACTGGCTCCCAGGCGTGTCGATGCTATCGATGAAGCCGCTGGGATGCACTTCAAAAACCGCATAGTTGCCGCGCGGCAGTCCTTCGAATTCGTAGAACCCGTTGGCGTCGGTGGTGGCGCGAATCGGGCCGGCGGAATAGAACCCCGGCAGCGCCACGCCGCCATCGATCGGTTGGCCATTGATGCCGTTGCGCAGCTCCAAAACGACGCCGGCAATGGGCGTGTCATCGGGGGTGCGTTGGCCATCGCGAATATCGCGCAGGTTATCGGGCGCCCCGCCATTGACCGAGAGAATTGCAGGACCGTCTTGGAAAACGAAGCCTGCAATCGAACTCGCCGGCGATTCACAAAACTGGTAGCCAATGAAACGTTCGCCCGAGCCGAGCAGAATGCGGCCGATGGTGTCTTGGGCAAGCACTTCACCGCCGCCATCGCCGATGATTTCG
>JAJRWU010000164.1 GCA_024276655.1 Planctomycetota bacterium
CTTAAGTTGATGCGTATGTGGTGGCGCTGCGCTGACCGCCGGCTAATGGCTTGAATCCCTCCGGGATATGTTTTCAGACGACCGCCGCCGCTTGGAGGACCTGCGGATCCGACGCCAAAAAAACTTATGTATAAACAACAGGGCGCGAAGGGGGGCTCTTCGCTACGGTTGCGGTTCGGCCGCCGCCAATTCGGAAAATACTTCTCCAATGCTATCGTTTATCACGATATCGGCTAGGTGGTCGAGCGGCGTGGTCTCGCGGTTGATGATCGCTAGTTTTGCTCCGTGGCGTTTGGCCAAGGCGGGCAGGTCGGCCGCCGGAGTGACGACCAACGAAGAGCCGATGGCCAAAAACACATCGCTGCGTTTGGCCCAAGCCGCAGCGGTTTGGAGTACGTCGGGCGAGAGCGATTGCCCAAATGAAATGGTGGCGTGTTTGAGCAAGCCCCCGCATTTTTGACAGACCGGAGGCCGTCCGGTGTCTTTGAATTCGGCAACCAACGGCCCCGCCTCAAAACGGGTGTAGCATTGCAAGCAGCCGATTTCGCGCGCCGTTCCGTGCAACTCCAGCACGTTCACACTCCCACCGACTTGGTGCAGTCCGTCGATGTTCTGCGTGATCAGTCCGTGCAATACGCCTTTTCGCTCCCAAGCGGCCAATGCCAAGTGTGCGATATTCGGCTGGGCTTGGAAGAATTCGTCGTGCGTCAGCGATTTCTGCCGCCAGTATTCAATGCGAGATTCCTCGCTGCGGAGGAAGTCGTCGAAATAGACCGGGCTGTTTGTCGCCCAGACGCCGCCCGGCGAGCGGAAATCGGGAATGCCGCTTTCGGTGCTGATCCCCGCGCCGGTAAACGCCACCGCAGATTTCGAATGCCGCAGCCAATGTGCGAGTGTTTGAATATTTTCAGTCATGCGCTGCGTCTTTCAATAAACCGTTCAGGAACCGTCCCGAATTAAAAGCCCGGCATTTTCAAAATGCCGGGCTTTTTTGAGCGACAGCCGGGAACTTATTTCGGGACTGCTCCTCAACGAGCCAATACAGCCGTGTGCAGTGTATCGCTATTTGCTTTGGCGAGCAGCGCGCGCCGTTTCGATCGCTTTCTCAACCCAAGGCCGTAACCGCGGCGGGCTTTCCAGCAGCTCCAGCGGAATTTCATAATACTGCATGACGCGGTCGTCGCCGAACGGATGGAACGCCGCCCAGCCGCGTTGTTCGTAATCAGACCGATTCGAATCGTCGACTTTGAAGTACACCTGCTCACCGGCAATGATGGCGAAAAACAGGCCGTCGCCGTAAAGGCCCACGCCGCCAAACATCGCCCGCGACGTAATACCAACAATCTGCCCCAATTGGCCTTCCACAAAGGCGCGAAAAGTCGGCGTGACCGGCATGGATCGTTTCCCTGTTATTTATACGCCAATGCCCAGAGACTAATGTGCGATGGCCCTCCAAAGGCCGTCGAAACAGAATGCTCCGGGAACAGACCGAAACGGCCTACCACGCGGGAAACCGCGTGGCAATCGAGCAACCGATTGCTACAATTCAACTTACAACAATTGGCTGCCTGCGCGTTAGGCGGCAAATGTGCAACCTACAGATGATAGGCGGAAACCTCCTATAAACAAGTTGCGCAGCAACTCTCGATGGTTGCGCAAAGTGCGGGTCGTGTTTCGCTGCGCGAAAGGCGGCGCTAAAACAGTTTCGCGATTTGAGAGCGCTGTTTCAGTGCATCACTGCTGAGAATGCAGTGTGGTGGATTTTCCCACCTCGCCTTGCTACGATATGGGCCTTGCTGCAATATACGCTTTGGCACGCGCAGGCGCCTGCGTGTTGTGTCAAAATTCCGCACTTGGCGTGTGGGAAAATACTGTTTCCCCAGTTCAGACGCCCGGTTTTTTGAAAAGACCGGGCTGCGCAACCGCTCATTTTTCTCCGGTGCCGATATCATGCCACGAGTTAAGTTTGTCAAGGAAAAGAAGGAAATTGAAGTCCCCGACGGCGCCTGCCTGCGGGATGTCGCCTTGAAGGCGGGGCTCAGTTTGAATCTGGGCGTCAATGGAATCGGCGCTTCGATCAACCGCAACTTCAATTGCGGGGGAAAGGGCCTCTGCGGCACCTGCGCCGTGCTGATTGTGAAGGGCATGGAGAACACCAATCCACTGACCAAACGCGAAAAGCTGCGATTGAAATGCCCGATTCCCGACCCAATTCCCACCTTGGCCTATATTGGCCACGAAGACACCATGCGGCTAAGCTGCATGACGAAGATCCATGGCGATATCGAAGTGGAAAGCGGCCCGGAATTCAATTTGTTCGGCGAGAACTTTTTTAGTTAGTGTCGAGCGGAAAATTAGTGTCGTAGCCATGCTCGCCAGAGCGTGGGATGGTTCACCGCTCACCCACCGTCTGGCGACGATGGCTACACAAATGCGACCGTTATTTATCGAGCGGTCCTTAGTGTCTGGCTTTAGTTAGTTTCGGGCCAAAATTTACCTGCCGAATTAACAGCGGCTTATCTTCCACACCGCGAGAATCGTGGACCATGAAACAAGTGGTCGCCATCGTGAAGCCGTATCTGGCCCAAAAGGTGTTGGAAAGCTTGAAACGTGCGCCGTTGGAAGCCCTCAATGTGCGCGAGGTAAAAGGCTTCGGCCGACAAAAAAGTTACCTCGACCAATACGGCGATAGCGAATATTCGCAAGCCTTCCTGCCGAAAGTCGAAATCACCTTCTGGGTGGAAGACGTCCGGGCGGAAGAGACGATCCGAAAAATCGTGCAGGTTGCGCGAACGGGCCGCATGGGCGACGGAAAAATCATGGTGCTGCCGGTCGCCAGCCATATCGACATCATCGATATCGCGCCAACCGGCGGCGAATAAGAATTTCCCCACCGCTTTTTTGCGCGAGGTTTGAACTCCAGGATCAGGGGCGAGCCCTAGTGTGGCGGTGGCCTTTTGGTCACAATAACCGGCGTGCGATTCGTCGGTTCGAGATCGCATGTGAAAGACCGCCGCCTCACCCGTTTCCCCTTGGACAAGCATGGACCTACACGCCACCACAATTCTCACGGTCCGCCGCGGCGGGAAAGTCGCGATCGGGGGCGACGGGCAAGTCACGCTGGGCGCCACGATCATGAAGGGCGACGCGACCAAAATTCGCCGCATGCTCGATGGCCAAATCGTTTGCGGTTTCGCCGGCGGCGCGGCCGATGCCTTCGCGCTCATGGAGCGTTTTGAAGCCAAACTGCGAGATTTCCCCGGAAACCTACCCCGCGCTGCAACGGAGTTGGCCAAGGAGTGGCGCTCCGACCGCGTGTTGCGTCGTTTGGAAGCCTTGCTCTTGGCGGTCGACGCCGAGCACACGTTGCTGGTCAGCGGAACGGGCGATGTGATCGCGCCCAGCGATGGCGTGTTGGGCATCGGTTCGGGGGGCAATTTCGCCGTGGCGGCGGCCCGCGCGATGGTCGCGCACACCGAACAATCGGCCGCCGAAATTGTTCGGGCGTCGCTGACCATAGCGGCTGATATCGACATCTACACCAACCACAATATTATCGTCGAAGAACTGGAGAGCAGTAAATAATGCCCCCTTCCTCAAACATGCTCTCCACGGACGCCGCCTCTTCGGCCGGCGGTTCCGCAATGCGAAATTTGACGCCGCATGAAATCGTGGAGGCGTTGGATCGACACATAATCGGCCAGCAAGACGCCAAGCGCGCCGTGGCCGTGGCGATTCGCAACCGTTGGCGCCGCCAGCAACTTTCGGAATCGTTGCGCAAGGAAGTGGCGCCGAAAAACATACTCATGATCGGCCCCACCGGCGTGGGGAAAACGGAAATCGCGCGGCGTTTGGCCAAGCTGACCGGCGCGCCGTTTATCAAGGTTGAAGCGACGAAGTACACCGAAGTCGGATACTACGGCCGCGATGTCGAGAGCATGGTCCGCGATCTGGTCGAGAACGCGATCGGCTTGGTGCGCGAAAAGGAGCGCGCGGTGGTGGAAGTGGAGGCGCGCGTTCGCGTGGAGGAGCGGCTGCTCGACATGCTGGCGCCGCAACCGACTAGCTTCAACGACGCAGCCGACGACGCAACCGAGCAGTACGAACGCACGCGTGAAAAAATGCGGGCCATGCTGGCGGCCGGCGAGTTGGACCAACGCCGCGTGGAAATCACCACCGAACAACGCTCGCAGCCGGTGATGATGGGCGTCGAGATGGACCAAATGAACATCGACTTGCAGGGCATGTTCGAGAAAATCATGCCCAAGAGTTCCGTGCAACGGGAGTTGACCGTCGCCGAAGCCCGCCAAGTGCTCTTCGACCAAGAGGCCGAAGCCCTGCTCGACCCCGACAAAATCCACGCCGCAGCCATCAAACTGGCGGAGGAAGTGGGCATCATTTTCCTCGATGAACTCGATAAAGTCGTGGCCAGCGACAGCAAAGGCGCCGATGTTTCGCGGCAGGGCGTCCAGCGAGATTTGCTGCCCATCGTGGAAGGCGCGTCGGTGCAAACCAAATATGGTTATATCAACACCGACCACGTGTTGTTTATCGCCGCCGGCGCTTTCCATAGCGCCAAGCCCAGCGATCTCATGCCGGAACTGCAAGGACGGTTTCCGATCCGCGTGGAGTTGGATAACCTCACCAAGGCCGATTTCGCCCGCATTCTCCGTGAACCTCGTAGTTCATTGACCAAACAATACGCCGCCCTGATGGATACCGAAGGCATCGAACTGGTGTTCACCGACGACTCCATTGAAGCGTTGGCGTCGTACGCGCACCGGGTGAACCAGACCACGCAGAACATCGGCGCCCGCCGGTTGCACACCATTTTGGAGCGCGTGCTGGAGGAACTCAGCTTCGAAGCGCCCAGCATGAAAATGGGACGCGTGGAAATCAACGCGGCGTATGTCGCACAACGCTTGGAGGAAGTCGCCGACGACGAAGACCTCAGCCGATACATTCTCTGAACAGTCGCCGCCGCTTCCCGATGTACGACGTATACTGTTCATTATACTTCACACGGCTAGTAATGGCTCGTTTAACGGCAAGCCGAAGGCGACTGCGTTTCTGTCTTGCCCGAACGCGTGGGCTCAAAACACAGCCGCCTTCGGCTTGCCGTTAAACGAAAATGTGCCATTTTCAACCGTGGGCGGTATATTACCCAAGAGTCGGGCTTAAGAAGCGTGGAAAAACTAAAGCCGGGCTTCTTCAACGCTCATTCGGAATTTAATCGTTCCGTACTTGCTCAGCCTACAGGAGATACGCGCGTGGCCGAGGCAATTGGTTTACTGGAAACCACCGGACTCACTCCCGCGTTGGTCGGGCTCGACGCCATGGAGAAGCACGCCGGCGTGCGCATCGTGCAGGCCGAAATGAACGATTTTTCGGGCGTCTGCGTTAAAATCGCCGGTCCGTTGGATCAAGTGCGAACGGCGCTGGAGCAGGGCCAAGCGGCGGCCGAAGCGTTGGGCGGCTCGCCGGTGAGTTGTGTATTGGCCAATCCCGACGCGCGGTCTGAAAAGGCGCTCTACAGCAAGCCGGCGTTCAGCCCGCTTATTCAACAACACATCGTCTACATTCCGTTGGGAGATCACGCTTTGGCTGCTTCAACCGATTTCGCACTTGGTTTTATTGAAACACAAGGCTTCACGGCGGCCTTCGCCGCAATCGACGCCGCTTGCAAGGCGGCCAATGTGGAGGTGGTCGGCAAGGAGAAACTAGGCGGCGGTTATGTGACCATCGTTCTCAAGGGCGATGTCGCGGCGGTGAAGGCGGCTATCGACGCCGGCGTTCCCGAAGTGGAGGGGCTGGGGAAGTTGGTCGCGTCGTACGTGATCGCGCGTCCCAGCCAAGCCGTGTTGCGATTGTTGCCGGAAAATTAAAACGCATCGCATTAAAACAACACCGCAAAAAAGCCCGGCATTTTTTCGTTTAACGGCAAGCCGAAGGCGGCTGCGTTTTAGTGACGCCGCAAAAAAAGCCCGGCATTTTGAAAATGCCGGGCTTTTAATTTTGCAAACATAATTCGGGCGAATCCGTCGCTATTCGGTGTCGACAAAGAAGAGGCCGTTGTCGGCGACTCTAAACAGCGGACGATAATAATTGTTGGTCTGGCGCAACCGATGGCCCGGCTGCCAAACGATTCCCAAGCCAATGTTCCAGGCTTCTTGCAGGTTGCCGGCGCCGCCGGCGCCATTCTGGGGAACAAGGTAGGCGAACTCCGAGATAAACCCCCACGAATCGTTGAATGGCATGAAGAGATCGCCTCCCGCCAAACCTTCGCTGTTGTTGGAGCCGCCGGCATAGAGTTTGGCCACGCCGCCGTACTTCGTTCGGTAACGGTAGAAAATCGAGTAGGTATCGGTGGCGCCGACATTCGCCCGCACGATGCTGTCGAAGGAAGTATCGAGCCCAGACGCGATTTGAAAGCCTATTTCGTTGCGGCTAGAATGCACCCAACTGATTTCGCCTCGAACCTGGGTCAGATCAATACTCCGATCCCAACTTTCACTGAGATAATCGATGACGGCGCCAAATTGGAGGCCGCAATCGACGCGGCGAAACAGACCGGCGGTCAGGAAAACTTGCTCTCTGCGGTCGGACGTTCTAGGATTGGCGCCCGATATATTGCTTTGCACACCGCGAATACCGAACTGGGCGCCAATGCCGCTGCCGAACAGGTCGAGCGGAATACCCATGTTGAGCGATTCGTAAAAACCGAAGCTGCTGTCTTGGCCGAGGTTGCCAGGGCCTTTGAATCCTTGCACGCCGCCGCCCACTTGCAGGCTTTCGATCACCGGCAGGCAGACCTGAAAACATAGTTTTTTCACGCCGCAACTGCCGCAGTCGCCGTTATCGGAGCCGCAGGAATCGCAAAACTCATCGTCGGGGCCGCCGGGAACAGGGCCGCCAAGGTCGAATTCAATATCGGCTGGCTGCCCGTCGTACATTTCAATCGGGGCTTCGACCAAAACCGACTGGCTGGCCGTGTGTGTTGCCGCCAGACGCTCGTGGCGCGGCCGATATCCGGCCAGTCGCGCCGAATTGCGGCGGGTGGCCTTGCGCACGCTCGGAGGGCGACGCCGTTTTCTGGTCTCCAAGAGGCCAGAGGGTGGCGACGGCGGTGCGTCGCTGGCTGCCATGGCCTTCACATCGGGCGATGTTTCTTCACGAAACGCCGCCTTGATGAGTGAATCTTCGGCTTGGGCCGAAATACCTGGCAAACAGGCGGAAATGACGGTCGCGGCTACAAAAATGCGTGCGACGATGGTGCGTGTTGAGACTCGCATCGACAGAGTCCTAGTGGGATAGCAGTTGTCGAAAGAATGGACTCGCCCCGTGCAAGGCCTTTCGTAGCGAGAGTTATCGTCTTTCACTAACCCTAACTTTCGCTAAAATCGGAAAAGCGGAGTCATTTATACCTTCTTCGCTAACCTGCCCTGCTTTACTGCGGCGACAAAAAAGTTCTCCGAGAATGCTGTAAACCGTGAGCTAGCGCTCATCGGCTGATGAACGAAGTTCCGGTTCTAAATTTCAAAAATGTTGCGACTCGCCGCCCGAGACGTTATTGTAAAACAATGATGAGTTGCCGGTACGCTGGCCCGGCGGGCGGGACAATGTTTGAAGTTCCTCGTTCGCTAGTGGTCTGAGTTTTTAGCAGCCCCACGCTTTGCGCCTAACAGACCACCCAACCTTCCATCTTCTCCAAGGAGTTTATTTATGTCCCAGCGTTCTTCCGGCCAGGGTTCGTCCCGCCGCACCTTTATTAAAACGACCGCAATGGCCGGCGCCGGTTATTGGGTGGCGGGCGGCGTCAGTGCGAAAGAGAGCACCTCGCCCAATGAGCAAGTGAATTTTGCCTGCATCGGCATCGGCGGCAAGGGCCATAGCGATTCGGCCGACGCCCGCAAGAACGGCAATGTGGTTGCTGTCTGCGACATCGACGAAAGCCGGCTCGAAGGCGAAGGCCGTCGTTGCAAAGGCGCCAAACGCTTCTTCGACTACCGCAAAATGCTCGACGAAATGGGCAAGAGCATAGATGCCGTTACCGTCAGCACGCCCGACCACACACACGCGCCCGCCGCGCTGCGCGCCATGCGCATGGGCAAACATTGCTTCACGCAAAAACCGCTCACCCATTCACTGGAAGAAGCCCGTTTAATGGCCACCGTGGCCCGCGAACAGGGTGTCGCCACGCAAATGGGCAACCAAGGCACCGCCCTGCCCGGCCTACGTAAAGCGGCCGCGATGATTCAAGCCGGCGTATTGGGTAAAGTCAGCAGTGTACACTGTTGGACCAACCGCCCGGTTTGGCCGCAAGGCTTGTCGCGGCCGACGGAAAAGATCGAAATTCCCTCCGGCCTGCATTGGGATAACTTCCTCGGTTCAGCCCCAGAACGCCCCTACGCACCGATTTATCATCCCTTCAAATGGCGGGGCTGGTGGGATTTCGGCACCGGCGCCCTGGGCGACATGGCCTGCCACACCCTGAACATGGCCTTCAAAGCGCTCGACCTCCAAGCTCCCACCACCTTGCATGCCGAAACTTCAGGCCACAACAAGGAAACCTACCCCAAGTGGTCGATCATCAATATTGATTTTCCGGAACGCAATGGCCGCGCTCCGGTGAAGTTGACTTGGTACGACGGCGGCAAACTGCCTCCGGCCGAACTTATGCCGGGCATCAAGCCCAGCAGCAGCGGCTTGTTGATTGTCGGCGAGAAGGGGTCCATGTATTCCTCTAACGATTATGGCGCCGCGTATCAGTACATTGGCGAAGTTGAAGAGCCGGAAGTCGAATACGAAATATCTCCCGGCCACTTCAAGGAGTGGGTTCGGGCGATCAAGGGCGGCCCGGCGGCGGCGTCGAACTTCCCCAATTACTCAGGGCCTCTGACGGAAACCGTGTTGCTCGGCAATCTGGCGGTTTGGGCCGATGGCAAAACCATCGATTGGGATCATGAAAACCTGATCGCCAAGAACGCGCCCGAATGTGAAATTCTCATTCGCCAGAAATACCGCAAGGGCTTCGAAATCTGATCCTCGACGTTCTCACGGAAAATTTGCGTAACAGAAAAAAGCCGCAGGCATCCAACCTGCGGCTTTTTTTGTGGGTCTTGTTTCAACTCAAAATCTCAAAATGCTAGCAACAAATTCACCTTGATGCCCATACGGGTTTGCCCGTATTATCCGCCTCGCTGATTGTTCCTCGCGCGGCGGGTAAAATACATTCATTCGGGGTGCTAGCATCATGGCGGATCGGTCGTCGCCACGTATTCTGATTTGTCGGCTCAGCGCACTGGGCGACTGCGTACTGACGTTGCCGCTGGCCTGCGCGTTGCGCCGCCGTTACCCGCGGGCGTTTATCGGCTGGGTGGCGCAAGAGGCGAACGCCCCCATTTTATATGGCCACCCGGCGCTCGATCATGTGACCGCCGCGCCGCGCAATTGGCTGAAGAGTTTTCGCGGCCGGAAAAATCTTCAAGCGAAACTGCAAGCACTGAAGTACGATATCGCCCTCGACGCCCAAAGCCTAGCCAAAAGTTCGATTGCCGCCTGGCTCTCCGGCGCCCGGCGCAGGATCGGCTTCGCTCGGCCTCAAGGACGAGAGCTAGCGCCATGGCTCGCCACCGAGTTAGTATCCACTCGGGAGCAGCACATCGTCGATAGGCATCTCGACCTGCTCAAGCCGTTGGGCATCGGCAACCCCGCTGTGGAATTCGGCCTTCCGGAAAACGCCGCAGCGCGTCGGCGCGTCGAGCAGGTCATAACGGAGTCGCACCTGGGGTGCGGATTTGTCGTGCTCAACGTGGGCGCCGGTTGGCGATCAAAAGTTTGGCCGGCGAGTTATTATGGCCAGCTAGCGAGGCGAATCGGCGAACAACACGGCCTGCCTTCAGTGGTTGTTTCGGGCGGCGTCGACGAACAACATGCGGCGGCGCGCGTGGTGTCTGAAAGCGGCGGGCACGCGCTGCCGGCGCCACCTCTCTCGCTTACGGAGCTGGCGGCGCTGTTGCGATCTTCGCGACTTTTTGTCGGCTCCGATACCGGGCCCATGCATTTGGCCGCGGCGGTCGGCGCGACGTGTGTCGCCCTGCATGGCCCCACCGACCCAAAGCGTTGCGGTCCTTACGGCGGTCGGCATAAAGTCGTGCAAGTAGATCAGGCCAACGGCTCTCGCCCACGCGTTCGCAGCCACGACGATTCCGCCATGCGCGCCATCGAAATCGACCACGTATTTGCAGCCTGCGGTTCGGCGTTGCTGGCCTCAACCAAGACCGCCGCCCGCCAAGATGCGGCCTAGGCAACGCTCGTTTATTTGTCTGACTTGCGACACGCGGTATAATTAGCTGATGCGATTTACACAAAAACACGGTAACAGATATGTCGTTACTCATTTTATCGCTGTTGTTGGGCGCCGGCCCCGCGCCGCCGCCCGTCGACACGCTGGTGTTTTGTCCGGCCGATTTCTCAGCCGCGCTGGCGCCCTGGGTGGAGTACCGGCAAGGCCAGGGCCATCGGATCAAGGTGCTCCATGATGTCGCCTCCAAAGAAGCGATGCGTGGGGAAATTCGCCGGCGGGCGGCGCGCGGCGGTCTGCGATTTGTGTTGCTTGTCGGCGACGCCCACTCTGCGTCGAACCCTCGCAATATCACGCCGACCCACTTGGCGCAAGCGAAAGTCAACCTGGCCTGGGGATCGGAGCCACGGTTGGCCACCGACAATTGGTTTGTAGATCTGGACGACGATATCGCCCCTGATCTGGCCATCGGACGACTCACCGCCGACAGCAGCGCAGAGCTGCGAACGATGGTCCAAAAAATCATGGCCTACGAAGCCGCGACGTCAGGCGCGTGGCAAAGGCGAGTGAATTTCATCGCCGGCGTTGGCGGCTTTGGCAGTCTGGCGGACGCCATGATCGAATCGACGGCCAAGAAGTTTATCACCGCCGGCGTGCCTTCGTCGTACCGAACCACCATGACCTACGCCAGTTGGCGCAGTCCTTACTGCCCCGACCCGCGCGGCTTTCGTCAAACCGCCATTGCCCGCATGAACGAAGGGTGCTTGTTCTGGGTTTACATGGGACACGGCCAACGCCGGTATCTTGACTTAGTGCGCACGCCGGGCGCGGCGTATCCGATCTTCGACGTGCGCGATGTTCCGCGCGTTCGCACCGCGGCCGGCGCGCCGGTGGCGGTTTTTTTGGCGTGTTACACCGGCGCTTTCGACGAACCTCGCGATTGTCTGGCCGAGGAGTTGTTAAAATCGGGCACGGGGCCGATCGCCGTTTTGGCGGGCTCCCGCGTCACGATGCCTTACGGCATGGCGGTGTTGGGCAGCGCGTTGCTCGACGAACATTTTCAGACGCAACATTCTCGCGACAACAATTTTCAAGATCGGCAGCCCGTTTTGGGCGAGTTGCTCATGCACGCCAAAAGACGCCTCGTGCAAAACGAACAACCATCCGCCGACAACGCCCAACGCGCTGGCCAGGGCCTTTCGCAAAGAGCCTGGCTCGACGCCATCGCCAAGGCAATTAGCCCGGCGCCCGAGCAACTGACCGCCGAACGCGCCGAACACGCACAACTGTTTAATTTGTTTGGCGACCCTCTTCTCCGCCTGCCGCGTCCTCGAACGCTCACCGTGCGGGCGGCGAAGAAAACACGAGCCAGCGAACAGTTGGTGGCGTCGATCGAAAACGCAACGGCGGGACGCTGCACCATCGAGGTGGTGTGCCGTCGCGACCGCCTGACTTTCCGGCCGACTCCTCGTCCCCGATTTGTCAACGACGACCAACACTTGTCCGCGTTCGACGACACCTACAACCGCGCCAACGATCAACGTTGGACCATCGAAACATTCCAAACCACGGCCGGCTCCTTCCAAAGAACGCTCGACATTCCCTCGGAAGCGCGGGGCCACGCCCATATTCGGGTGATGATCGAAAGCGACGCCGGACTCGCTCTCGGCGTAAGCGATATCTATATCCGACCGGCTCGGCCCTCGAAATAGCGCCCCGCCTCGCGTTGCAACACCTACAACCGTCGCGATCTTACTCGCGCCGACTTCTGTTCGCCGTTGTATTTGTTTCAAGCCGCATGCGCTCTACAAATCTCTGAAACGGCAGCCGCTAGGAAAAGTTTTTTGCGAAACCAGTTGTTGGCGTCCGGTGTTTTCATGAATACCGAATGATCACTGTGCAGCTGACCCTTTTCCCGCAAGGCAGGCCTGTTACGTCCTATCTTCCATGTCTAATGAGGTGCTTCGAGTGAACAAGACGTCGCAGTATTTAATGGTGTTTATCCTCTACGTATTTTGCACTGGCCCGGTGAAATGGGTGCTGGCGCATGGGGGCGTTCAAAACCCGACGAATATTGTTCGGATGCACAACTTTTGCCAGCCCGCGGAATGGGTTGCCGAAGCTCTTCCAGGAATCTCGCCGATGCTGGAATCCTATTGGTCCATTTGACGTTTAGCTCAGTTGGCGGAACATCGCCACGGCGGCCGCCACGTCTTCGGCGCGAACCTGCGCCTTGGGCCACGGCCAGGCGTCGAAATGTTTTTGGCAGTTGGCGAACAGTTCATCCACGCGGGCGTCGGTTTCGCCGCGTGTTCGGTACGACTTCTTGACGACCGCCAAATCTTTTGTGATCCACGCCAGCAGCGGTCGGTACGGCGCAAACGCGGGAATCCAATGAGAGAGCGTCCGTGCAAAACGCGGATCTTTCACGACCCAGGGCTGCGGCAGTTTTTCCAAGGCGATTTTGGCGGAATCTATGTCGAACCCGTTCTGGTTCACCGCTCGCACACCCACGCTTTCGGCATACTCTTGGTCGGCATCACCGAGATTCCAGCCCAGCGCCGCGATTTGCCGCGTAGTAATACTGGTGTTGGAGTGGCCGACGCCGAGAATGATGATGTTCGGTTTTCTGAATTCGAGTGCTTCAAGTTTGTCGACTCGCGAGGGAAGCCCGGGTTCGTTGGCAGCGCGATGGCCAGGGTTCCGAACGATACCCCACTTCTCTCTCAGAACCCGGTTGTAATGCTCGCCGCGTTGCCGGTATTGCCTGTAATTCTGGCTTCCCGCAGGCCGGTGGTCTATCAGGCTTTCGGGTGTGTAGACGACGTGAATACCCTTTTCATGCGCGGAAAGGAAGTGGTCGAGGTGCTCGCCCGATATTTTGAATGCGTCGTCCCAGGGGCATTTCACGAGTGTTTCGCGCCGCGCCATGAAAAAATTATACACCAGTTCACTTTTCCGATAGTGCGTTCCTTTTTGTCTCCGCCACGGCGACGACAGCGGCTTGACCCGCAGGATATCTTTTCCCTTGATCTGGGATGGCCCGCGGCTGAATTCACCGGCCCAGTTCCGCGCGACTCCGTTCTCGCGAATTATCCCGCCGCAGAGGTCGACGTCCGCGTCGGCGTCGAGAACATCGACCATCTTGTCGAGCCGTGTTTCATCGGTAAACACAAAATCATCGTCGCAATTGACAACATACCTAGCCTGCGTTACCTTCACCAAACGATTGCGGCAAGCAGCCAGCCCGGTGTCGAACGGAAACTGCAACCAAGAAACTCCAGGCGTCTGCTGGACTTCACGAATTTCCCAAGGCAGGGAATCCGAAGCTTCTTCAAAGGAGTCATCTGCGACGAGAATTCGCGCTGTTGGGTAGTGCTTTTTTACCGACCGAACGAATCGCAAAAGCAGATCGAACCGCCGAAACGACTTGACAATGATTTGATACTTGTCGCTGTCGATAGCAATGGGCGGCGCCGCGCCGAGGTTATTCGGAATGACTCGCAGGCAGGTTTTCTCGGCATCGGGCGTTGGCTGAGGCGCCGTCTGGAAAGCGAATGGCATACATCTACTCTATCGTGTGGATGGGGGCGTTTTCAGGCGAAGAAAGTCGTAACGAGAGCCTGGGGTTGGATACGAATGTCGGCCCTCCGAGGCTTCTGAGCGTCCCCAATCCCACGGAAACGCCATCGCCTTTCTCCAGGAACACGGTTCCCGATGCACAAACGGATTCATGGGGATAAAAAAGAGAGACGCCCGTTCCTTCGATGGTGTCGAAGTAGGCGTTCTCCCTCGTAGCTAACACACTGATTCCCGGAGTTGATACGTCAGATATTGGCATTCCGTCGGTAAGCGAATCGAGAAGATCCACCCCATCGCCTGTTTTTCTTACGCGCACGGCCAGCAGGTCGATGAGTCCCGACCGGCCGAGTATGCCGGGCTTGGATACACTGGCGGAAATCGTACATTCGTAGAAGCCGCTCACCGGAACCACGACCGTATTATGTGCGACGCTAGAGCCTGGGCCCAGCTTTGTCTGTCCATCGTCGATGAACAACAGCTTGACTCCTGGAAGAACCGCACCGCCAGAAGTAGTAACGCTCCCCGTGATTCCGTTGAATTGCACCAGGCCGCCGTCCGGTATGGAGGCGCCTAGATTATCTTCCGAATCAAAAACGAGTGATGTGATAGAATACACTCGCTCTGAATGCGCGGGAGACACCCAAATGACTTGACGGGCTGTATCCCCCAATACGACCGCCTTGTCGCTGGACGTGCAAACAAAATCGTTGCCATTGGAGTTAACATCCCACTGGCCGTCAACGATCCCACATGTTTCTCCGGCTGATAAGTCGTCGCTAAGTTCATGTGTTACCTGGAGCGGCCAATCTTGCGACCCCGTCCCTGTTCCACCGCTGGGGATGGACGTCGGTCCGTTGATGATGATCATTTCGGGAGCGAGGTTTCCAGAAGTTTTCGCGTTCGGCTTGTACACATGCCAGACCACTTGTCCGCCAACCACTTCCTGATTGAAGCGCGGCATCGTATTTCCTCTCGACTCAGAAGGAAACGCACTGCCAGGCCACAAAACGCACGCCGCAAAGCCCGGTATTTCCTCGTCCGACATGTTTATTATCGACAGCGTTCTCTGTTGTGCATTTGGCGAGCGATAGCCCGACGTTTGGCTGAGTTGTTGAAATCCGCTCATTTGGCTCCTCCTTTGCGTGCATCGCGAGCGCGCTGCGCGGCTGTCTTGCGGGCTTGCCGGAGTTCCGCGAAGCTCTGCTCGTTGATTCTTTTTTCGGCGTACGTTGGCGCCAGATGCGGTTCTTCGCGGTTGCGCGAAATGCGAGTCGAGGCGCGACCATTGCCGCCAACGGTGAAGGTCACTTGTTTTGTGACGCCATCCGGCGAGATGGGAACCAGCCCGGCGTAGATCACGGTTCCCGCCCGCCTTGTGGCGTACTTGGCCAATTCCGCCTCGAGGTAACACCTCGCCGTTTTTGTAACCGCGTCAAGGTTGTCTACGGTCTTGACCGGCTTCGGATGAAAGCGAGCGTAGATTTCACGTGCAATGTCTTCGCGGAGGAGGTATTTCTTTTTGGACCGATGCCGACTTCGAACCTTGGCCCCGCCGCTGAATTCCTCCCGCGCCCAGCCGCGTGTTTTTTCGTCTCGCAGGTTACACGCGATACGCAAGACAAGCTCCGCCGGCTGCTTGGAATTTTTGTCGTCTTTCTTTATTTTGCAAACCGGCTCGTTGAACCGCACGATGCCGGTTTCGGCGTCGATCTCAAACTCGCCAGTATAAAGCCCCTCGGGATTCTTTTTTATATTGTGCTCGATTTTTTCCGTCGAGCTTTTGAGCGATTCCCCGCCCTTACAAAACACCCCGAACACCCATGGCGGCAGCGGTTCGCTCGCCGACTCCTTCCTTTCGTTTTTCTTGGGGTCTTTCTTCGACCTCTCAAGCTGCGTGTCATCCAGAGGGAGTATTCGTCGCAGATCGTTGATGGGCTGGGTCACGCCCGGCAATCGGAATGGCGTCTTGATCCGATACCATCGAAAAACAGACAGCCTCGCCAGCCCCCGAATACGAGCGTTTTTGAGTCCGTTAAAGTCCGGCACATCCGCCGTTT
This sequence comes from Planctomycetota bacterium, assembly GCA_024276655.1. GTDB lineage: Bacteria > Planctomycetota > Planctomycetia > Pirellulales > Pirellulaceae > SZUA-33. The sequence continues at coordinate 15,943 of JAJRWU010000164.1, forward strand.
CTAGCCAATTTCCGCCGTTGTTCATCTCTTTGATGTAAGTCAAATCATTGATCGGGCGAATTTCACCGTCGGCGTCCAGCCCTACGGCTTCGAGTTTAAAGTCGTGCTGATACCGCGTTCTCCCACCCACAACAACGATTTTCCCTGGCGGGTCGGGCGGGTCTAACACTTCGGCGCCGTCAATAATATTCTGTCGCGGCAACTTCCGACCTTGCCCATTGCGAACGATGTAAACCCGGTTGTCGAGCCCAAGCACGACAGAACATCCGAGCCAATCGCACAAACTCGCCAATGCTTCGGCGGGGTTGGCGTAGTCCCAGTCGATTTCTGGCCGAGTGTCGTTCGGAAGCCCCGCCAAGGAAAACTTTTTTTCTCCCATGGCGTTGAGGCAAAGCTTCGCCAGCTCGCGAGGCGACTTCTCGCTGTCTTTCTTCAAACCTCCAGTCGTCTGGACATTATAGAAGCCAGAGATCCTACCGGTTTCCCGCCACAACCAACGGCGGTCCTGGATGTAGAGCGTCCAACTCTCGGTTCGGTTGGCGCCGCCCGACGCCATCACGGAATCTAAACGGCAATCGCGAAATACAATGCGACTCCCGCCGTAGCGCCAGGTTAGATCGCCGCCGGCCTGCAGATTGCTGACACTCTGTGGCGGAATCACGATTCGACAAACCGAAGGCGATATGCCCGGAGTGAACGTGAAACTTGCCGAGATAAAGTCGTTGATGCCGCCCCAATAGGCGGTTCCTTGTGGTGCGCCCATGGGTTACCTCACACGCTAACCGGTTGAAGAGTAATGTTGGTGCCGACGTCGAGCGTCACTTCCTCCAAGCTGCAATTCGACAACATGATCGGGTTCGACCACGTCACGGTTTTGAAACTGTCGGTGAGCGTGGCGCCGGAATAAATCGTGCAGTTCGTAACGGTGCGAGCAATCTGCTTGGCGGTAAAATCGACGGCCGCCTCTTCCGACACCGTCAGCGTGGTGATGGTTCCGGTCGAGTTGTAGAGGATGTCGCCTTCATGGTTGGTAAGTGTTGCAATAGCGCCCGCGCCGTTGATCTCGGCCGACCCGCCCTCTTGCGTGAACGCGGCCACGGCTGTGTCGCCGATCGTGAGCGAGCCGCCCGATTTGTTGACGGTAGTCAACTGCGAGACTCCTTCGCCCAACACAACGATCGCGTCGGTATCCTGACTGTCGATAAAACCGACCGTTAACATCGCGATAGAGGCGTCGTCTCCGGTGGCGTTCAGAGCCACGCCCACGGAGCCGCGAAACACATTGACAACATTCGACGCATGCACGCCGCGCCAGACAAAGGCGGGTAGGTCGTCGTCCGAGGCGCCTGTGTTGTAAACCGAAACAGTCGTTTGAACCGCCTCGCCGTTGATTTTGATACGCGACGACCCGGCGCCTTCGCCTTCGCCGATATTTATGGTTGTGGCGCCCAGCGTCAGCTCGGTGTTTCGGTATTCAAAATATTCACCGGTGTTTGTCGGCAGCCCAATCTTGCCGGTGTACGAAGCCAGGCACGAAATCTTCGCCACGGTGGCGCCGCTGAGGTTATCCAGGCCATGGAGGCAGTCGATGTCGGAGTCTTTGAAGATCAGCGTATCGTTCGCGGCGGGAGCGTTCGCGGCGGAGGATCCGGTGGTTGGCCAGTTGTCGGCTTCGTTGAACCAGTTTGGTCCGGTGGGCGACGTCGCGACAGAGGTTGTAAACGTCTGTGAGCCGACGCCGGTCAAACTGGCGCCGCTGCCCGTCATTTCCGCGACGTTTGACGCAGTGTAGTTTTGCTTGAACTCGACCAAGTAAGGCCCGGCGCCGGTAACGCTGAAGTCGCCCGCCACGGGAGTCGTTAGCCCTTCCAATGCTGTTTGCACCGCGGAAGCCGTTGCGTTATACGCGATGCCAGCCGTTGTTTCACTGTTGAAGGTGAGCGTGAACATTCCGCCGGTTGCTTCGGAGTCGACCGCCACCTGTTGCACTTCGTTCGTTCCCGCGACCGCCGCTTGTGTTGTGGCCGCGTATACCGACGACCCGGTAAGCAACGCTCCCGAACCGGTCATCTCCGATACGTCGGTTCCCGCCAGCGTTCCGCCGCTAAACGTCAGGGTGTATGGTCCGCCCGCATTGCCCGTTACAACCGCCTCGCCAGCAGCGATATTCGACAACGCTTCGAGCGCCGATTGAACAGCCGATGCCGCCGCGTTGTAGGCAATGCCCGCCGTCGTCTGGCCTTGGAAAGTAAGAGTGAAAGTTCCCGCCGTGGGGCCATTGTTCACCGTGATAACTTGCACTTCATTGACGGGAGTTGCGGAACCCTTGGTTTGTTCGGCAATGGTGTAGGTTGTCCCGACTACCCCTTCAAGCGTGGTGTCTACCGTGAGTGCATTTACATCGGTCCCGCCAAGTGACCCCGTAAACTCAATCTGCCAATAATCACCGATAGCGGACAATTGCGTTGCCGTGCTCGCCTTGTTCGACGTAACGACGACATTCCCCACTCCAACATTCGACATGCCCTCCATAGCTGTTTGAACAATATCGGCGCTGGCAAGGTGGCTGAACGGAAGTGACCCAACACCGTCAAGAGTAATGATCGCGTTGGCGGAACTCGAAAGATTCGTGGCGACCGTAATCCTCTGAACTTCATTCGTTCCCGGCGAACCTTGTGTGGTGGTGCTCACCGTCACATTCGCGGCGCCGGTCAGAAGTGTTCCATCGCCGGCAATCAAGGCGACATCCGTTCCGGCAAGCGCGCCGGTAAATTCAACCGTCCAGTCTCCGGCAGAGCCGGTTGTTGTCACATTCCCGGCGCCAATGCTACTGAGGCCCTCAAGTGCCGAATCAACAGTCGCCGCCGATGCGTTGAACGGGATGATTCCGGTCGTTTGCCCGCCAAACGAAAGCGCAAACGTCCCACCGGTGGGAGTTCCGGCCAACGTGATTCGCTGCTTTTCGTTCGTGCCGGCGGCGCCTGCGGTAACTGTCGATATCGTGAGTCCAAAATTACCCGCGTCGGCGGCCGAACTCGTGACCGTAAACGGCTTGCCATCGGTCGGACCGGTCAGCGCCAGCGCGGTCGTCACCCCAGAGACAACAACCTTACCGGCGCCAATCTCGGAAAACTCGGCGATGGCGTTGTCGTACGCTCCGATGGCTGCGGCCATCTTGTTGACCACGTCGGCAATCAACGCCGCCTGGGTCGACCCCGCCGCTGTAACGGTCAGCGTCTTGCGGTTGATGGTCACTGAGAATGTATCACCAGCTTGCACATTGGCGGGCGTGATACGTGTCACTTGCGGAACAGCCAGCGCGTCGCCGCGCCAGGTGAGTTCATTTGGCATTAGGTTGCTCCCCAATTGTTAGGATTAGCCACCAGCGGCGTGGCGGATTCGAATTCATAACGCCAGCGAATCCCCGGATTGATAAAAACGGTGGAGTTTCCGAGTCCGACTGGCGTCGCGGAAATTTTCGTAATGTTCGGCATTTTGATTTGTGCCGAAGGGAACAGCGGCAACGCGGCCGACGGCCGCACGTAGTTCCCCACCGCCTGCCCCTCTTGCACGGCTCGGTAAATCGTGTGCCGGGTCAGGAGTTGCGGCTGCGGCCGGCCGACTCTGGTTTCGAGCATGCCGAAGAGCGGACCGCCGCCGGTGAATGACACCGATTCCCGCCACGACTTAATCGAGGTGATAGGGTCATCGATCGGCAGTTCGGCTTCGATGGTCAGCGCGTAGGGCAGGAACGTCGTGTAGGCGCCGCCTTTATTGTTGGGAAACGAGGGCCGCTGAATCACGCGCGTTCCGCCTTCGGCTTGCGAACTAATCAACGAAACGTCCAACACCAGCGAGCCAGACCGAATAATGAAGTCTTGCCCGTCGATTGCGTACGCCGCTTTGATCGACTCCACCTTGGCGTCGATATCGGCCACCGACGAACCCGTCAGCATTCCGCTTACATCGATTTGCACCCGTTCTTTCACCGGCGTTTTGGCGTCCGACAGTATTGCCGTGCGCTGGATCGAATACTCCACCTCGCCCACGGCGTGCGTGTGGCTTCCATATTGAACGACGATGCTCATAATGTATTTGCGTTGTAATTGTTACGATGTAATAATGCCCAGATTGATACTCCAAGCATTCAAGAGGAAAATAGTGCCGTGAACAGTCGCTCTCTTTTTTTCGCCGTGCTCTTATGTTTCATTGCCTCCTCCGCTCTCGCACAAGACGCCGCCCCCGCAAAGCAAGACCCCGCAGTTGTGCGGAAATACCTGGCGATGCGCGCCAAGATTGTCGCCGAACTCAAAGAAGAATGGCTGCCTCGTTTCGAGAGGCTCAATGAAGACGACCAATTTCTCATTCGTATGATGTTTACTCGCGCTAGGACGTCGGCGCTAACCAATCAATTCAAAATCGCTCGTATCAATAAACAGAAGATCGTCGAGATTTTGCCGGGTGCGTTTGGAACATTGCTCCCCGTATCGGAAGACGAGAACAATGTGTACATCTACCAAGTCATTGATGGCACAACCGCCTTGGCGGCCTTCTCCCCAACCGATCTTCACAAAGGGAGCAAAAAGCTGTTTTGCCTCAAGGGCGTCGCGACCGACGACTGGAAAGATAAATCACACTATTTCGTTCGCGGGTTCTATCACGTCTCTGGTGTCTATAACTACAAGTCTGAGAAAGGCGTCGCGAAGAGCGCGCCCGAAGTGACGCCCTTCGATCCTTCCGTCGCGATGGAATCCTTCACTCCCGAAGTTCCCTCCCCGAACCAAGACCCTGCTGTTGTTCAGAAATACCTCACAATGCGCGCCGAGCTTGCTGATCAAATTGAGAAACAATGGCGTGATAAGTTCGAAAAAACCGGGCGGATTCCAGGCGAAGATGAAAACAAAGACACCCCTGAGGCTCCAACGCTCGATTCTCCAGCAAAGGAACATCTGGGAATTTCAAATCCCAAAACACTCATACCCGAAATGCAAAAAGAGTTAAGGCGGTTGGTGAAGCTGTCTTCCAGTCGTGAGCTTAACCGCGCAGCAAAGCGGGAAACCAAAAAACAAGCGACGAAGGTTCGCATCTCCTTGGGATACATCAAACGCCACAAAGAAGAGTTCCAAAAGGCGTTCGACGGCCCCAAACAAAAGCTTGAAAAACTGATTGCAGACATGAAAAAATCGACGCTCGCGGAACACTTCGAGATCGCTGAAATTGACGAATACGAAACGCCGTGGCTTCGCCTGGGTCGTTTTGGCGCACTCTTCGACGATGGCCGCGCAACGCCTAACATCAAGATCCGCAACATCATCAACGACTCTTCCGTAATCGCATCCTTTGTCGGCAACGACAAACATAAAGGCGGTTGGATTTTCGAAATCGCGGGTATTTCCACCAAGGGCTTCAAAGGAGGAGAAACACGCTTCATCCCCGGCTTCTTTTATGTATCTGAATTGTCCACGTACTTTTCTGAAGAGGAATTGAAACGACAGTTTGTTTTGCCCCAGTTGGACGCTGAGCTTTAAGAGTGTGCTAGAGTTTAGCACTCACGAAAAGGAGAAGCTCAATGTCGAAAAGAACGTATTTGTCGCCTGAACAGAAAGTAGCGATTGTGAGGCGGCATCTGTTGGAGAA
>JAJRWU010000165.1 GCA_024276655.1 Planctomycetota bacterium
GACGCTTTCTTCGCGCAGTGGGAGCAAATCTTGAACGCCCTTCCGCCGACAACATCCAAGGATTGACCCATGTGTGGAATTGCCGGCGTTTTCCAACCGGAGTTGCCGGCCGAACAAAGTCATTTGGAGGCTACCGCCGCAAACATGGCCGCACGGCTGCGGCAGCGCGGTCCTGACGACGCTGGCGTTTGGGCCGACGCCCCGTGCGGCGTCGCCTTGGCCCATCAACGCTTGGCGATCATCGACTTATCGTCGCAAGGCCGCCAACCAATGGCTTCGGCCAGCGGACGCCACCAAATTGTTTTCAACGGTGAAATTTATAATCATCGTTCCTTGCGGCGTGAGTTGGAAAACGCGGGGCGTACTTTTCGAGGCCATGCCGACACCGAAGTTCTCGTCCAGGCGATCGATGCCTGGGGAATCGAAGCCGCGCTGCAACGGCTGAACGGTATGTTCGCCTTCGCCGTGTGGGACACACGCGAACATCGGCTGACATTGGTGCGCGATCGGCTGGGCGTCAAACCGCTGTATTACGGCTGGATGGGCCGCACGCTGTTGTTCGGGTCTGAACTCAAGGCATTGCGAGCGCACCCCGCTTTCAATGCGGAAGTTGATCGCGGCGCGCTCACCTTGCTGCTGCAACACAGCTACATTCCGGCGCCCCATTCCATCTACCGTGGTGTTTTCAAGCTACCGCCGGGCGCCATGCTTTCGGTGGACGCCAACAGCAATCACAACCGTACAACGCCCACGCACTATTGGCGGTTGGGTGAAATCGCCCAGCGGGGAAGCCGCCAGCCGTTCACCGGTTCCGTCGAAGAAGCCGCCGATGAACTCGAACGCCTGCTGCAAGATTCCGTTCGGCTGCGTATGGAGGCCGATGTGCCGGTGGGCGCGTTTTTATCGGGCGGGATCGATTCTTCGTTGGTCGTGGCGCTGATGCAAGCGGAAAGCAGCCAGCCGGTGCGTTCGTTCTCTCTGGGTTTTCAGGAGCCCGGGTACGATGAAGCGCCCTACGCCAAGGCCGTGGCCGAACACCTGCGCACCGAGCATGTGGAACATTATGTCCGCAGCCAAGAAGCACGCGACGTAATCCCCCTGCTGCCGGCAATGTTCGATGAACCTTTCGCCGATGCCTCGCTGATTCCCACCTACCTGGTTTCCAAAATCGCTCGGGAGCAAGTCACGGTGAGCCTTTCCGGCGACGGCGGCGATGAACTCTTCGGCGGTTACCGGCGTTACGCACACATCGCTGCTATTTGGAACAAGCTGCGCTGGGCGCCAACGCCGGTTCGTCGGCTGGCGGCCTTTTGCGCCGGGTTGATTGGTTCGCGGAGGGCCGATGCGCTGAGCGGCGTCGCGCATGTCAAGAGTGTTGAGGAGTTGTACGTCGAACTCCACTCGCACTGGAAAGATCCTGCCAGCATCGTGCTAGGAGGGAACAAACCGACGACCATTTTCGACCAACCCCGGCAATGGGGCGGACGCGCAGCCGGCATCGAAAACATGATGCAGCTCGATGGCCAAACCTATTTGCCCGACGATATCCTCACCAAGGTCGACCGCGCCAGCATGGCCGTGAGCTTGGAAGCGCGCGTGCCTCTGTTGGACCACCGCGTGGCGGAGTTTGCCTGGTCGCTGCCGTGGGGATTTAAGTCGCGACCCGGTCGGCCCAAATGGCTGTTGCAAGAGGTGTTGGGCCGCCACGCGCCGCGAGCACTTTTCGAGCGGCCCAAGGTCGGCTTTGGCGTTCCATTGGCGGCTTGGTTGCGCGGCCCTTTAAGAGAATGGGCCGACGACTTACTCTCCGCCGAGCGGCTGCAATCCGAAGGTTACTTCCAACCGAAGGCGGTGCAAGGAAAATGGGACGAACACACCGCCGCCACTCACGACTGGAGCTATTGGCTCTGGGACGTGCTCATGTTCCAAGCTTGGCTCGCCGAGCAGACGCCGTGAACCAAAACACGTCCAGGCGGCACACTCTGGCAATGGTGGCGGAGAGCCGCACGGAATATTTCAGATCGATTGTTCGGCCGCAGGCCAAGAGGAACAGAATTAAGGCGAGCGGCAGAAAATAACTTACCCGCACGCAGCGGGAGTCTGTGAGTTTTTTTGGGGGTTCCCGCCGACGTGGGAATGACCGTTTGCTGATTCACTCGCTTGCGCTTCGTGCTTGCATTAGGTAAATTTTCATCTGCCGCTCGCCTAAAAGCCCGGCATTTTGAAAATGCCGGGCTTTTTTGATCGACGACCGGTAACGTATTTACGGACGAGCGCTTAATCGGCGGCGATCGTCTTCGCGGCCAATGCCGCTTCCGACACGCAAGCCGCCACGGTGCGCGTTTCATCATGCGTGCTGAGGCGAATTTGGGGAGCGGCGGATTCCTCCAAATCGGCGGTTTCCTCGAAGTTGCTGTGTCGGGTCAGTAAAGCAATCGCGTAGTCCAACGCCTGCGGAGTAGGCTCTCCCAGCAATAACGCCGTGGGGCCGGCGAAGTTGTCGGGCATGAGCAGCGCGGTGCTGTTGGCCTCCGGCAGACGGTGCGTGTATTGCAGTTGGATGTTTTCCGACTCCTTACGCCCCACCACCACCTTGGTGTGTTTGTCGAACCGATAGTGCCGGCCGACCGAGAGGAGATCGTACTCCCAGAATGTGGCGGTCGGCGCCAGCTCGATCAGGTCGAACACTTTCCGCGAAAATTTCGGCTCCGTGAGCGCACAGCCCGTCGATGGCGACGGAATATTGGGCAGATCGAACTCCTTGGCCATCGCAATCAGCTTCTTGCGGCTGCGGCCACAAATATCGTAAAGCTGCTCGCGGTCGACCCAGCCTTCCCGCTCGGGCAGCGTGGGCGGCAACATTTTGGCGGACAGCGGCCGCAGTAGTAGGTCGTCCAGACCGCTATGGTGCGCGATGATATCAAAGTCGCGTCGTTTTTGACTCATAGGACGTTGCCCCACGACTTCCCCGCTGACCACGAACCTCGCCCCCACCTGCTCCATGAACTGCTTGGCTTTTTCAAACATATAGATTCGGCAATCGACACAAGGATTCGCGCCCTTGCCGTAGCCGAAACGCGGCTTGCGAACCAGGTCGAGGTAATCGTCTTCCTGCGAGACCACCGTCAGCCGCACGCCCAAGTCGCGCGCAGCGCGGCCCGAATCGTCTTGGCAGCAGGTGAAGGCCGTCTTGAAGTTGAGCGCCTCCACCTCCACGCCCTGCCGCTGCATGATGCGAATGGCGAGCATGCTATCCAAACCGCCGGATAGCAACACAACACAACGGTTAGACATAATTTCTCCGCAGCTTGTTCGGTGACGGGACGACTGGCTCGATGAGGGTCATGGCGTCGTCGACGCTCTCGCGTCTTCGCTGCCTTCATACAACGCCAGTTCCTCATGAAGCCGGGCAATCAGTTTTCGGATGCCGGCCTTGGTAAAGCCCTTGGCGCCGAGTGGGTGTGTTTTCTGGAGTCGCTGGAGGCGTTCCTGTAGATCACGCAATTCGTCTTCGGCCTTCTTGTATTCGGTCGCATTGGTAATCATAACTGGACCTCTATTAAGTACCGCTCGATAAATAACTGTCGCATTTGTGTAGCCATCGTCGCCAGACGGTGGGTGAGCGGTGAACCATCCCACGCTCTGGCGAGCATGGCTACGACACTAATTTTCCGCTCGATGCTAAGCCCTTACCGCGGCCATCTGGTTCACGGGTTTTGCTAAAGAATTCTACCCAATCGTCCCAGTCATGAATATCTTCAGCGGCGAAAATCTCTTCGGGATTGCGAGTCAGTAACATCGTCTCCAATTCAACAGCGGAATCCACGCCACGGGCTACCTGTCGTTCAAAGTCGCCAGCGACGAGAACGACGGCGTCAATATCACCGAGTTTAGATTCCGCCCGGCCCGCAACTCCGGAGCATGTTTCCGTTAGCTGCCTAGTATGGAGCATTGTCCTCGATTTCTTGCGCCAGTTCTTTGAGGCGACCTGCAATATGTCCGAGTCGATCTTGCGACTTTAGCCATGCTCCCGCAGTTCCAATTCGATTCTGCCTTACGGCACGCTTCGCTTTTGTACGAGAAACTTCGCTGTCGTGCGCGGCGAAATTGCGCAAGGCAGACAGGCGTTCCAAAGCGTCTTTGTATTTGGGCTTCTTGACAACTTTAACGATGTAGTGATTGGCAGGAACGTATTTCTTGAGGGTCTTTATCAAGCCATCGCGGCCTTTGAAGTCGAAGTATCCACTACCCGTAATGATGTATTCACAAACGGCATCGCTTAAGGAATTGGGAAAGTCGATATTCACGGTTTGAGAAAGCATGCTCGTATCATTGTTGATAGCACCCTTCAGTGCGCTCAATATCAAGTCTTCAAAGTCTCGATAAAGGCGAATGATCGCGTACTCATACGCCCATGTCACATGTGGTGCGGTCAATGAAACTTGTGCCTCAGCGACGAACGCCTTCACCGCGTCTGCGTCAGACCGAAAGTCTTTCGCGACTTTCTTTATGCTCTTTCGCCGTGCCATTACTCGATCCTCCTTGGGCAGCCAACAAGGTTGTGTAACATTCTTTCTGTAAAAACACAGAGGCAGTCCGGCGTAGCGCCATTCGAGGGCCGGTGTGTTCTCACGTCTGTACGAAATCGCTCGATACCGGGCGGGTTCCCGTGGTGCTTGGGGGAGCATTGTAGCAAGTTTCAGGATAATGTTCTTCGAGCCGATGGGGCAGGTTGTCGACCGGACCGCGAATTCCACGGCCGCGAGATTTGAGAACGCACGTGTAAAACATGGTCGTTTCACGTCTTTGTGTCGAAACATTTTTTGCACGGTCGGGATGCCGTATTCGGCTTTGTCTCAAAACCCGGTTCGCCCGTAACCGCTCTGCTGCAATCTGTCGTTCCGTCGCGCAGGGTGTCGGTTTCAGCGATTGTGCATAATTTGGCAATCCATCTACGCTGACCTGAAATGAAACAAGCGGTTGATGGCGCCAAAGGCGGGTGCGTAAAATAGATTATGCGCCCGCGCGGCAAACGCATGGATTCTATTTTTGAGGAAACCGTTCTAATGACAACCGTAAACTTGAACCTATCAGAAGAGCTTCGGCAATTTGTCGATGGGCAGGCCGAAGCCGGTCGATTCGACGGGCCGGCCGGATATATCGAATCGTTGATTGAGCGGGCCAAAAACGGAAAAGAAAAACTGGATGTCCTTTTAATCGAAGGGCTTGATAGCGGCGAGCCGATTGGGCTCGATGCCGCAGAGTGGGGCCGAATTCGCCGCGACGTCGAACAGCGACTGTCGAATGGCTAACTCCCTTGGCATTCGCCCACGGGCCCGACTGGACGTCGTGGCGTTGGGTGCTTACATAGGAAAAAACAGCGCTACCGCGGCGAATCGCTTTTTGGATGCCTGCGAGGGAACATTTGATTCCTTGAAGGATTCGCCAAAAATTGGCGGTTTCTATCCGACAAAGAACCATCGGCTCAATGGTCTGCGTGTCTTACGGGTGAAGGGATTTCCGAATCACTTGGCGTTTTACCTGGAACGCCACAATAGCATCGAGATCGTGCGCGTCGTTCACGGTGCGCGCGACCTTGAGCATGCCCTTCAAGACGAGTAGTGGATCAAAAACACAGCGGCGGATAAATCACTTGCATCGCAAACGTTATCATCGCAAAACGTTGGCTTCAATCTGCTTGAAATGGCGCCGCAAAACATTACAACCTTGCTTCGCGGAGTACTCAGAGTGTGATTCGTCGGGCGTCGTTTATCGTTCTTGACTTCATTCTCAGTGTCCTCGGCGCCCTCTGTGGCAAAAATGTGTTTTCGGTTGCGGCCGTTGGCCGCGCTGTGGCGAAAAACTCTTTTTGTCGGTTACCCGCGTTTCGCTTTTCTTCAATACTCCAGACGAACCCGTGTTCATGAATGTCGTTCTCGCGTTTCGCGGCCCCGGCCGACGTGTTACCATGGCCGTTCCCAGGGGATCATTCAACGGCGCTCCTCCCAAGGCAGGTGCGATATTGGTAGCTTGTCCGGAAAAACACGAGCTTAGCTCCTATGTGCTGGGTGGATTAACCGGCGAGCGAGCCGAACAGTTAGACACCCACGTCGTGCAATGCGTTCAATGTGCAGACGTTGTTTTCGACGTCATCGGGCAAGACGACGCCAACCGCTGGAACCAGCAACACGTCGAGAGCCCGCCCGACGACATCGCGGCGCTGGTGCGGAAGATTCAAGAGTTTCGCCGCAGCGAAACCGTCTTTGAGAATCAGCCCCAACAAAGATTCGATTCGCATCGCAATACGAAAATCGCCGAGCGAACTCCTCCTCCCGCCGCTGACGACTATCCCCGATCGCAACACACCTATTTTTTGGCGCCGCCTCGGGAAGCCGATGAAATCGGGCGGCTGGCCCATTACCGCATATGCGAGGTTCTCGGTTCGGGCGGCATGGGCGTGGTGTTTCGCGCCCAAGATACGCGGCTCGACCGCTGGATCGCCTTGAAGGTGCTCAAACCCAGCATTTCCGGCAAGGAGGCCAAGCACCGTTTCCGCCGCGAAGCGCGTGCGGCGGCTTCGCTCGACCACGAACATGTGGTGTCTATTTATGAGGTCGGCGAAGAAGGCCAACTCGCCTATTTGGCAATGCAACTGTTGCGCGGCGAGTCGTTGCATGATCGACTCCAACGCATCGGAGTTTGTCCGCCGCGACAGATTTTGCGAATCGGCCGCGAAGTCGCCGAAGGACTAGCGGCCGCACACCAGAAAAACCTGATCCATCGTGATATCAAGCCAGACAATATCTGGCTCGAAGCAGACGGCGATCGCGTGAAAATTCTCGACTTTGGCCTGGCTCGCGTCAGCGACGACGCCAACCTCACGCAATCGGGCTCGGTGCTGGGCACGCCGCGTTATATGTCGCCGGAGCAGGCCAGCGGCGTTCGGGTCGACAAACGCAGCGACCTCTTCAGTTTGGGCAGCGTGTTGTACCACATGGCGATCGGCGAACCGCCGTTCAAAAAGCCAGGCGTTTCTTCAACGCTGGTGGCTGTTATACAGGAAGATCCGATCCCGCCGCATGAGTTGCAGCCCGCGATCAGCCAGCCGCTTTCCCGTCTGATCATGCAACTCTTGGAGAAAGACCCTCAAAAACGTCCCGCTTCGGCGGAAGAAGTGATTGGCCGTTTTCGCGAACTCGAACGTTTGTCGCACATGACCGTTGCTGAGCTTGGCGCGTTACACCAGCCAGACGCCGCTTCGCGTCGCCCCATGCTCGCGGTTTCGCCGTTCGCTTTGCTGGCCGGACTCGTATTGGCGGCGGCGCTCATCTCGGCCGCCTTCCTGGGCCCTTACTGGAAATCGGCTAGTAACGACACCGCAGCCGCCACCACCGAAAGCCCCACGCCGCCGCCTTTGCATGTCGCCCCCAAACCGGCGCGTGAAACGAAGGCGCCGCCTCCGGCAGAGCACGAAACGGCGGCCCACGAACTTCGGCTGGCTGATTTTCCGCAGGCCAATATCCAGGCCGCGATTCAAACCATCGTCGACAAAATCGTCGCCGCCATGCAGCAGCGCGGCGAAGCGGAGCTTGCCATGGGTTCGATCGATCCCAGCCAAGACAACGCCATTCTCAAGGAGTTGCTGCTGAAAACACTGGAGCGGGCGAGCATCGAAAAAAACGGAAACCCCATTCCTATTTCCGTCGACTCGTTTGCCGACTGGCGAATCACGGGCGATTTTTCTTTCCCGCCGACCAAGAGCGGCCAGAGGTTGCTGCTCTCGTTCGAACTCAAGGACGAAAACGGCGCCCAGGTTTCTTTGTTCGACGAAGTGGTGCGCGGCAATTTCAATGATTGATAACTCCAGACGCCTGCTCTTGCCCGGCGGTTCTATTCGTGGACAATGTATTCGCCTGACAATCGGCGTATTCTCCGGACAATCGAGGTTCGACCAGCCGCTCCGGTGAAGGCGTTTTCGCGAAGTCACCTTGGTGAAGGATCATCTCATGAATTTTGTCGCGATTGATTTTGAAACCGCGAACGAGCGGCGTTGTAGTCCTTGCGCACTGGGAGTGGCGGTTGTGCAAAACGGAGAGATCACCGAAAAAAAGTCCTGGTTGATTCGGCCGAAGGAACTTTATTTCAATCCGTTTAATGTTCAAATCCACGGCATCACCCAACAAGACGTGACGAACGAACCGGAACTGCCAGACCTCTGGCAGGCAATTTCTCCTTATCTGGAAGGGCGGTTCATACTCGCTCATAACGCCAGTTTCGACATGAGCGTTCTGCGGCACACGCTGGCGGCCTACCACCTTCCCTTTCCGGGGCTGAGCTACTGCTGCACTTGCATGTTTGCGAAGTCTGCCTGGCCTGAGTTGCCTAATTTTCGGCTCGATGTCGTGAGCCGCCGGCTCGATATTCAGTTCGCCCACCACGATGCGTTGGAAGACGCCGTCGCGTGCGCCAAAGTCGCCTTGCATGCGGCCGAAAAAGCCGGCGCCGCCACGATCAGCGGGCTCTCTTCTGCGTTGGGAATTGTTCCCGGAAAACTGACCGCCGACGGATACAAGCCGCCCCAGGCGAAACGCCCTAAAACGAAGCGTCCCAAAGCGAAAAGACCGAAATTGGCGTTATGAAAGCGTGGAACACCTTTGCCAGAAATGAGCGTCTGAGAAGCCCGGCTTTTTCAAAAAGCCGGGCTTCTGAAACGCAACGTCGTTCTTCCGCGCTTTTCATGCCAAACTTCCGATAGCGAAACCGAGAAAGACAACCCATGAAAACGATTGCGATTATTGGCGGCGGGTTCAGCGGCACATTGACGGCGGTCAACCTCTCGCGTATGAGCGACCAACCGTTGCGAGTCGTGATCATCAACGCCAAGCGGCCGTTGGGGCGCGGCACGGCCTACGGAACGAGCCGGCCCGAGCATCTGCTAAACGTGGCCGCCCGGAATATGTCGGCCTTGCCCGACTTCCCCACGCACTTTTTCGACTGGCTGCGAACGCGAGTCGAATTCAACGACATGCCCGATAAAGAACTGCGGGAAATGTTCGCGCCGCGGCGTGTCTATGGCGATTATCTTCGCGGCCTGCTGGCCACGGTTTTGAATCCGATCGACACGCGCTGCCAAGTCCATGTGGAAACCATCAACGACGAAGCGGTCGATATTGCCATCGACGATCACGACCACGCCACCGTTCTGCTCAAAAGCGGCGAATCGGTTGAGGCCGATCAGGTTCTGCTGGCCACGGGCGTCCAACCGCCCAGTTCGTTTCCCTCCGATGCGCCACTCGGGCACGACAGCCGATACTGCGCCGACCCCTGGGCCGATTTGCAATCCAAACTGCCGCCGCCCGGCCGCCGCATCGTGTTGCTGGGCACGGGGCTGACCATGGTCGATGTCGTGCTGACACTTGGCAAACTTGGCTGGGAAGGCAAAATCGTGGCGGTTTCGCGCAACGGCATGTTGCCAAAATCTCACTTCCGGGGGATCGCCTACGAAGATTATATTCCCGAAAACGCCGAGTCGTTGGGTTTGCATGGACTGATCCAACTGATCGAGAAACATTGTGATCGCCTCCGGCAGATGAGCCAAAATCCGGCCATCGCGGTCGACAAATTACGGCCCCACACCCAACGGCTTTGGCAAAGTTTTTCCAAGGAGGAAAAACTGGAGTTTCGCGGCAAGTACGCCGCCCGCTGGAACGTCACACGACACCGCATCGCGGTCGCGATTCACGACGCCATCACCGACGCCCTCGATTGTGGCCGTCTGAAAGTGGTGGCCGGCTCGATTGAGAAGCTGGCGCCCAACGAGCAGAATATCGAAGTTCTGCTGCGCGACGCCGACGGCGCCGAATTCTCTCAGTCAGGCGATTTGGTCGTCAACTGCACGGGCGTTCAGTCGCGATTCTCCAAGGCCGGCCTGCCGCTGTTCGACAACCTACTGCGAAAAGAGCTTGTTTGCAGCGACGAACTCGATATGGGGTTGTTGGTCAACGACGACTTCGCCGTCATCGGCGGCGACGGCCAACCCTCGCAGGTGCTCTACGCAATGGGTCCGCTCTTGCTGGGGCAGCTCTGGGAAACGATCGCGGTTCCAGAACTCCGGGGGCAAGCCATGCGGGTGGCCGAAAACATGCTCGAACGCGAACCGGTCGCGGTTGAAGAAGCCGACGTGATCGAATATTACATCTAAAGAAATCCCGCAAACTGGCAAGTTAGGCGAGCGGGCGTGGCTCAATAAAAGCCCGGCATTTCAAAAACGCCGGGCTTTTATTGTTCGTGCGATGGGTCTAAACCTTCGCCTTGAGGCGAGGGTTTTAGATTTTTCTTGAGGTGACAAGGGTTCGGTCACCACGAAGAAATCCCGTGGAAGGAAATGTAACCACAGAGCGCGAGGTCTTTATACCTTCTAACACAACTTGGTGGGTCGGCATTAAGGACCGTTCGAGAAATAATTGTCTGATTTGCATGGAAAGAAGAAATTTATCAATAGTTGTTTTTCATTAGTCATTTGTCATTGGAGAAAGAGAAACAAAGATGCGAGCAAACAGACGGCCAATGATAAATGACCATTAAC
>JAJRWU010000166.1 GCA_024276655.1 Planctomycetota bacterium
TCACGCACGCCACCGACTGCCCCAACCTCGACCAACGCCAACTGGGCAAGATCCAACTCGGCGACGGCCCGGTCATCTTTCGCGGGCCTTGCATGAACCCCAAGGTTTGCGAGCAACTCGGAGAGGTTGCCCGCGGCGAGAAAATTCCGCATCAGTTCTCGGCTATTGGCCGCGCCGCTCCGAACGACAGCAACGCGCTGCAAACTAATCGAGCCGGCGTCGCGAGCGGACTGGTCGCGATTCCCAATCGCTACATGCACAGCGCCGTGGAAACCATCTCGCTCACCGACCTCGACCACGCCGCCGACCTCCTGGCCGGATTTCTCTCCGGCCTCCAAGGCGATGAAGATTTCACGCCTTAGCCCTACCGTTCTTTTACCGCTCGCCTAAAAGCCCGGCATTTTGAAAATGCCGGGCTTTTCCGCGCAACAACCAACAACTTGAGTGTTCCTCATCCCGATTTCCGAATTCTTTTTTGACTTATTGCAATCGAACTTGCTAAGTTGAAGGCAGGGGCATTTCACCAGTCGGGCGCGCGGCTTGCGCGCCCGATCGGTGTGGAATTTAATTGAGGCTCTCCATGCGCGCTTCGCTCTTGCTCCTTGGCGTTGTTGTACTCTTCAGTTTTGCTAACTCAGCGTTTGCTCGAAAACCGCTGCCGGAAAAAAAAGACCTCTTCGCCGCCATTGAGGCTCGCGACGTGGACGTCGTGCTGATTCCCAAGGACGCCACGCGGCTCACGCTCAAAATCGAAAACCGCACCGACAAACCGCTGCTGTTGAAAATTCCGGAGTCGTTTGTCGGCGTTCCCGTGCTCGCCCAGCAACTAGGTTTCGGCCAAGGTAATTTCGGACAAGGAAATTTTGGACAGGGCAATGGATTCGGGCAACAAGGCAACTTCGGCAATGGAAACGGGTTTGGAAACAACCAGCAGGGCGGCGGTAATCAGTCGGTGGGCGGCAACCGAAACGGCGGCCAGGGAAATATAGGCGGTGGCAATCGTGGCGGCGGCAACGGCTTTTTTCGAGTGGAGCCCCGACGTATATTGAAACTGAAATTTCCCTGCGCTTGTCTCGACTTCGGCAAGGCGGACCCGCGTCCTCGTATTCCGTATCGGCTTGTCCGACTCGAAGATTTTCGCTCCGACGCCAAGTTGGCGGGCGTGATGAAAGAATGGTCGCTCTCGACAACGCCGCAGCGAATCGCGCAGCTGGCTATCTGGCATGCCACGAACGATGTGAGTTGGAAGGAACTCGGCTCACTCGAATACAAGCACGCCTTCGGCGGCGCCTCGCCTCAATACTCGGCGAGCGAAATTCTGCAAGCTCGCGCATTTTATGATCGCGCCATGCGACGGCGGCAGGCGACGCCAACCGCTTCGCGCCCCACCGCTAGGCGATAAGGACTCGCCTGAAATCTGTTCGCCGCACGAAACGGCCGGCATTTTGAAAATGCCGGCCGTTTCCTCGCAACCACCGGCGGCTTATTGTTTCGTCGCGTCTCCTTGCTGAGTAAGTATCGAGCGGAAAATTAGTGTCGTAGCCCTGCTCGCCAGAGCGTGGGATGGTTCACCGCTCACCCAGCGTCTGGCGACGATGGCTACACAAATGCGACAGTTATTTATCGAGCGGTGCTAACAGTACTAACGAAGCAAGTGTGCCGTAAATGCACATATGGGCGAAACGGCGCGCATGCCAACGGCTGTTGTGTGCGAAAACGGGCATGCTGAAGCCGGCGGCAAGATCTGAATAACCGCAGAATTTGGCATCGCACGACTCATCCAAGAAACGCTTTTGTGGTCTTGCGCAGTTTGGGAATACTTGGCCCCTCGCAAGAGCGAAGGGCATTCGCGGTATGCAACGTTTGACTATCCCACCGAGAGAACGAAAGGTCGGCTTCAAGTCGCAATGGGACAGGATCCATGAACCGTTGGAGTCATGCAAATGTCGAGAAACGCCCTCACGCTTACTGGTCGTGAACGCACTTTTCTGGAAGACGAGATCATCGTCAGCAAGACCGATCTGAAGGGAGTCATCACGTACGCCAATCAGGTCTTCATTCGCGTATCGGGCTATGCCGAACAAGAACTTCTCGGCAAGCCGCACAACCTGGTTCGGCATCCTCAAATGCCGAAGTGTGTATTTCAACTCTTGTGGGATACGATCTCGCAAGGCGTCGAGATTTTCGCCTATGTCGTGAATCGGTGCAAGAACGGCGACCATTACTGGGTGTACGCTCACGTGACTCCCAGCTTCGATAGCATCGGCAACATGACGGGCTATCATTCCAGCCGCCGGCAGCCGGAGCGAGCCGCGATTGAAAAGGTCGTTCCAATTTATGAACTGCTCCTCAAGGAGGAAGCTTCGCACAATAATTGGCGCGATGGAATGCAAGCCTCCACCGAACTGTTGCTCGCCCATCTGGATGAAGTTGGCATGCAGTACGATGAATTTGTTTTCGCGCTCTAACCAGCAAGGAGTTAAGCATGCACGCAACTTTAGGTTCGCCACAGACAAACGCCGCAAACGCTATGCAAAACCCTCTGAATCCGTTGGAGCAAGAAAACGAAACACTGAAATATTGGCTCAAGCAAGTGGCCGATGTTTGCGAAGCGGCGGCTCGCGGCGACCTGGAAGCCCGGCTTCTTCATGTCGATGTCGAGGGCGATCTGGCCCGCGCGATCCACGGCATCAATTCCCTGCTCGATAATACCGACGCGTTTGTTCGTGAAGCCCGGGCGGTTCTGGAGTACTCAGCTCAAGACAAATTCTTTCGCCGCGTTGTGCCCCGCGGAATGCTGGGAGCGTTCCGGCAGTCGTCCGAGGTGATCAATGCCGCCGCGCAGGCGATGCAAGATAAATCAGAAGAGATCGCGCGAGCGAACGCTCTGCGGTTAAGCATGGCCGACGAATTCGATACGACCGTGACGCAAGTCACGAAAACGCTCGCCCAAACGGCTTCGCAAATGCAAGCCACCTCGACGGCGCTCTCCGAAGCGGCGCGGCAAACATCCGGCCAATCGTCCTCGGCAAGGGATACTTCCACGCAAGCGGCTGAAAATGTTCGCAACGTTGCTGAGTCGACAAACCAACTACAAGCCGCGGTCTCGCAGATCGACAAACAGGCGAAGGAGTCGGCCGAGATCGTGCGACGCGCTGTCGGCGAAGCAAACCGAGCCCGAGATATTGTCGAGAGCCTGGAGCAATCGTCGAACGACATCGGAACCGTTGTCGAGACCATCACCGCCATCTCGAAGCAAACCGCGCTCTTGGCCTTGAACGCAGCCATTGAGGCCGCCAGCGCTGGCGAAGCAGGACGAGGGTTTGCCGTCGTGGCGGCGGAAGTCCGGAAACTCGCCGATGAAACACGTGGTGCGACGCAAAACGCAAAAGCTGAAATTGGCAGGGTTCAAAAAGCGACCATCAAGGCGGTCGGAGCGATCAGCCAATTCAGCCAAACGCTCGGGCAACTTAACGAAACCACCAACTCCATCGCCCAGTTCGTCAGCGACCAGCATGACGCAACGACGGTAATCCATTGCAACGTGACTGAAGTTGCGAGCCATATCCAAGGCGTTACCGAGAGCATTGAGCAGGCGACCGCCGGCGCCAACGAAACCGCTGGCGCGGCCGAGGAAACACTGCATTCATCGAACGAGTTAATGCAGCAAGCCGATGCGCTCACCGTGAGCGTTGAGCAATTCCTGCTCGATATTCGCTCTGGGGAGTGACTCGCCTCACGCGGTTCGTTGGCGTTGCGGCGGAGCTATGTCGGAGCAGAGCCATCGCGGGTAAAATCGACCATCCGTCCGACTACGCAACATGGCCTCTCTCCGATTCGAGTAAAACGGTTGCATCAACCGCCCACAACAACGCCGCCCACAACAATGCCGACGACAACTTGGCGGACGTCCGCCTGCGCGGTGCTCGCCTTTGCGCTGGCGGTGCGACTCGCCGTGCTGCTGTTGCCGGGCGGGGCGTTTCAAGACGACGCCGATGGCTACCGCCGGCTGGCAATCGCCTTGCGGCAAACCGGCTGGTATGGATACCAACGGCCCTTGCCGGAATTGCATTCGATCCCGATAAGACCGACCGCCTTTCGCCCGCCGCTCTATCCACTCGTTCTGGCAACGCTCATGACAAACGACGCCCTGCCCGCGGCGCGCATCGGTCTGTTGCACTTGGCGTTGGGGCTGGCCACGGTCTGGCTGACACACCGCTTGGCGCTCCAGGCGGGCATGGGCCCCTGGAGCGCGCTGGCGGCGATGCTAGTGGCCTGCGACCCGCTGCTTATGCACCAGTCGACCCAACTCATGACGGAAACCTTCGCGACATTTCTGGCGGTGAGCGTGCTGGCGTTGTGTGGCTGGGCGTCGCGCGGCGATACCTTGCAACGCCCGCCCGTTTGGAAATGGGGCGTGGCGGGCGGCGTATTGGGGCTGGCTTGTTTGTGCCGCCCGCCATTTTTGATCTGGCTGGGGTTCATTGGCTTGCTGGTGCTGACGGCCGACGTTCGCCGCCGGAATCTAACGCGTTCGCTGGTTTTGGCGATTAGCGCAACCGCCGTGCTGGCGCCTTGGGTGGTGAGAAATCAGTTGATGATGGGAAAACCGATTGTCGGCACCACGCACGGCGGCTACACCCTATGGTTGGGCAACAACCCCGGCTTTTATCAATTTCTGCGAACCGCCCGCTGGGGAGACACCTGGGATTCACGCCCAATCGATCAACAACAAGGCGCGGCGGCCGAACGCATCGAAAGTGAAACCGAACGCGACCGCTGGGCTTATGCCCAAGCGTTTTCGGCAATCAAGAATTCGCCAAAAATGTTCGCCTACGCTTGCCTAGTTCGGGTGGGACGCCTCTGGGCGCCGTTGCCTCATCGACCCTACGGCGGCGAGTCGACCATGCATGCCTTGGCGCGGTATTTGGCCGGCGCGTGGAACGCCGTGGTGTTGGCCCTGGCGGCTATTGGCGTGTGGCGTTTGCGCCGCGACGCCCTCCATGCGCCTTGGGTTTATGGACTGTTGTTGGCGCTGGCGCTCACCTGCGTACATGCGGTTTTTTGGAGCAATATCAGGATGCGAGCGCCGGTTGTGCCCCTGATTTGCCTACTGGCCGCCTACGGCGGACAACAGCTGCTCCACCGCGAAAAGACGCAGTCTGTTTAGTAAATGCCCAACGGGGTGCAATCACGATGGCCCCTCCTTCCCAAAAGGCAAAGTTTCACCCACCATGGTTGTACTCCCTGTATTGCCATAGCGGCGCACGGCCATGGAACGAATTTACCCAACCAAAGTCGATTGGTGGATCGGCCTGATTCTGGCCTTCACGGTTGTCGTGTTGGTCGGCAGCGCCGTTCCGTTCTTTATGGGGCCGCCGGCACAGACCCCGCTGGGGCCGGCGATTGGCGCGTTCTGCTTGGCGTTGGCCGTTTGGACCGGCCGGATTCCGTGGAGCACCCACTACAAGATCACACAGACGGAACTCATCGTTCGCTCCGCTGGCCTTTGCTGGCGAATCGCGCTCGATTCCATCGTTGAGGTCTTGCCAACGCACAATCCCCTCAGTTCACCGGCCTGCTCGCTGGACCGGCTTCGAGTGAATTATCGGAATCGAAAGGGCCACGCAAGGTTTGTTATGATCTCGCCCAGGGAGAAGGAGGATTTTCTGCGAGACCTGGTCGAATCCTTACCCGGTTTTGAGCTGAGGGATGGTCGTTTGGCCCTTCTCTCTCGATGATTGCAAACGCAGGCGGCGAATCGACAAACCCGATATCAGGGTGGCCCGATATCAGGGTGGAACAGTTACCGTACGAGCTTATTTGCCGGTTTTATAATTCGCGGTAAATGCGTCGCGTTGGACGGCGGCGTCTTCCGCCGAGATGACGGCGTTCTCCAGGGTTTCGCTCGCTTGCTTCGCCGCCTGAGCCTTGGCGGCGAGCGCTTCATTGAGCTTGGCCTGCTCCTGTGCAAGTTTCTCATAGGCGGCTTGCAACTTTTTGACCTGCTCGGCGATTTGCTTGGCCTGGGCGGTCTTTTGTGCGGCCGCCGCAGCCGCCGCTTTGTGCGCTGAATCGACAGCGCCTTGCTGCGCGCGTGTTTTGAGAACATCGGCTTCCGCCGCCTGAACAGCCGCCGCCAACTTGGCCGGCGCCGCCGCAAAAGCCTTCAACTCAGCAGCCAATTGTTCAGCCCGTGTTTGATCTGCGACGGCCTGTTGCGCGAGCGCTGCAACCTGCGTCTTGAGTTTGACTGCGGCAGCCGCCGTCGCGACGACTGCCTTTTTTGTTTGTGCGACTGCGGCGACTGCTGCTTTTTGTTGGGTGTCGGCCTGTTTCACGGCGGCTTGTGCGGCGGCTAACGCCTTGGCGGCAGCGACTTTCGCCGCTTGCGCCGTCTTCGCGGCCACTTGGGCAGCGGCGGTTTTCTTGTTTGCCGCCGCCAATGCTTGTGCGGAGGCGTCGGCCGTTTTCTTGGCTGCGGCGAACTGCTTTTTCAATCCATCGGCTGCTGTTTGCGTCTGAACCCGTTTGGCGGCAGACTCTTTTAGTAGCTTGCTTGCAGCGGCCACCGCAGCAGCAGCGGCGTCGAATTCGGCTTTCGCCTGCTGGGCCGCGGCGACTGCCGCGACCGACGCCGCCTTGCCTGCCGCGGCCGTTTTTCTGGCCGCTTCCAGCTTGGCTTGGAGATCGGCCTTTCGGCTTCGCCGGCGGCGGCCAATGCATCGGCCAGTTTCTTTCTTTCCGCTTCGCTTTGTTCGGCCTTCAGAGCGGCGGCCTTCGCGGCCTCAGCGGCTGTTTTCTGGGCCGCTGCTTTCGCGCTGAGTGTTTTTGCAGCCGTGGCGGATGTTGCAGTTGCCTTGGCAGCTTCGGCAACTACAACCTTCAGCGCCTCACCCGCCTTGGCGACCTGCGTTTGGAGTTGGCTCGACTTCTGTTTGTCGGCCGTGCTTTTCGCTTGTGCCGCCGCAGCCGCTTTTTGCGCCTGTGCCACGGCCGCCTGACTTGGAGCTATTTGTGCAACCGCTTTTTTGGCGGCTTGATCAGCGGCGGCCACTGCGGCCCGCGTCTGTTTGGCCTTGGCGACGGCCGCGTTCGATTGTGTGACTGCGGTTGCGGCGGCTTGAGCAGCGGCCTTCGCGGCAGTTTCAGCGACAGCCAGAGCGGCCGTCGGTTGGACCAACGCGGCCTGGCTGGCGGCGGCCTGTTTGCTGGCTTGGTCAAACGCCATTTGCAGCGTGGGCGGATTGGCGGGAAGCAAGGCCAACTGTTTGCCGTCGGCCGCGTTCCAAGCCCGAACTTCACCGCTCCAGTCTCCGGCGATGACCTGTTTTCCGTCGTGGGAAAAAGTCACTTCCAGGCCGTATTCCGAAAATGCCGGGAGGGAGCGAATCGCCTTTCCGTTGCCATCCCAGATTTTCGTGGTTCGATCACGACCGGTGCTGCAAAGGCGGCCATCGTGCGTGAATTCGACCGACAACGCGCCGCCGCCATGGGCGCCCCAACTGCGAAGTTGCCGACCTTTTTCCATCTCCCATAGCCGAATGGTGGCGTCTTCGCTGGCGCTGGCCAGCACATTCGAATCAGCCCGCCAACTGAGGTCGTACACCGCGCCCTTGTGGCCCTTGAGATTCAAGTATTCACGAGCCGTATCCGCTTCCCAAACGAACACGCCGCCGGCCCGGTCGCTGGTGGCCAAAAGCACGCCATCGGGGCTGAACTTGATGGAGTACACCCAGTCGGTGTGTTTTTTGATGGTGTGCAGCAACTCGCCCGTTTCGGTGGAGTAAATTTTCACCAACCGGTTGGGGCCGCCCATCGCGACGAGGGTGTGCGTGTTGTTGATATCGGCGGCGAGTACGGCGTCGAGGTCGTCGCCGATTTTGCTGAGACGTTTTCCGCTGCGCACATCGTAGAGCACCACGCTGCCCGCCTGCCCGCCGCGCCCGCCGCCGGCCAGAAGAATCTGCCCGCTTTGGCTGAAATGCAGAATGTGTGGAATGCCTTCGGGGAACGGCAAAACGCCCAGCAACTGGTGGGTGTCGGTGTTGTAGAGGCTGATCTGTTTTTGTCCGGCGATGGCCGCCAAGGGCGCCCAGGGGCTGGAAGCGATCGCGCTGATCGCGGCGGCTCGCGGGGTGTATACGACCGGTTGCCGCCAAACACCCTCGGGCATCGCGGCTGGTCCCGCCGGCTTGCCGCCGGCGGCGCTGGCCGAAAGTGCGAAACTCACCTGCTTGCGCACCTTGGCTTTCGAGCCGGAGTTTTCCAGCACGCCGCCTTCGATCCAACTTTTGATCAGCTTGAGTTTTTCCGCCGGGAGGATTTCTTGCTTGGGCGGCATGAAGGGCTCGTCGTCGTGCGACACCAAGGCCCACAACCGGGAGCTATCGAGGTCGCCGCCGAAAACGACTTCGCCGCCCGAACCGCCTTCCATCGCGGCGCCATAGGAATCGAGAGAAAGGCCTCCCTTGGCGCCGTTCTGGTTGTGGCACGAGAAACAGTGCTCTCGCAGAATCGGCCGAATATGTTCGTCGTACGTGACTTTCGGCGCTGCCGGCTTGGCCGGTTTGGCGTCGTCCGCCTGAACGTCATTCACCAAACCGGCCAACAACACCGCAGCGCCCAAAACGAACGCCGCCGACAACGCCCCAACCGAATTCGCGCGTGAGTACAACATATTTTCAGATCCCGAAAGAATCGTGATGATTGGTCAGTAACTAATCAACGCCGGCTAATCAATGGCTAAAAAGGAACTCGCGAGAGTTGAGCACCGCCCAGAATATATCGCGAAGACCGGTGCGTTGGTCTTTCGACTCGTCCACGATTTTGGTCAACTTGGCGAGTTCCGCTTCATTGGGACGCCGGCTCAAGGCCCGAATGTAAAGGCTTTCAATAACCTGGGGCGTTGTTTTTTTAGCGTCTAGCAATTGCTTGACCACTCCGCCTTGCCCAATTTTCGATTCAATCGTGGTTCCGTTGAGCAGATGCAACGACTGCGAAAGCGTCGGCTCGGTTTTTACCTCGCAAGCACACACGGTGCCCCGCGTCGACCTGCCGAACGTGGTGAGAAAATAGTTCGACGTACGGCCGTCGGCAATCTGAACGGCGCGGGCGCCGAGCGGCAGCCCTCGGAATTTGTCCTTGGTTTCGGTCACTTGGCTGAGGCAATCGAGCAACATTTCCGCCGGAATTCGCCGCACCTTGGCGTGGGCGAAATTGAGTTCGTCGGTCGCGTTGGACTCGTTTCTCACCGCCGACCGCTGGTAGGCCCGCGAAGCACAGACATCTCGCACCATCTTTTTGAAGTCGTATTTGTACTCGACGAGCTTGCGGCCCAGCTCCGCCAGGAGTTCAGGATTACTCGAAGGATTGCTCACCCGCACATCGTCGATCGGCTCGACAATACCGGCGCCGAGAAAATGGGCCCAAATCCGGTTCGCGACATTCGTGGAGAAGTACGGGTTTTCGTCGGCGGTGAGCCATTCGGCCATCACCGCGCGACGATCTTTTCCCTTGACGTCGGGCGTGTCGCCGCCGAGAAACTTCGGCGCCATGTCTTTCTTCGAGACGATATGCCGCACGCCGCCGGCGCCCCGGTTGTAGATGATGGTTTCGCGATAATCCTCGCCCGTTTTTCGGCCAATTTGGGCGAAGAAAGCGGCGAAACTATAGTAGTCGTCCATCGTCCAACGGTCGAACGGGTGGTTATGGCACTGGGCGCATTGCATGCGAATGCCCATGAACACCTGCACCACGTTCTCCGACGTCTTGAGCGTATCTCGTTCGATCTGGTAGTAGTTGGTGGCCGGCTCCTTGAACGTTCCGCCGCTGGCGCCGAGCAAGCTGCGCACCATTTCGTTGAGCGGCACTTCGTTCGCGATTTGGTCCGTCAGCCAACTGTTGTAAAGGAAGGCCGACTTATAACTGACCTGATTGCTCGATTTGATCATCAGCAATTCGGCCCATTTCATGGCCCAAATCTCGGAGAACTCTTTCCGCTCCAGAAGCTGGTCGATCAGCTTGGCGCGTTTATCGGGCGAAGTATCGGCCATGAAGGCGACGAATTCTTCCTCGGTGGGGAGCTTGCCCGTGACATCGATCGTGGCCCGGCGAAGATACTCTTCGTCGGTGCAAAGGCCGCTCGGCAGAATGCGTAGCTTTTCCAGCTTCGCGTTGACGAACTGATCGATGTAATTGCCTTCCGAAGGCGGTGCTTCGTATTGCAGATTTTCCGGCAGCACGATCACCTGGCTGACCACCGTGTGGGCGTCGAAGCGAACCATCACGAATGCTTCGCCCCGCGCAGCCGCCGTGACCACGCCGGTTTCATTCACGGGCGCTGAGTTGTCGTTGTTCGACATAAACAGAGCCATCGTCGTGACATCGCGGTCGGTTCCGTCGCTGTAGTGCGCGCGAACGATGAACTGCTGCGTGGTGTCGGCGCCTTCCAAAACCGCATTGGGCGGAAACAACTCCACGCGATCCACGGTGGGCGTATCGGCGGGCGCCGCCGGCGCGCCGGCCTCCAGCCAACTGAGAAAAATATGGTTGGCTTCGCTGTCGTAATCAAAACGTTTGCCGCCGGTGTGCGGCACCGCGCCGACCGACTTTTCCACCAGCAAACTCTCTCCGGGAACCGCCAGATTGATTCGCCGGGCGCCGAGCTCGCGAGTGATGCGTTGGTAGTCGCCGGCGGGATCAAAACCGAAAATCGATAGGCGAAAGCCGTCCTTGCCGCGGGCCGCGCCGTGGCAACTTCCGGTGTTGCAACCGGTGCGGAGGAACACGGGCATTAGGTCTTGGTTGAAATTGATTGCCGGCGTGACATCGGCGTTTTTCACCACCACGGGCGCATTCACTTTGAGCCCTTCGTAGGTAACTTCAAGTTGCGCCTGGCCGTCCGAAACCGGAAACAACGTGGAGTTTTCTACTCGCACGCAGTCGGCGCTGAGGCTCACCGCCGCTTGCTTCGTGACATCGAGCGTGACGCCGTCTTCACGGGTTGCGGTGACGACGATCCTTTGGATGTCGGTTTTGGAATCGAGTTGAATCGTGGGAGGATAGACGTTCAACGCGCTGATTTTCGGCTGCTCCGCCGCTCGCGCGTCCAAGCCACCCCACGCCAAGCAACCAAACACCGACAACGCACCCGCCAAAACGCGACTGTAATAATTCACAACGAACTCCTTTTTTCCATCTTCAATGAGATAGCTCATCGCCGCCGAACAACATCGCCGCCGAACAACCACTCTCTTCGCAGCCTTTATTGACCGCCGCCCGCCGCCGCAGCCTGCTTGCGTTGCAGTCGCAACTGCTCCAGTCGGCTCAAACGCTTCACGACCTTCACCGCCGGTTTCGGCGCCGCCTTGGCCACCGGTTTCGGCTTCGCCGCGACCTTGACCGGCAACGGCTTATCGATACGAAGTTCGCCGCCGCCAAGGGTATGCAACACCGGCTCGCCACTCTGCGTAATGGTCGCCCTGCAGGCCAGTGTTTTATGCTTGCCGACCCGAGCGTTTTTCGCCACCTTCACGGCAAACACGATTTCCGAGGAATCCTTATTGAATTCCATCGGCGACGTTGAAACACCCGCCGGCAACCCGACCAACTCCACCTGAGCGGCACCTTCAAAGGCTTGCTTTTGAGTCACTTTCACGACCACTTCGGTATCTTGCCCCAACTCAGAGGCCGCCGCCTCAAAGGCAAAATCGAAGAACCGGTCGGCCACGACCAAATCGGCCAATTGCGTGGCGATTTCAACACTCGCGTTGCCCACCCGAGATGTGCCCGTGACCACGATTTTCCACGTGCGGATTTCCGCCCCGCTGTTAGCGGTGATCGGAATCAGGGCTTCATTCTTACCGGCGGGAATCGAAATCGACCCGGAAGAAGAAACGCCCGGCGGGTTGTAAAGCAAACGCACGGCAATCGCGGCGGTGAAGCCTTCTTCGCGGTGCGCGACAATCTTCAACGACATCGAACCGTTGCGAACCAGCGGCGCCTTCGGTTGCACGATTTCAATCGAGAAGGGAGCTTTTTCGCTCACCACCACCGCCATGCGGTGTGCGTCGTGTCCCCAGACATCGCGGTTGTTCCGGCCGCGCACCAACAGGGTGCGTTGGTTCAAGTGGCCTTCCACTTGAATTTTTTCATCGACCGGTTTGCCTACGATATCGGCCAACGCTCCGGCCACGGGGGCGTCGGCGGCGGCTGAAAACAGCACCGGAACATAGGTTCTGTTGGACCGCATATTGACCGTCTCGAAAGCCATGCCGGCGGGAAGGTTTTTAATGTCGGTGGTGAGTTCTCCACCGAAGTTGGCGCGGCTGGCGGTTACCAGCAAGGCCGCCCGATTGCCTTGCGGGACGGCCATCGTCGTGGCGATATACCGCCGCTTCTCCGAAAGGCCCATTGTGAGTTGCGGCTTGATCGTCGTGACTTCGATCCGATAGGCGTAATTTTCGCCGCCGGCACCGAGGTGATCGTTGATCGCGATTGTGAATTCACCGTCTTCGGGGGCCTTGAAACGCAGGTAGCTGTCGGGCCCGCCGCTATCATCGTTGCCGCCCACGCGACCGCCATTGGCCCGATACACGTTCATCACCGAGTCCAGCGGAGAACGCAACGGCTTGCGAGCGTAAACACGAATATCGAACTGCTGGTTCTTTTTCGCCGGGAACTTGAAGTGATCGATATCGCCGGCTTTTTCGATCACGCCGTTCACGGCGCCCGGCGCGGCGAAGGCGGTTGCCGCAGCGCGATCGTCGTTCGGTTCGGCCTCTAAAACGCTGGCCAAATCGACCACGCGAACCACGTTCGGCGTCGGCGCGACGCCCTGTTCATCTTTGGCGATGAGTTCATATTCACCGTGAGCGTCAGCCGGTAGGGTGATCTCTTCCTGACGAGGCCCGGCGGCGTCGCCAAGCCATGTCAACTGAATTTTTTCACCCGGCTTGCCGCCGGCGGGAAATACGGCGGTAGGACGCGGGAAATGCCCCACATGCAATCGATACACGCAATTTCCGTTGCCGCCGAACGACGATTCACGAACCTGAACGATGTACTTCCCGTCTTCGGGCGCGATCAAACTACAGAGGCAATCTTGCCATAGCAGAGCGACATCATCGCTACGAGCCACTTCGAAACGCGATTCGTTTAATATCGCCAAGTAGGGGTCGAAAAAGGTGCGCCCCATACGCAAGCCTTCCAATTCGGCGGTGATGCGGTCGCCCTTCTTGGCGGTGACGACGTAGTAGTCGACGTCTTCATTTTGCACGACGCCGTTGACGGTGCAGCCCATTTCGATTTCTTGCGGCGCGTCGAATTCACTGTTCGGCTCTTTTTCCGCCACCACTGGCAAGGCGCCGACCGAAAATGTTTTTAAGTCGCTCACGCCCGAAGCCGTGCGAATACGCAAGGCGTGAATGCCGAGGCGGCAATCGTCGGCCAGTTTCAGTTGGACCTTGACCTGATTGTCTTTCACCACTTCCAGCTTGGTGCAGGTCACGCCGGGCGAGTAGAACATCAGTTCTTGGGCGTCCGACAAACGAGCCCCGCTGACAATCACCTCCACTTCGGTTCCCCGCTGGAAACCCCATGGCTGTAAATTGGTGAACACCGGTTGGGCCGCCGAAACGACTGACGCCGCCGAACCCATCAACAACGCCAACGCCACGAACTTCGCTTTATTCATCGGTTTTCACCTAAGACTCTGAAGCAAACGGCCCCTGAAACAAACAGCAAGACAAATCCAGCAGGCGGCGGTTAGGCCATCAACAACAATTAAGACATCAACGGGCGGAGCAGTTTACCACCCTTCACGATTTCAATCGGTCGGTCGCCGGGCGCCATCAATTCCTTGTCGGCCACGATGCCCATCTGGCGATAAACCGTGGTTGCCAAGTCGGCCGGAAGCACCGGGCTATCTTCCGGTTCGGAGGCGGTCGCGTTCGAGGCGCCGTAGATCGATCCGCCCTTGATGCCGCCGCCGGCCAGGAACACGCTGAACACCTTGGGCCAGTGGTCGCGTCCGGCGGTGCGGTTGATTTTGGGCGTACGGCCAAACTCACTGGAAACCATGATCAGGGTTTCGTCGAGCAAGCCGGTGCGATCCAGGTCTCTGATCATGGCGGCCAGGGCCTGATCCAGGGCGGGCATTTGCCGCTTCATATTGGCGGTGACGCCGCTGTGCATATCCCAACCGCCATAGGTCAGAGAGATCAAACGAACGCCGGCGGTCGCCAAACGGCGGGCCATTAACAAACGTTGGCCGGCCGTGTTGCGGCCGTACTCATCGCGAAGTTTAGGATCTTCGGCTTCAATGTTGAAGGCTTCGCGAGCGTCCTTGGAACTGACCAAGCTGTAGGCCCGCTCGTAGAACGTGTTCATCGCGCCGACGTTATCCGATTTGTCGCGATTGACGAAGTATTCGTTCACAGCTTCCAAAGCGGAGCGGCGGCGGCCGAAACGGGCTTCGTCCACGCCTTTGGGCAAGTTCAAATCCCGGACGCGAAAACCTTTTGAGGCAGGGTCGGAGCCGAGGCTGAACGGAGCAAACGAAGAACTCAGGTACCCGTTGCCGGCGTACTCATTGGGTTTGTTCGGAATACAAACGTAAGGCGGCAAGTTGTTTCGCGGTCCATACTCGTGGCTCACCACGCTTCCCATACTGGGGAAAATGAGCGCTGGGCTGGGACGATAGCCGGTGAACATGTTGTGCGTTCCACGTTCGTGGGCCGCTTCGTTGTGTGTCATGGAGCGAATAAGGGCGTACTTATCGGCCAACTTCGCCAAGTTCGGCAATGTCTGACTGATCACCTCGCCGGTATTCGTTTTGATCGACCCCATTTCACCCCGATATTCGATCGGGGCGTACGGCTTGGGATCCCAAGATTCCTGATGCGCCATGCCGCCGGGCAGGAAGATATGAATCACGCTTTTGGCTTTCGCCTCAACGAAGTCATAGTTTTTTTGGGCCGCTTGGGCTTTCTCCGCCTGAAGCAACTGAGCCAAGCTCAATCCCCCCACGGCGCCAACGGTGAGGAACTCACGACGACCAACACGATTTCCACGACAATTCATTAGAAGCTTCTCCATCAACAGGCATCGAGTCGCCTTCAAATTCCAAACGGCTAAAACGGAACTCTCCCGCAAAAAACAACGGGGAGGCCGACGCTTCAGCCATTACTTATTCAGCGACAGAGAACGAAGCGGACAAAATTTAGTTTAGGCGGGGAGGCCGAATCAACGGCCGGTCTCTCAGCCACATTGGGTTTCAGCCAAATGCGGCGGAGCATTGAACTTTGGCGGGCCGCCTCGGTTTGCGGGGCGGGGCTTTACTTTAGGATAGCGTTTTTTCCGGGAAGGCAATACGTTTGCAGGACGAAAATTTCCCAGGACAAACGCCGACGATTCCATACAAAACCAGTCGCTGTCTTTCCAGGAAAAAGAACACCTTCCCTGAATCTTGCTACTTGACTCCGAGCATAATGCGGCCCACACCACTTGTCAACGCTTTTCATGTGGAATTTTTGCCGCCCGCAGGTATTCCCGCCAAGCCAGAAGCTTGGCGACAGTCATTGGGATAAGGACATTGGGATAAGGACCTGTTCCGAAATAAGTTACCGACTGTCGGTCAAAAAATCCCGGCATTTTCAAAATGCCGGGATTTTAATGTTTGCCAGGCATGTTTGCCAATTTGAGGGCGTGAGTCCGCTGCCCAACGATATGGACAACGCCTAGTGCAAATGTCGTATTTTCAGCCGCCTGAAGTATAAATTCGCGACTGTTCCTTGGGTGTGACTTTTCCCGTGCGGGCGATATACCCGGTTCAAGATCCTCCGAAAATCACTGTCGCACAGACACTAGTAAACGATTTCTTACCGCGCATTGCTCCCTTCTTTCTCCGGGCGAATCCACATGACTGTCTCTGCTGAAGTGTTGTCCA
>JAJRWU010000167.1 GCA_024276655.1 Planctomycetota bacterium
CGCGGCTGGCAATGGCTCGTTTAACGGCAAGCCGAAGGCGACTACGTTTTCTGTTCTGCCCGAACGCGTGGGCTCAAAACACAGCCGCCTTCGGCTTGCCGTTAAACGAAAAATGCGACATTTTCAACCAAGTGCGGTATAGCTTGTGTTGGTTGGCGGCCTTTGCCGCTCAATAAGGCCACGATTTATGAATCTGAAACCGACTCTTGTGGCGGCAACCCTGGCCTGTGTGGGAGTTTGCATTTTTGGCGTTACAGGGCCCGCCGCGGCTCAAAATGCTTCTGCGCTGGCGGCGCCATCTCCTGTTGCCCCGGCGGGATACCGGCTGGTTCCCGTGCAAGCAGTCGGCTATCGGGCGCTGCGTTGCCGGAGTTGCCGGCGCGCGCCCCAACATTGCAGATGCTCGCAATTCACACCTGAAATGGGTCCGCTCACGCCGTTGCCGACGCCCCCCGCCGACTCCAACGCCCAATCGCAAGGCGACCCAACTCAAAGCAACAGCGCTCAAAGCAATGGCGCTACACTGCCGGGCATCCCCGACGACCTCCGCAACGACACCGAACGTGAGCCGAACAGCAACACGGACGACTTCGTCGTAATTCCACGAAACGAGGGTATGTCTTTGGCGTCGGTGGGTCAGGGAGCGAACACGCCCATGTTGGGGCGCGGCGACTTCGCCAACCGGCTCAATATTTTCGACCACATGAGCGCCATTCCCACCACGCGGGCTTGGGGCGGGTTTCAGGCGTTGGAGGGATTCAATCGGTCGATCATGCCGACCGACAACGGAGCCACCGTTTTCACCAACACGGTGAACAACACCTCGAATCAGACGCTCGTCGTCGATAACGCGGGCCACCGTCAGGTGACGTTCGACTTCGCCCTGCCGCCCAATACGCCGACGCCCGTCACGATCACGCTCGACGCCGGTTTCTCCAGCGGTAATGTCCCGCTGTCGTCGTCGTCGTTGAGTGGGCGCCAGTTGCTCGACACCCTGCTGACCGCCGATGGCCAGCCGAATAGCGAAATCACGCAACGCAATTCGGAGTCGCTTTATCGGTACGGGTTGGAGGTCGCCCTCTCGGACGATTTCAGCCTCACCTTTCAGGGCCAATATCACACGGCGTCTAGTTACAGCGCCACGCCCGACGACTTCGATAATCCTCAAATCACTTTGAAATACGTACTCTTTCGCGACGACCTATCCACCACTTCGGCCGTGCTCGCCATACAACCCGAAACCGGCCAAAAAGAGTTTTCCGTTTCGGAGCGGACCACGCGATTTTATCCGGGGATGCTCGGTTACCGGAGTTTATCGAGCGATCTTTTCATGCAGTGGGGCGTGCAAGCCTCGTTGCCGACCGACGGAAGCTACACCACCGCCGCCGATTGGGCGGTTTCGTTTGGCTATTGGTTGTACCGGTATAACAACGCCAACCGGCGCCGCGACCGGCCGTTTGTCGTGGGCGTTGTTCCGCAGGTCGAATTGCTGGGGCATCATGTATTGGGCGACGCCACGGTGGAGGGCGCCTACGGAATTCCGACCAACTCCAGCGCCTCGATTTTTGGGCCGCTGGGCGGCAACAACTCGGCCCTCTATGTGTACGAAGAAGACCGCAACGTTGTCGATCTGACCGGAGGCGTCCAAGTTCTTCTTCGCTCCAGAATGCAACTAGGATTCGCCGCCTCGATTCCAATCACGGGCGCCTCGGTTCGCGATTCGGAATTTATCTCGACGGTCTCGTTCCTGCGATAGACACTCGCGGAATAATTCGCTCCACGTCGTTCAGCGGAAAAGTCCGGTGTTTAGGGGCCTTCGCCATTGTTGCCCGAGAAATAAGGGCTAAAATGCGTGTGACTGGCGTTGTTGGGGGCCACGTTGTTGGGGGCCAGCGGCCTCTGGTGGTCGGTGGGGTTTCGAATCCTCTCACCCGTGTGCCGTAAGTATTCGCAAAGCAAGCACATTACTTTACGCGGCTGGCAATGGCTCGTTTAGCATCGAGCGGAAAATTAGTGTCGTAGCCATGCTCGCCAGAGCGTAGGATGGTTCACCGCTCACCCACCGTCTGGCGACGATGGCTACACAAAGACGATGGCTACACAAATGCGGCAGTTATTTATCGAGCGGTCCTTAACGGTGCGGCGAGGCTTCTTTTGAGAGGCGCTAAAACGCGTCTCCCGTTTTTTTGACGTCCTATCGCAGTTCCAAATCGCGCGAGGTGCAACGATGTCGTGTGTGCAAAGAATCGCCGGCGGTCTGTTGTGTTTCAGTATTCTTCATTTGGGCTGCGGCGCCGTGTTTTCGGCGGAACCGTTCGATGGCCTCAAAGCAGGAGCAGAGGCGTACTCCCGCAGTAAGGCCGCCGGGCGAGGCGCTATTCGGAGGCAAGTGGGTCGCAACCAAGACATGCGCTATCGCGCCGGGCTGCCTTCGGCTATCGACGGAACGTTCCGCTTCTCGCACCCGCCGACGCTTGAATCGTGGTATGCGTTCGGTCCTCGCGCGCGGCGCCGCGTCTTCGCGCCTTGGCATTATGTTCCCGGCGATATTTGGGGTTATCGAAGCCCGATCGGCGCCGACCTTCGCCAACCTATCGACCAACGGCAGGTGCAAACGGGCGAGAATCTTTGGGAGTCGTTCCCGACCTACGCCCCGTACGACTATCGCCGCTCGTACGAATTTCGCCGTCCGACGAAAAAAGAACACCAACCTATTGAAGAGACTCAGCGGCAGCCGGCCCTTGAACCGCCTGCTCTCAAGCCGCCGCCGTTAGAACCGCCTGTCGAGAAACGCCGAAAACCGCGTTCCCTGTAGGCGTCGTATTGCAAGCGTTCTGGAAATGGTTCTTATTCGTCGTCGGCTTTGAGCCAGCGTTGGAGTTCCGGCGTGTAGCTGCAAATTTCTTCGTCGCGAAAATACAGGCTGATTTCCCTGGCCGCCGCTTCGGGGCCATCGGAGGCATGCACCAGATTCATCTGCCGACTACTGCTCATCTCTCCGCGAATGGTGCCCGCCGCAGCATTCAAACCATTAGTGGCGCCGAGCATCTCGCGCACCACGCGAATCACCTCCAGGCCTTCCAGAACCATCGCCACGACCGGCGCGCCGGTGATGAACGACTCCAACGCCGGGTAAAACGGTTTTTCCACATGTTCGGCGTAGTGTTGTTTGGTCAACTCTGGAGTCACTTGGAGCATTTTCATGGCGATAATGTTGATCGCCTTATCTTCAAACCGGCTGACAATCCTTCCCATCAGACGTCGTTGGACGCAATCAGGTTTGAGCAAAATGAGCGACCGTTCCATGAATCGAATACTCCCCACGAAATGAATGAACAGACCTCTTCTCCGCAAAACATGGCACAACGGCATGTTATTGCGAACGCCGCCTATTCGGCCGCTTGAGGTATCAATTGGTTGCGGGCCGTTGTGGGCCCCTGTTTCAATAAGCACCGAATTCTAAAGAAAACTACGTAAACGCTCAACCGAGCCACCCGCGGCCGAGGGCGGTTTATGCCGATTCTAACGACCATGCGGCGGGGGGAGGCCAAACTTCGCGCATATATGCAGGTCGCCTGCGCATAAAGGGTGATCTATATTTGACTGGCTTGAGTCTGCAATATTTGTAGTTTCCCCTTGGTAATCGTCGAAGTTATCCGAATGCCTGAGTCCTCTGAACTCCGAAAAGTGCTAGTCGTCGACGACGACCGCGCCATGCAGTTGATGCTGCAACGCTGGGTGGAGAGGGCCGGTTACGAAGTTCGCGTCGCCTCAGACGGTTATGAAGCACAGGCGAAAGTGCGGGAAGATTGCCCGCAGCTTATTTTGACCGACTGGGAGATGCCAGGGCTGGACGGCGTCGAGTTTTGCAAATGGCTGCGAAAACAGGATTTGCCACACTACGTTTACACCATTTTACTGACAGCTCGCAGCCAATCGTCCGACATTGTGAGTGGCTTACAAGCCGGCGCCGACGATTTTCTCAATAAGCCCGTCAACAAAGTGGAGCTGATTGCGAGGCTGAAATCCGGCGAGCGCGTACTGGCGCTCGAAGACCGACTCACCTTGCTCGCCAAAACCGACTCGCTCACCGGGCTGGTCACGCAGCGCACGATCTTCGAACGTTTGGACGCCGAGTTTGAACGATCGGAACGTCATCACTTTCCGATTTCGTGCGTGATGATCGATCTCGACTTCTTCAAACAGATCAACGACACCCACGGGCACCCCGCCGGCGATGAAGTGCTTCGCACCGTGGCTGGAGTTCTGAATTCCTACACCCGCTCCGGCGACATTATCGGTCGCTATGGCGGCGAGGAGTTCTGCGCCATTCTTAGCGGAGCCGACGAATGCCAAGCGGTGGAGTGGGCCGAACGTATTCGGAAAAAACTGGCGCAAACCGTTATCAAGGTGAGTGGGAATACGTTGCATGTTTCCGCGAGCTTTGGAGCCGCGCAGAGACTCGAAGACATTTCCACGCCCGACCAACTCGTTGATTTGGCCGATCAAGCGCTGCTGATCGCCAAACGGGCGGGACGTGATCGCGTGATCGGCTTTCAGTCGATGTCCAATGCCCTGGCCATGAACAGCACCGGTTCCTTGCATGGCGAGTTGCTCGACGACCTCACCGCGGCCGATGTCATGACGACCATCGTCGCGGGCGTGCAACAAGGCGACACCGTCGAACACGTGGTCGACTACTTCCTCCGGCTGCGAATTGGATCGGCGCCGGTTGTCGATGACGAGGGTTATCTTGTCGGCGTGATGTCGGATAAGGAAATCATGACGGTTCTACTGCGCCGTGAATGGTGGAAGCATAAGGTTGCCGATGTCATGAAAGAGAACGTGGTTCGCTTCCAGGAATCGACGCCCGCGCTCACGATTTACGAGTTTCTTTGCCGCACCGCGATCAGCAGCGTGGTGATTGTACAGGATGATCGCCCCACCGGCGTGATTTCGAGGGGGAGTCTGATGCGTTGTTTCAGCAACGCGTTGGTCGCGGCGCTGGGCCGCAATAACTCCGAGTCGCGCTCTGAGTCGCTGCAAACAAACGACGTTCGGCCTCAAGTGTTGGCTGTCGCTGAAGCGCTGCAGCGGAACAGCGCCGTTTTGTATGAACAACTTCAAGCGTCTCGACGTGAAATGGCGCCTAGCATCGTCGGCGGCGCCTCTCGCATTCAAGAGTTGGTCAACGATCTATTGGCCCTCTCCCGCGACGCCGACGTGTCGGTCCAACCAACCGCTGCTCCCAATGATAATTTGGCGATCGGCGCCCAGGCGGCGCTGCGACTCGCGTTTGGCCAACCCGACGCCAATCATGCCGCCGCGCCGAACGACGCCTAGAGCATCTCGGCAAACGTCCTTGAGAACAGCCCTGAATTTACCTGCCGAAGTAAAAGCCCGGCATTTTCAAAATGCCGGGCTTTTCTGAATCACAACCGGTAACTTATTTCAGAACTATTCCGTATCATGGTGGCGGAGGACGCGCCATGAATGCAGGTTATGAAAAATCATCTTTCCCGGTTCGCGATGTGCGCATGCGCGGCTTTGCCGAGCGGGCCGCCGTTGAAGAAATCTGGCATTGGCTCGACGCCCAGACAAGCCCTCTGGAAACGGAACCGACCCCGCTCCACGACGCAGCAGGACGCACGCTATCGGACGACATCGTCAGCCGCTGCGATGTTCCCAGTTTCCCCCGCGCCATGATGGATGGCTTCGCTGTCCGCGCCGCCGACACCTGGGGCGCCTCCGCCTACGACCCACTCAAACTGAAAGTTTGTGGAGAATCGTGGCCGGGGCGGCCGTTTACCGGAACCATGGCGGCCGGGCAAGCCGTGAAAATCATGACTGGCGCGCCGTTGCCCGAAGGCGCCGATGCCGTGGCGCCCGTCGAAATAGTCGAATTCGATGGCGCCGCGGTGCGCATCTCGGGCGCACTCCCAACGGGAAAGCATGTCGGCGCCAAGGGTGAAGATGTGCAAACCGGGCGCCGTGTGTTGCGGCAGGGGAGGCGTCTGCGGCCGCAAGATTTGGGCCTGCTGGCGTCGCTGGGCATGGAAAACATTCCGCTCGTGCGGCGGCCGCGCGTGAGGATCGTGGTGACGGGAAATGAAGTGGCGCCGGCCCACGCGAAGTTGCGGCCGTTTCAAATCCGCGACGCCAATGGACCGATGCTGCGCGCTCTTGTGGCGCGCGATGGCGGCTTGTTGTTGGGCGATGGCGTCACGCCCGACGATCCCCAAGCGATTGCCGCGGCGTTGCAATCAGACGCCGATATCGTGATCGTTTCAGGCGGATCGAGCGTGGGTGAGGAAGACCACGCGCCGTCGGTGCTGGCGCAGTTGGGTGAGATCGCGTTTCATGGAGTGGCCATGCGGCCGAGTAGTCCGACCGGTATGGGAAAAATCGGCCAGCGGTTGGTGTTTTTACTGCCCGGCAACCCGGTTTCGTGTTTGTTCGCGTACGATTTTTTTGCCGGCCGCGCCGTACGGCGGCAGAGCGGCGGTTCGAACCAATGGCCCTATCGTAGCGTGCGTTTGCCGTTGGGCCGGAAGTTGGTTTCCCAGGTGGGGCGCGTCGATTGCGTACGTGTGCGCGTGGCCGAGGGGCTTGTGGAGCCGATGGCAATCGGCGGCGCTTCGGTGTTGACCTCCACCACGCGCGCCGACGGATTTGTCATAACGTCTGAAGATTCCGAAGGCCTCGCGCCCGGCTCGCAGGTTCACGTATTCCTTTACGATATCTGAATCTGATTCCTCCCCGACGCCTGAGGGAACACGAAGCAACCAAGCATGAAACAAGAACAATTTCTCGATGTCATCGATCGCGACGCCGCCCAGCGCCGGTTTCACCAGCACTTGCAGCTAGCGCCGCTGGGCGAGGAATGCATCGCCTTGGCCGATGCGCTAGGACGCACCCTCGCGCGCGATGTCGAAGCGGCCGTCGACGCGCCTTCGTTTGATCGCTCGAATCTCGATGGTTTCGCCGTGCTGGCGGCCGACACGTACGGCGCCGACGAAGAGCATCCTGTAAAGTTGAAACTGGCGGCCGAAGTGATCACCACCGGAATGCAGCCGAACAGCGAAGTGGGCGGCGCCGCAGATTCAGCCGCGATTTCCATTGCCACTGGCGCCATGCTGCCGCGCGGCGCCGACGCCATCGTGATGGTCGAGCACGCCGAAGTCGAAGCAGGATTCGTCTTAGTGCGGAAACCGGTCGCCCCAGGGCGCGGCGTGGCGTACGCCGGTTCCGATATCGCGGCGGGCGAAGCGTTGTTGCGGCGCGGCGAGCGACTCACCAGCCGGGAAACGGGCGCACTGGCCGCGATTGGCCAACATCAGGTGTACGTTTGGCGGCGGCCGAAAGTGGCCATTTTTTCCACCGGCGACGAAGTGATTCCCCCCGACCAGCCGATGCGGCCAGGTTTCGTGTTCGACTCCAACGCCCGCATTCTGGCCGATGCGGTTACGGAAATTGGCGGCCAACCGCTCGCAATGGGCATCGTCCGCGATGATGAAGCGGAAATCGAACGCGGCGTGCGCGCAGCCCTGGAGGCGGCCGATATCGTGCTGCTCTCCGGCGGAACCAGTAAGGGGCCCGGCGACCTTTGCCAGCAGGTGGTCGAGCGATTGGGCGTTCCCGGCGTGGTGGTGCATGGCGTGGCGTTGAAACCCGGCAAGCCGATTTGCCTAGCGGTGGTGGGAGAAAAACCGGTGGTCGTTCTGCCCGGCTTTCCCACGTCGGCCGTGTTCACGTTCCACGAATTCGTGGCGCCGGTGCTCCGACATTATGCCGGCCTGATGGCTGAAAGCCGGCAGACGGCGCGCGCCCAATTGGCCGTCAAGGCCAACTCTGAAATTGGACGGCGGGAGCATTTGTTGGTGGGCTTGGTGGAGGCGTCAGATCCAAACACGAACGACGCTCCAGCAGCAACGCCCGAAGCGCCGAAAAAACTGGCGGCGTTTCCCATGGGCAAGAGTTCAGGCTCCGTGACGGCGTTTAGTCGGGCCGATGGTTTTATCGTGATCGACCGGCATCGAGAAATCATCGAAGCCGGCGAGATGGTCGACGTCCAATTGATTGGCGGCGCCTTGCAACTGGCCGACCTGGTCGTGATCGGCAGCCATTGCGTGGGGCTCGACATTCTCCTTAGTCATCTACAATTGCAAGGCTTTCGCAGTAAGCTGTTGGCGGTTGGGTCGTCGGCGGGTTTGGAGGCGGCGCGGCGCGGCGAATGCGATATCGCGGGCTTGCACCTTTTCGACCCCGAAACACAAACGTACAACCAGCCCTTTCTCACGCCGGAATTGAAGCTGATTCCTGGCTATCGCCGTTTGCAGGGCCTGTTGCACCGGGCCGACGATGCTCGCTTCGCGGCCAAAAATGAAAAACCCGAACAGATCGTGCGCCGTTTGGCGCAGACCGACAACTGCATGATGATCAATCGCAATCCTGGCAGCGGCACGCGGATCGTGATCGACCGGCTCTTGGCCGGCGCCCAACCGCCCGGCTATTCGGTGCAGCCCCGCAGCCACAACGCGGTGGCGGCCGCCATTGTGCAATCGCGAGCCGATTGGGGCGTCGCGATTCAGTCGGTGGCGGAACGTTCCCAACTCGGTTTTATCCCCTTGACCGAGGAGCAGTACGACTTCGTCGCGCCGCGCTCGCGTTGGAATCGGCCGGCGGTGGCCGCCTTTCGGCGCCTGTTGGAAGACCCCGCCATTCGCGCCGAACTGGCGGTTCGAGGATTGCGCAACGCAAACGCCCGCCGAAACCGTTGTTGACGGCGCGGGTATTTCGAGGGTTTCCGTTGTTCTCAAGAATAATTTCACGCGGCAACACTTGAAGTGGCGAACCGACGTATTCGCGGCGTCATCGGTCAGC
Organism: Planctomycetota bacterium; assembly: GCA_024276655.1. Taxonomy (GTDB): domain Bacteria; phylum Planctomycetota; class Planctomycetia; order Pirellulales; family Pirellulaceae; genus SZUA-33. The sequence continues at coordinate 8,884 of JAJRWU010000167.1, forward strand.
AATACTTGTGGTTCCCCTCGAGTTGGCTATGATAACGCAAACTAGCCAAAAAAAATCAGGGCGCGGCTCAACTTGGTGGAATATTACGGCCGGGATGCGGAAGTCGTTGGTTCAAACCCAGTTTGCCCAAGGATGGTCCTGGACCGGGATTGGACAAAACGGAATGGCTGACACGCTTACAAAGGAACAACGTAGCGAACGAATGGGTTTGATTCGGGGACGTGACACGAAACCCGAATTGGTTGTTCGTCGTCTTGCACATCGCTTGGGTTACCGCTACCGCCTTTGTTGTTCCGATCTTCCCGGCAAGCCCGATTTGGTTTTCCGCTCCCGGCGGAAGGTCATCTTCGTCCATGGTTGCTTTTGGCATCTTCACAACGGTTGCCCGAATAACCGCATGCCCAAATCGCGGGTTGACTTCTGGAAGCCCAAGTTGGAGTCAAACAAGAAGCGGGATACGCGAAACAAAATCAAACTTTCCCGCATGAGATGGACCTACCTTGTCATTTGGGAATGCGAAACCAAGGACATTGAAACATTGAAAGCACGGATAGCGGGGTTTCTTGATGATGAAAGCAATTGAACTATTTGCCGGCGCCGGTGGACTTGCACTTGGCACAACCCAAGCGGGGTTTGAACACGATGGTGTCTTGGAATGGAACCGCAACGCATGCGACACCATCCGGGAAAACAATCGACGCGGGGTAATTAATTGGCCGCTTTATCCGGGGGACGTTCGCGAAGTTGATTTCACAAGCTTTGATTCCCCAGACTTGCTTGCTGGCGGACCGCCATGCCAACCGTTTTCAATAGGTGGCAAGCATCGCGGCCAGAAAGACAAGCGAAACCTTTTTCCGGATGCCATTCGGGCACTTCGCGACACCCAACCAAAGGTAGTCTTGATCGAAAACGTCAAGGGACTCCTTCGACCCGCCTTCGCGAGATTCCTTGAACATATCTTGCTTCAAATCACCTATCCGGAAATCACGCCCAAGGCGAACGAAGAATGGACGGACCACTTGGCAAGGCTTGAACGGTTCCATACCAAGGGGCGGGGACCGAAGGGGCTTCACTATCAAGTTGTCTTTCGGAAGTTGAACGCGGCGGACTTCGGCATTGCCCAAAAACGCGAGAGGGTTTTCATCGTCGCATTCCGGGGCGACATTGCCGCCAATTGGTCTTTTCCTGAACCAACGCATTCGCGGGACGCCTTGCTATATGATCAATGGGTTAGCGGCGATTATTGGGACCGGCATAAAATCGCAACGCGTTCTCGCCCATTGATGGCGGATGGCGTTCGCCGCCGCGTCGAAGCTTTGGCCAACGGGGCTTCACTTTCTCCATCCAAGCCATGGCTTACCGTTCGCGATGCAATAGCGGACTTGCCGGACCCGAAGCGGACCAATTCGGTTCCGAACCACAAGCACAACTCCGGCGCCCGATCATACGCTGGACATACGGGAAGCCCGATGGACGAACCCGCGAAGACGTTGAAGGCGGGGGACCATGGCGTTCCCGGCGGGGAAAACATGTTGCTACATCCCAACGGCAAGGTCCGTTACTTCACGGTCCGCGAAAGTGCTCGCCTTCAATCCTTCCCCGATGACTTCGTCTTCATGGGGTCTTGGACGGAATCCATGCGGCAACTTGGGAACGCGGTTGCGGTCAACGTCGCCAAGGCGGTTGCCGATAGCATCAAGGCAACGTTGGAGCGGGCAACGTGAAGAAGAATGAGCCATACAATCCGTTGGACAAACGCAACCTTGGCGTAAGCGTAGCCGATGCGATTCTTGAAAGGCCCGTTGGGCCGCTTCCCCCGGAAGAAAAGTTTATTGGGGCGGGTGTCTATGCAATCTACTACATCGGTTCGCATCCGCCCTATGAACGCATTACGGCATTGAATCGGGACGGCCGGTTCAAGTGCCCCATCTATGTTGGCAAGGCGATTCCCGAAGGGGCAAGGAAAGGCGGGTTCGGTGTTGAAGCCTACGATGGAACAACGCTTTCAAAGCGAATCACCGAACATGCGAAGTCCGTTTGTTTTGCCCCAGTTGGACGTTGAGTTTCTTGTCTGGAGGATAAGCTAGTCGCTAGAACGAGCACTGCGGCCGGATTGCGCCAGGAATGCACCGCAATTGAATCAAAGTCCCTTGCTTTTGGCCTAAATGCGAAAAACG
>JAJRWU010000168.1 GCA_024276655.1 Planctomycetota bacterium
CCGGAAAGCCTTCCACGACAAAAGCGATTTCTCGTCGTTCCCCCACGCGATCACGTCCAAAAACAAAAAAAACGACCGGCGCCACACGATTCATCTCATAACATCAGCAACTGAAACCCCAGACGAACCTGCGCTGTGCAATATAAGACTAAGCGAGAATTGCCTCGACCGATTTCCTGGGCGTCTCGGCCGGACCAAGTTGCTGGGCGACGCCCATGGCGGCCAACATCGTGTTGTAAACGTCGAGCCCTTGGGCGCCGACATCTAGAATTTGGCCCGTTTTGAAACGGCCGTTGGCGCCGCTGATGGCGTGAAACACGCCCGAAAGTTCGCGCCGCACATTCGCATGCCGGCCATCGCCCGATTCGGTGGAAATCGTGATCATGGAGTTCTCCAGAATGGTTTTTCCATTCGGCTCCTGGGAATCGGCGTCGTCGAGGCGTTGGAGGAAATAGGCGATCTCGCGCATTTTCATGTGCCCGTGAGCACGCAAGGCCTTGTTTTTCTTTTTCATCGCGAACTGATGCCACCACTCGTGGCTGCATCCCTTGGAGCCGGTGGCGTTGTGTTGGGCGGCGTCGTCGAAGACGAAGCGGGTTTTGCCTTCGTATTGGTATTCGCCGGTCAGGCGAATGCGCTCGCCCGCCGCCAGAAATGTTAATGAGCCGAAGCGAACCCGATCGAGTTGGATCGCGAGCGCGTAAAGATCGGCCAACAATCGCCATTCCGACGTCAACTCCTCCAGCGTGATATCGATGCCCTCCCCGCCGGGGTCGGCGCGGCCGCCATGGGCTAGTTCCGAGCGCGCCGGCGCGCTTGGCGCTTGGGAATCTTGGCCTTGCATGGCATAGGCTCGCTGCTCATACTCTCGCACTCGATCAAGATGATCTGCAATGCGGGCTCGCGATGCCGCGCCCAGCGGGGAGTTGGCGCCGGTATAGAATTTGTATTGCTCGACAACGGTGTCGAGCACGCTGCGCCGCAATTCGCGGCGGCGAACGGCGGCGTCGTCGTCCTTGCCTTGATACGTTCCAAAAACCCGTTGGAAGAGGCGGCGGGGGCTCTCTTGCATGGCCGCCGCCACGGAGCCGTCTTGGTTGTAGCTGTGAACATAACGGCCGACGCGGCTGCGCCGAAAGAAAGTGCCCGCGACAATCGTGGGCGCCATTCCAGGCGGCAAGCCTTGCGGGTAATGCGTCTTGCGAACCACTTGGTCGATTGACGGACCGCCCGAACGGGCTTCGCCATCGGGCGGCTCCGCGGTGAAGGCGCCCGAAGCGCCGTCGTAATGCGCATTGATGCCCGGCGCGTCACAACGAACTTGGTCAACATTCCGCATGATGAGAAGTTTTTTGGCCAGCGGCTTGAGCGGCTCCAGCACATCGGTAAAGCCTTCGGCTTGCAACGGCGAGGGAATTCCCAAACCGAAAAACACGTTGAACGCCCGCACCGGCGGCGCGGTTGCCTGCTCCGCCGCCGCAACCTGCATCTCCTCCAAGAGCGGCAGCCCAATGGCTATGGCGCCCATGCCTTTGAGCGCCGTGCGTCGATCAAGACGAATGTTTTTCATTGCTCTTTTTCCGTGGACGTTTTTTGCACTAAATCGCTCATCACGATGGCCGTCATCAGACTGGCGTACGTGCCGCCGTTTCGCTGAGCTTGCTGGTAAATTTTTTCGAGAATGGGCGCGTCCGCCTCAATCAAGGGGCGGCCCAGTGAAAACTGCGTTACTTTCCAGGTCAAACTCTTTTGAACTTGCTCGCTGGCGGCCAATAAATTCATGAGTTCGGCCGAGGTTTGATAACCGACCGCCGCCCCACCGCCGGGAAACAGCATCTTACCATCATCTCGGAGCTTGTTGCCATGCTCATCGCGTTCGTGGAAGGCGCCGATGCCATCGAATTTTTCCAGCCCAAACGCCAATGGCTCGAATTTAATATGGCAGCCGCCGCAGGAGCCGTTCGCGATGCGCTCCTCCGCAATGCCGCGCTGCGTTAAACCAGGACTCGTGGGGACCGGCGTTGTATCAAGCCCTGGGGGCGGGTCGGCCACGGAGCCGCGTAAAATGTCTTTGAGAATAAACAGGCCGCGCGCGACCATTGAGGCTTCGTCGCCGCCGACGGTCAGAACGCTTCCCTGCGTGAGCAGCCCGCCGCGGCTGGGCGTGCCGTGAAGATCGTACCGCGCGAGTCCGGCGGCTTGCGGTTTGAGGCCATAATGTTTTGCCAGACGCGGCGTGGCGTAGGTGAGTTGGGCGTTGAGTAGATCGGCCAGAGGCCGCTTCTGTTTCCAGGCGACGTCCTTGAAAAACTCCAGGGTTTCGGTGCGCATATCTTCAGCGAGGCGTTTATCCCAACTGGGAAAACGCGCGGCGTTGGGCGCCAAATGCTGCAAGCGGTTGAGGTCCAACCATTCCGACATGAACTGCATCGAACGTTCCACGGCGCGGGGGTCTTGGAGCATGCGACGAACTTGTTTTTCGACATCTTTTAGCTCGTAAAGGCGGCCCGCATCGGCCGCCTTGATAAGTTGCGCATCAGGCGGACCGCCCCACAAAATGTAGCTCAGCCGAGAGGCCAGTTCGTAGTCGCCGACGGGCCAGGGCAGGCCATCGCCGCGTTGGTTTTCGATCCTGTAAATAAAACGCGGCGACTGGAGCATCGCTTCAAGAACAAATCGGACCGCCTCCTCGAAGTTGCCGCCGGCGGCCGCCACCGTGGTCGACACGCCGCGAAACGTGGCGACTTCGTGTTCTTCCAGCGGTCCTCGGAGGATCCATTTCCCCATGTTCGCGATCAGCGGCCGCATGTTTTTGTCAGTGATTTTCTTGCTCGACGTATACTTCGCCGCGAAAGCGGAAACGTTGATTTTATCGACGATGCGCTGCGCCAGTTCGGCGTAGGCCTCGATATGTTCAAGATCAACCGTCAGATTGTAGGCCGTGTTGCTGAAGCCGTCGGCGCGAATGTCGGGCGGCAAAATGGCCCGCGCCTCTTTTGCAATATCAACACCAACCGCGCTGCGAACCGTGGCGATGTATTCGGAAACGGTCAGGCGGCGGAGCCAATTTCCCTTCGCCACGCGTTGTTTCCTGAAGGCGGCGGCGTCGATCACGGGCAGCGACCAATCGGCGCCGTCGTCGAGCCAACGGCGCAGCAAGGCTTTTTCCTGGTCGGACAAGGCCGGGCGATCCAACGGCATTTCATCGGAATCGACCGACTGAAAAAGCAGGCTTTCCTCCGCCTTTCCCGGCACAATCGCGGGGCCGCTTTCACCGCCGGCGAACGCCTCCGATTTTCTGGATAAATCCAGCTCGCCTTTTTTGGCTGACGTACTGTGGCATTCCAAACAATGCCTAGCCAGCAACGGAGCCACTTGTGTTTCAAAGAACTGGTGCGCCGGTGAAACGGCCTTCGCCACGGATGCGCGCTGGGCGACCACCTGCGGCCCGGCTTGGAAATTTCGGAGCACTTCTTGCGAACGCAAATCGCGTCCGTACACGGCGACCAAATAAAACGTTCCTTGCCAGGGACGATCTTGCGAGAGTTCGTTGCCCAGCCCCAAGTGATACGCCCGGCTCCAGTTCAGCGTGGCGCCGGCAACTGTTTTTTCCACGGTCTGTTTTCCATCAATATAAATTCTCGCCCGGCCGGTGCGATCGCGCGTGTACACGACATGCGCCCGTTTGGCCGCCAGACTTTTTTTCGGCGAACTTACCGACGGAATACCGTTGGTGCTGGTGCTGGTGGTGCGCAGTCGGACGTCATACTGGTTGCGTTCCTGCCCCAGCGTAACATTGCGTTCGCTGCCGCTGGCCGACAACGTCACGATTCTGCCCGGCCCCTTCGTTTTCGTATTGGCGGGCCGCAACCAGGCTTCGATCGTGATCGCACCGGAACGTCGGACCGCGTTAATGATTTTCGCCGCCGGCTTTGGAGAACGAATCAAGCCGCCGGCGCGAACTTCCAATGCACCCGCCGTACGGCGCACCTTGGCGGGTGCGACAATCCGCAAATCGAGAGGCTCTCCCACGCCGGAACGATCACGAACGACGTTGCCGGTGGAATCTTGAAAATCGTACAACGCCAGCAGGCCGCTTTGAACGCGAACATCGTTTTGAGTGGGAGCAACAGCGTTTTGAACGGGAGTCGTGTCAACGGCGGCGTTATCGTTTGCCGGTTGTTTAATTGCCGGTTGTTTGTTCGATTGCGGCGCGGCGGCGGAAATCAAACCCCCTCCCGCCACAACGGCCAATGCCAGCAGAAGCGTGCATGTATTTTTCATAGGAGGCGCACTCATGAAATGACGTGGACGAGTATTACCGTGGTTATGGCGCAGCGGACTGAAAAACATAACTCGCGGAAGCCGCGCGCCAGACCATGCCATGATGATGGACGCAAAACAATCCCGCCGCAAGTAGCAAAACGGGCGCGACAGGCCGCAACCGAAACGGATGGTTGCACAACGCCATGAGGTTGGCGTCGCCCGCGGAGAACGATCGGTTGGCGTCAGGACGCGAAAACCAAATCGAATGAGACCTCAAGCGGCTGAAAACGTGACATTTGCAACGTAATAGGATGCAATGGTTTCGAGCCTTACCGTGCGGAGTATAACCGGCAACTCCATGGAACGGTGCTTAGCACCGCTCGCGAAATAACGGTCGCATTTGTGTAGCCATCGTCGCCAGACGGTGGGTGAGCGGTGAACCATCCCACGCTCTGGCGAGCATGGCTACGACACTAATTTTCCGCTCGATGCTTAGCGATTGAATTCGAAGCCGAAGCCGACGCCGGTGATGGTGAGGTCTTCACTGTTGGCGTTGACATTGTTTTGGCGGGCGACGCCCATGCCGTACTCCTGGAAATTCCAACTGACTTTCAGCGAAATATCACGCGTGATTTCGTAAGCGGCCTGGGCGCGAATTTCGCCGGCCATCACGAATTCGTCGCGGCTGGTGGTGGAGAAAAACTGGAAGTTGGCCATCGGAATGATCGCGGCTTGGGCCGAAAGATTCCAACGCCCTGATTTCTTGAACCAACGCAGGCCGGCTTGGCCGCCCAGCATGTTGTTTTCCACGGCGCCGTTCAGGTTGGCGGTGTTGGCGGTGAAGTCCTTGAAGTTAATAAAACGCAGTCCGAAAAATGGTTCGAGAAAACCACCTTTGTGAAGTTGGTAGCGAAGTGTCTTGTTCAACTCCACGCTTTCCATGTTCGCTTGGTTGATGCTGGCCACCGTGGGGCCGTCGAGATGCGTGTACGAAAACAGCCAACCATGTTCGTCTTCGGTCATGAAGCCGATGTCGTATCGGTTGCCCCAGGTGAAATCGCCTTGGAAACTTTGCGCCTGCGCGGCGGGGCGCGTCACGTTCCAATAAAGACGCTCGTAACTGGCGAACCAGCCAATATTGGCGTCGGGGTAGCCGCCGAACGTATCGATTTCGGCCGGTGCAAAGAACTGGAAATCGGGGTTGAATTGATCAGGGTAGGCAAAAGGAGACACCAAACCGGGATGCCGGTTACCCCACATTTGCCCGCGAACAATAGGCGCGTACACGCACATTGCGGAGATCAAGATTAGCCACGTGGTGAGAACTTTCTTGCTCGACATCGTTCACTAGACCTTTGTCTTGCTCATGGACTGCCGCACGTATCCGGTTGCTCCGGACGTACGCGTACTACTCCTAATGCCGGTAGTATCGGAATTACCTATCGTGCGAGTTGAGTAAGAAAGGGGAGGCCCGCCGAAAATTGCCAGTCCGGCCGCCGAAATCGGCAATTCATTCACTTCCGACGGGGGCCTGCGGCGAATGCGGTGTTTGCGTCGCGCCGACGAGCGTCAAACGCCGGCATTACCGAACCATGGGCAATTGTTTCGCTTTCGCGACGAATTACCTCCAGACGAAGAAAGCGGGGAATAATTTGTCGCGGAAACAGCGATTGAGAAGCCCGGCTTTTTGAAAAAGCCGGGCTGCCGTTTTTCCACGCTTTCTAACAGGGGAATTGCCCGCCTGCGGGGGTGGCGTATCATAGAGAAGGAGTGTATTCCCACAATTTCGTTCTCACTTGGGCGGCGTCGGTCGAACCGATGGAAGAATAACGCTCGCGCCGTTTTGCCGACGAATTGCCCACGAAACACATGTTTTCCACGAAACACATTATGCGACGAAAACACCAACCACCGCATTTCTTTTCCGCATTGATTGTGCTGGCGTCGTCGTTTGCTCCGGCCACGCTTTGGGCGCAGGCCGAAACGGCCGAGGCGGCGAAGTCGGGCCCCAAAGGCGAGGCGGACAAAACGCGGCCTCAATTCGTGCGCGTGGTGCGTGATAAAGACGACCACCCCCAAGAACTGCAAACCGCGATTGTCAGCTATACCGGTATGAAAAACGGCGTTGCTTTGACCGTCGATTTGGTCGGCGCTATTCACATCGGCGACAAAAAATACTACGACGACCTCAACAAGCGGTTTGCCGATTACGAATCGGTGCTGTACGAATTGGTGGCCCCGGAAGGAACGGTCGTTCCCAAGGGAGGCCGCAAACAAGGCGGCGGCCACCCGATCGCGATGTTGCAGGGAGGGATGAAGTCGTTGCTGGAGTTGGAGCACCAATTGGAGTGCATTGATTACACGAAAGCGAATTTTGTCCATGCCGACATGAGCCCCGAAGAGTTCGCCAAGAGCATGAAGGATCGGGGCGAGGGTTTTGTGCAGATGTTTTTCCGCATGATGGGCCAGGGCATCGCCAATCAGAGTAAAGACGCCAACCGCCCCAGCGACACCCAGTTGCTCTTCGCCCTGTTCGCCAAGGACCGCGCGCACCGCCTGAAGCAGATCATGGCCGGTCAGTTTGGCGACGTCAGCGGCGCCATGAGCGCGTTGAGCGGGCCAGACGGCTCCGCGATTATCACCGAGCGCAACAAAAAGGCGTTGGAGGTGCTCGACCAGGAAATCGAGGCCGGCAAACGAAAAGTGGCTATCTTTTACGGCGCCGGCCATCTGGCCGACATGGAAAAACGTCTTCAACAAGACTTTCACCTCCAACGCTCCAAACTCCGTTGGCTCACCGCCTGGGATCTTCGCCAGAACGCAGGCAGCGAGAAGTGAGCGAGTTTATTTTCACATCGCACCGTTGGAGTGTACGCTTCAGCGTGTTTTTTTCCGGCGAGCGCTGCGTTTTTTTCCGAAAGCACGCTATACCACGCACGGTTGGAAATGGCACATTTTTCGTTTAACGGCAAGCCGAAGGCGACTGCGTTTTGAGCCCACGCGTTCGGGCAATACAAAAAAACGCAGTCGCCTTCGGCTTGCCGTTAAACGGGCCATTGGTAGCCGTGCGAAGTATAAAGCGTACACTCACCCCCCCTGGCCGCACTGCCGCTCACTGCTACGTCGGCCAGGTTGTCTTTACTTCCAAGGCGGCGGCTAGGCGGCGTTTGTATTTCTGGCGAGAAATTTCCACCGCGCCGAATTGCAGCAAATGCGGATTTTCATACTGCACATCGAATAGTGTGAATCCGCCTTGCTGGAGCAAGGAAACGAGGTGCGCCAGCGCCGCGCTACTGGCGTTGGAAACGCAGCTGAACATACTCTCCCCGGCGAACAGCCCGCCGACGCTCACTCCATATATGCCGCCCACCAGTTCGCCGTTTTGCCACGTCTCGACACTGTGGGCGAAGCCGTGGTCGGCCAACAGCGTGAACAGATCGATCAGTTCGGTGCTGAGCCAGGTCGATTCGCGTCCTGGCGCCGGCGCGGCGCAAAGTTCCATCACCCGTCGAAACTGCGTATCGATACGCATCTCGAACACGCCCGATCGAACGATCCGCCGCAAACGCCGAGAGGCGTGGAAGGCGTCGAGCGGGATGATCGTGCGAGGATCGGGGTCGTACCAGTAGATCTCGCCGCCTGCGTCGGGGTCGGCCATGGGAAAGAGCCCTTGGCAATAAGCGCTGAGCAGTAAATTCGGGGTCAATTCGTCCATGATGAGCGGGGGAGTGGGTATTGGCGACCATGTGTAATAATGAAGGAGGACGAATAGGTTACCGGTTGTAGCAATCGGGATAGGGGCCGCCCTCACACACCGCCGGGCATACGGGGCCGTACCATGGCGGTTCGGCTGGGTAAGCATACTCGCCGGGAAATCGGGAATTCGGGGTGTGGTTTCCTGGGTTTCACAGAAGGTGAACCCTTGGTAGAATCTGCCATGTCATCGCCTTGGCCGCAAGGTGGGTGTCAAACGGGAAAGAGGCGGTTATGAACTTAGGCGGAAAACAGCAAAGAAAACACTATAAATAAAGCCTGAAACTATCGTGGTGGCTATAGCTCAGTTGGTTAGAGCACTGGATTGTGGTTCCAGGGGTCGGGGGTTCAAATCCCCTTAGCCACCCTTTTCGATGTCGAACTTTCTATGAGCTCCTAACATCACCCCTGTTTGGTGTTTCAAACACGGAGTTTGATGCTGACCTACCAAGCTGTGCTAGAAGGTATAAATAACCCACCGCATTTTTCTCGGTTGCCAAAAAGCCCGGCATTTTCAAAATGCCGGGCTTTTAATTTCGGAAAATTCTCACCCGCCGCTCGCCTAATGTTTCGCCCACGTTCCGGATACGGTCACGAAAATGAGCGATTACCTTTTTTGAAATGGTGAAGCTTTTTTTGTCTTACGCGTGCTGCGGCGCGAGCAGGCCCAGCTTCTGCATTTGGCACACCAACTCGGCTTCATTGATCGGTTTGGTGTGGTAGCATTCGCAGCCTTCGCGGAAGGCTCGAATGCAATGTTTGGAATCGTGCAACGCGGTGGTCATGATGACCTTGGCTCCGGCCAAGCCGGTAATTCCGAATTCGTCTTCCAGCTTTCGAATTCCCAGTAGCGTTTCATGGCCATCGACTTCGGGCATCATGATGTCGAGGCAGACGAGATCGTATCCTTGGCCATCTTCCAATGCGATGTGAAACGCGGCGATGCCCTCTTTGCCGTCTTCGGCTACGTCGCACTGGCCAAATTGCCCCAAAATACGCCGCATCAACTCGCGGCACAGGCGGTCGTCGTCGACGATGAGAATGCGCAGAGCGGCGGCGTTGTCTGACGCAGATTCCGCGGTCTCGCCCCGCCCGATGTTCACATACTTGAGGGGCGGTTCGCTCTCGCCGCCCGGTGATTGCTCCAGCGGTTCAAGGCCCATATTGCGGAGTTCCGCCTTGAGAACGTCTTCGTCGATTGGCTTGCAGACATAACTTTGACAGCCGAGCGAGAAGGCGCTGGTCAGATTTTGCATGTCGTCGAAGGCCGATGTCATGATCACCTTGACGGCATCGTGTTCGCTAATGCCGCGCTCGGCCTCCGCTTGGCGAATGGCCTGCAAAGCGTCTTGCCCGTTACAGTTGGGCATTTGGATATCCAGACACACCAAGTCGAACGGTTGGCCGGCGTCCCAGGCTGCGTGCATGGCGCTGAGGGCTATGAGTCCGTCTTCGGCGAACTGGCGTTCGCCATAGGCGCGGAGCATCTGCTTTAGCAGTTCTCGGCAAAGTCGGTCGTCGTCAACAATGAGTATCTTCATGGGGGATTGCCTTTCGGAGGTATGCGAGAGTCAGTCGCATGTTGCTGACGCATCAACGGGAAACGCCAGTGTGTTTGCATTCTCTAGTAAGGTATTTAATGCCTTCAAAGTGGCTCTTAAGTCGGACCGGCGGGCCGCTAGTTCCACGCGAAACGCATCTAAATCCAGCCGTTCCTCGTTCAATTGAGACGCTAAACTTCTGAGCTGGTGCGCGTTTTTCTCGACAGCGGCAAGGTCTTCGTTTTCTAGGGCTTCACGCAGATGACCAAGCATCGCCGCCGCTTGCTCGGCCGTCTGGTAAGATGCCTGACCTTCGCTATCGCCGGCATGCACCAGATTCGCCCCATGCATGGCGTTCGACCTTGCCGATGCGGAACCCTCCCGGGCGGTTGGTGAAACGCGTGTTGGAATAAATCGCTGAAACGCTGCTCGCAGCGTGCGCGCCCTGATGGGCTTGGAGAGGAAGTCGTCCATGCCAGCCAACAGACATCGTTTGCGGTCGCCTTCCAAGGCGTGAGCAGTGATTGCGACGATTTTCGCCGCTTGGTTGGGCGACTGGTCGTCGCTTCGGATGAATTTTGTGACCTCCAAGCCGTTGATATCCGGCAACTGCAGATCCATGAATATGACGTCGTACGTATGTTCCTTCGTTTTTCGCATCGCCGCTTCGCCCGACTCGGCTTCGTCGACGCGGCAATGCAAATCTTGCAGCAACCGTCTGACGAGCCGCCGGTCGAGCGATTCATCGTCAACCACCAGAACCCTCGCTGCCGGTCGAGATGCTAAGCCAAGGTTGGATGGAGAAGTTTCCGGCGGTGCCGTTGCCGGTGGTGCTGTTTCAGGATCCGACTTGCACTCACTCGCCGGCTTTTGGCTTTTTACGCAGTTCGTCTTTTCGAATGCCAGGGTGAACCAAAAAGTGCTTCCTTGGCCCTGTTTGCTTTCGACGCCAATTTCCCCGTCCATCAGGTGGACAAGACGCTGGGAAATGGTGAGTCCCAAGCCGGTTCCGCCATATTTCCGGGTGGAGGAGCCATCGGCTTGCGTGAAGCTGTTAAAAATTTGTTCCCGCCGCTCCGGCGGAATGCCGATTCCGGTATCGATCACTTCGAAGCGAACTGTAACCGACCCTGGGCTTTCCTCCGTGTGGCTCGCCCGAATTTTGACTTCGCCTTCCGGAGTGAACTTCACCGCATTGCTGAGAAGGTTGGTTAGAATATGTTGGAGGCGGCTTCCATCGCCGCGTAGCTGGGCGGGGATTTTATCGCTCAGTTCAATCGCAACGCGAATGTTTTTGTCGCCGACCAAACCTTGCCCCACCGCTCGAAGTTCGGGCAGAATGTTGTCCAGCGAAAATACTTCGTGGTCGATGGTCAACTCACCCGATTCGAGGTTCGAGAAATCGAGCAGGTCGTTGAGCAGGTCGAGAAGGCTCTCGCCCGCCGACGTGATAAACCCCAGACTTTCCCGATGCTCTTCCCCCAGATCCTCCCTCAAGAGGAGGCGAGAGAACCCGAGAATTATGTTCATCGGCGTGCGGATTTCATGACTCATGTTCGACAGAAATACGCTCTGGGATTCACACACCTGCTCCGCCTTGGTTCGCGCAATCTGAAGCTCGTTGCGGCATGTTTCGAGTTGACGCGTTTGTGCGTCCAAGCGGATTTGCAACTGTTGGGCGTCTGACGATTGGGGTTGTGTCGGTCCTGCGGCAATGACGACGTCGACCGGCCGGTCGGTTAACATCGCCAGGGCTTCTTCCACATTTTCGGCCTTCAGCACGTCACATGGCTGGCAACTCAATGCGCGCAACCGCTCCGGCAAGACGGCCGGAGCGTCGTGAACGATGAGCACGGTTTGTGTGTTACTGTGTTTGGCCATCTGCCTATATCGAGACCTCAAAATACTGCCAACCCTGATTCGAAAATTGCATCCAACCCACCGAAGCCATCGCTCGGCCTATCGACACAACGACAGATAACGCGATTGCGCCTTTAGCGCATCCGGACTATCCAGGAAAACATAGCTCAGAAATGGCAATGTCAAAAAAGAAGACGACTTTTAGGCGAGCGCGAGCGCGTGGTTCCGGTTATTGCGCAAAAAAGCCCGGCATTTTCAAAATGCCGGGCTTTTGACGCCGCAGATTCCGCCAGTATTTCAATCGAGAACTGTTCGTCTAACGGCCGTGCGCTGTATAACCCGCATCGAAAGCCCGGCGCGCGGCTTCAAACAGCGGCTTCAAACAGCGGCTTCAAACTCGGCCACGCCGCTGTTAACTTCGGCCGCGTCGTCGACGGTGTCGTCGGCCGCCGAATAGATTGGTTCCGATGTCGGCGGCGTGGGATGTTCGCCCAAGCTGATTCCCAGCGAACGCGCCGACTGCACCGCAGGACCGTCAGGATCAACCCGCCGCAGAACATTGACTGCCTCCAAAATCGGCACGCTATCGAACGCGGGAGGAGAATAACAAACCATTTCCCCGAAGCGTTTTTCCGAAATCAACCGCACGGCGTTCGAGCCGAATTGGGTCGCCAAGACACGATCGAACGTCGTGGGCGGACCGCCGCGCTGCAAGTGCCCCAGAACCATCACGCGCGTATCGCGTTGCAATCGACTTTCGATCTCAGACGCCACCACCGCCCCAATGCCGCCCAAGCGAACTTGGCGGTCTTCCTCCCGGCGGTCCTTGGTGACCATGCCGCCCTTGGGCAGATGGGCGCCCTCGGCCACAACCACCAAGGTAAAACGTTTGCCTTCACGGTCGCGGCGGAGAATTTTTTGGCAGACGTCGTCGAAGGTCCAGGGAATTTCTGGAATGAGAATGACATCGCCCCCGCCGGCAATTCCGGCGTACAGCGCGATCCAACCGGCGTGCCTGCCCATGACTTCCAACACCATGATGCGTTCGTGGCTGGCGGCGGTGGTGTGTAGTCGGTCAAGGGCGTCGGTGGCGCACGCCACGGCGCTGTCGAATCCAAAGGTGAAAGCGGTCGCCGAGAGGTCGTTGTCGATGGTCTTGGGCACGCCCACGACCGGCAGTCCATATTCGTGGAATTGTTGGGCGACGGCCAGCGAACCATCGCCGCCAACGCAGATCAAACCTTCAATACTGAGCTGCTCGAAGGTGGTTTTCACGCCCGCCAAGAGTTCCGGGTCTAGCTCCAGCCGGTCGGAAACTCCCACGGTGGCGGCGAAACGGCCTTTATTCGTGGAGCCCAGAATGGTGCCGCCCCGATTGAGAATGCCCGTCGTATTTTTCTGGTTGAGCGGAATATACTGGACCGGGTCGACCAGCCCTTCGTACCCCTTGATGAACCCCACGACATCCATGCCCGCCGTGGCGGCGCTTTTTACCGCGCCTCGAATCACGGCGTTCAGTCCTGGGCAATCGCCGCCGGAGGTCAGGATTCCAATTCGTTTTTTCGACATTGCCAAGAGTCCCGCCCGCCTAGGAATAGTGATTGTTGGTGCGCAGCCTCCCTGGAGGTCGCGCTTACCTATAACTGTAGAATGCAAATACCGGCCCGGCGCCCCGACTTTAGAATCTTTCCCGAAATATATTTGCAGATCACAAGCCCGGTTTCTGAGAACGCCAGGAAATTCCTGCTCCTCTTTCTCGGAGTGCTCGGTGCTCTCCAGAGAACCGCGAATGGACGCCAAAACGCGACGTCCCGCTGAACCAGTACAATCGCACGTGGGGGTGATGCCGCAGCCAGATTGTTCTCGCAATTTCCTCGGCCACCGTCAACCGCGACCTGATTTCGCGGCTATTCGCAGGGGATGATGGCGAACCAGGCTTTGTTCTGGGCGTCGTTCGCGACGGCTTCCATGCGGACGGCTTCGCCCGGCGTGAGCCAACTCGCCGGTGCGGTTATTATCAACACGCCCTGCGATTGTTTTTCGCTCGTCGCCAAGACCAAATAGCGAATACCGCCGGACGATTCGCCGTTTGCCCAGGCGGCGCCTTCGAGCGTGGGGGCGAAGTTGGCGAGCGCGTGCCCGTTTACCTTGAGTGTGAACGCGGACGAAGTTTCCGACGGCGCGCCCATGGCAACCAACAGCCGAAACACATGCAGGTCGGCGGTGGTTGCCGTTTTCGGAACGGGCGAGGTTTGCCAGCGGAGCGCGGGTTGTTTGGCGGAAACAAAGGCGGCGTTGCGAGAACCGACAAGCGTGGCGAGCTTTTTGGTCGGCGCGGCTTCGTCGATATTCGCCAGCCCGCTCCAATGAAATGCGTTCAAGAGTTCGCGTGTCTTGGAGATGCTCTGTGGAGAGAGCGCGGCGAGCGATAGCGGTTTGCTTTGCAAGAAGGCGATCACGTCGGCGATGTCTTGCCGGCTAAGATCTTTTTCCAGTCCTTCGGGCATGAACGATTTCCCCGTGCTGGCGAATTCCTCCAAGTCGACCCGCAGCAGCGATTTCTTTTCGCCGTTGGGCAACGCCAACGTGAGACTGGTGGCCGACTCCGCGGCAATCATGCCACTGAGCACGCGGCCATCGGCCATCGCGATACTGTAACTGCGATATTTCTGCTCCACGGCTTGGCTGGGGTCGAGGATGGCGGTCAGCAGGGCGGCGGTCGATTTATCCTTGAGCGAAGCCAACGCGGCGCCGATGTCGTTGCCCACGCCCCGATAACGATGGCAAACGCCGCAGCGGCGGGCGAACAGTTCAAATCCTCGCACTTGGCTCCCCGCCATGGTGAGCACATCGTTATATTCCTGGAGCGCTTGGCGCCGCCCTTCACCGCCGGGCGACGACAAAAGTTTTTCGGCCCGCTGGCGAATTTCTTTTTGCGGGTGCTCCAACAAACGCTGACGGGCGGCTGCATCAAGACCGGCCGGGTCGATGTCGCCGCCTTCCAGGGAGGCCAACAAGGCGGAGGTCCAGCCTTGGCGGGAGAGCAGCACCTGCAAGATTTCGCTTTGCAAACGAGGCGACCGCGAGCGCCACGCTTGCAGCAGAATGGCCGGCGTTTGCGATTGGCCCACGGCCGCGATAGCCGCCAACGCCGCCGATTGCAGTTGCGGCGGCGACTGCGGCGCGAGTAGTTCGGCAAGCTGTGCGAGGTCTTGCTTTTGCTCCGTGGCGCCGCGTCCTAACAGTTGGATGGCGGCTATGCGGTCGGCAAGGGTGGCGGCGGGGTCGGCGGCTTGGCGGCGAGCGAAGGCGAGCAGTTTGTCCGTGGCGGCGAGCGCCGCTTGCATATCGGCGTCGGCCGATGTTTGCAAATCAGCCAAGCTCAATTTCTTGCGGTCGAGCGCGGTGAGCACCGCCGCAGCGCCGGTGAGTTGCCAGCGACGCACTCCGCCCGACTGTTCGGCGGCAATGGCGGCCAGAATTTTTCCCGCGCCGGCTTTGGTGGCGTTTCCCAAGGCGGTCGAAACCAACGGCCCGACCATCGCATTCAACTCCGGTTTGGCCGCCAGTTGCGGCAAGATGGCGGGCAGAATGTGCTGGGCATGCGGACGCGCCGAACTCAAGACCGCGAAGCGAATCCTGGGGTTGTCGGCATGGGCCAAAAGCAGGCGGGAAAGCAAATCGGCGGCTTCCGCTTGGTTACTCTCACCCAGCGAGAGCGCCAATTGATACACCACGCCAATATCGGCATCATCGGCCAAGGGCGCCAAATGTTTTAGCCAGGCGGGGTTTTCGCCCAGTCGTTTTTCCGAGAGCAGCACGGCTCGCCGCCGGAGGTGAGGCTTGCCGTCCGACATTGCCGCAGCCAGCAGTTCTTCGGGCAGTTCGCCGATTCCGTCCAACGTGCATAGCGCATGGATGCGAGCCGTGGGCTTGGAGGATGTTTTGTATAGATTTGCCAACGCCTTGGCGGCGCCGCCGGGACCGCGTTGCACCAACAAACGCTGGGCGGTGTCGCGCCGCCAACCGTTATCGCTTTGCAGTTGTTCAACCAATTCGGCAGACGACATACTCGCCAGATTGGGAACGCCTTGTGGCGGATGGCCATTGCGATAAACGCGATAGATGCGGCCGCGGTCGTCTCCGGCGCGGAGGTTGAGTTGCGTTTGCCAAGCTTCGGGAATCCACTGCGGGTGTTCGATCACATGGCGGTACATATCGCTCACCCAGAGGGCGCCATCGGCGCCGGTGGCCAGATTGTCGGGCCGAAACCAGTTGTCGGTCGAGCTGAGAAATTCGGAGTGTTGTTCGCTTGCATGGCGCGAGCCGGAGAACGTCAGGCCGTTGGGTTGCACCATGGCCCGATGCACAAGGTTATGCACCGGTTCACACACCAAGGCGGCGCCGTGCATATCATCGCCCAGGGTGATGTCGCGAAAAACGACGCCGCCGCAGGCCGACGTAAAACGGTTGGCCGCGAAGAGATCATTAAAACGATCCAGCGTGCGGCTGGTGGGAAAAACGGCCGGCGCCAGCGCGGGCTGGAGTAAGTGAACCTGCGGCGCTGGCGAAGCCACGAACGGGTTGCGGCGGAGGTAGCGGTCGGAAATGACATAATGAAAAATCGGGTGGCTGTTATCGCTGCCGAACCAATTGCCCCAGTCGTCGCGATGACGGCTATGCTGCGTGTGGCCGCTGAGCGATTCGAGCAGACCTTCCTCGGGCTGAATGCGGAAATCTCGCCGGCCGACCGCTATTTTTTTTCCTGTTTTGACCGACGTTACTTCGCCGTTGGCCGCCCCGCCCGCCAGATAGAGCCAGTTATCCAAACCATAGGCGAAGCCGTTCGCACGATGTTGAGGATTCGCCTCGACAAAACCGGTGAACAGCGGGCGGCGCACATCGGCGTGGCCGTCGGCGTTGGTGTCTTCGGCGTAGAAAATTTCGGGTGCGGCGGAAACAATCACCCCGCCCCGCCAGGGAAACACGCCGTTAGGATACGAAAGCCCTTCCAGAAAAGTGCTGGCTTGGTCGTAACGGCCATCGTGGTCGGTGTCAGTCAAGACTTTGATGCGTCCGCCCGGCGCGCCGCTGTCGTTCTCGCCTCGCGGGTAATCGCCCATTTCCGCCACCCATAGGCGGCCATCGGCGCCGACGGTGAAACTCACCGGGTCGGAAATCAAGGGCTCGCTGGCC
Source organism: Planctomycetota bacterium (assembly GCA_024276655.1). Taxonomy (GTDB): domain Bacteria; phylum Planctomycetota; class Planctomycetia; order Pirellulales; family Pirellulaceae; genus SZUA-33. The sequence continues at coordinate 16,617 of JAJRWU010000168.1, forward strand.
ACGATGCCGATCTTGAAGCCGTCGGTGAGATGAAACCGCTTCAACGACTCCTCTGGAGAAAACGGACCGGCCACCGCTGTTGTATCGTGCAACTCCAAAACCCTCCGCACCAGCACTTCTTCGGTCCCTGCCGACCACGGCCCCGGCAGATTGTAAAAGATCATCGAGAAATCGACTTCATAGCCGCCTTCTTTTCGCACCCGCTCCGAAGCCACGTAGCCGAAAACATCGTTGGCGTAGGCCGTCACCCAAACCCGCTCGGTTTTGATATCCCGCTTGAGGCGGAAGGCGTAATCAACCACCACTTCGCCGCCCAAAAAGACCATCGAGAGTTGGTCGCCGAACCGCCAAACCTGCACCGGCGCCGGGTAGGTTTCCGGCAGCCGGCCCATGCGTTGGAGCGTGGCCAACATGGTTGCCGCATGACGACGCGTTTGGATGTTTTTGTCATTCAGCCGCTTTTTGAGTTGCGCCACGGTGGGGCGGTCGCTGGGAAGTCCGGCGTAACCGAAAGAGGTGGTGAGCTTGGCGGTGATGGGCTGCATTTCGCCGGCCATGAGGCGTTGCGCTTCAACAGCGATTTCGCGGCCTTGCGACTGAGCCAACTCGAAAGCTCGTTTGGAATCGCGTTTTGGATTGGCGTCGGCGCCGCAGCCAATCGTACACAGCGCCACGGCGCCGGGCGATTCTTGCTCCAGGTATTTTGCCGCGTAGCCGGCCCAATCGCCGTTGACGCGATTGTAGCCGCCGCCGAAGGTCGTGCAGTGGCAGGCATAATTAAAAACGACGCCCCGAGTGGCGCCGTCGTCGCCGACGATTCTCAATATCGGCAGCGAATGATCGACCGGCCCGTTCGGGTTGACGCCGAAGCCGGTCCAAATTCCGTCTTTTAAAACACGGCGGTTATCGGCGAACGTGGCTTTGCCGAGCGCGTAATAAAGCTTGCCCGGCGCGAGGTCGGCAATCGCGGCGCCGACCGCCTTCACGACTTGCCGGGCGGCGCGGTCGACATAATGTTTGGAGCGTGTGGACTCCTCCTTGGTCATCGGCTTGGCGAACAAGTTCATCAGCCCCATGCCAATGTGCGGCGCCGTATGCGAATGCGTGCTACAGAGCACAAACCGCCGGCGCGGCACGCCGAACTGTTCTTCAACTTGCCGGGCGATGGAGGTTGTGAGCACGCCGGGGAAGCCGATCGTATCGACCGACGTCAAAACGCTCGTTTGGCCGTCGGGCGTGCGAACGGCCATCGCCCGAACGTGCAATTTTTCATCAATGCCTTCCGACGGCTTCGTTCGATTCCCGTACCCCGAAAGCCGCAACGGCTGCGAAGGCGTGATATCGAGCTTGGAAAAACCGAACTGAAACGCGGGTTCCTCCGCGTTCGCTCCCGCCGGGGCGACCAGAAACAACACTGCCAGCAACATGAAAGCACGGCGAAGGCACATGGGAATCTCTCGGTGAAGGGGCTGAGGAACAGCTCGAAATTTAATTGCGAATTATGTGAATTAAAAGCCCGGCATTTTGAAAATGCCGGGCTTTTCCATGTTAGGCGAGCGGCTGACTATTTAACGGCGTTCACCGTCACGCCGGGCCAATCGTCGGTGCGAAACGGCGTGAGCGGCAAACCTTCCCGATTTTGCACGTTGCAAACCGGGTTGTCGGCCCAGGCGTAGCGCACCGCCACTGGGTTGGCGACTTCATCGCTCCAGACTTCGATTTTGTCTCGGCCCACGATTTTAGCTTGAGCCCAGACAAATTTCTGGTCTTTTCCGGCAATCGCGAAACCGATCGGCTTCGTAACATCAAACGTATCCAAACCGCCGCCGACATGCTCGAAGCTGAGCACCATGCGGCCGTCCTTGGTTTCGGCGGCTGTATAAATAGGACTGCGGTGGACGATCTTGACGCCGTAATCCTGGGCCAACGCCCAGCGCGCCAACCGCTTGGCGACATCTTGCTTGTTCTTGGGGTGGATATCAGCCGCTTCGCCCAGACGGATGATTACCGCTTCGCCGGTGTTCGGCAGGGCGGCCATGGTGCGTGTTTGCGCCTCGCGCAATTCCGCCCAATCGCTGGCCACGGGCTCGGCCTGTTCGGCGCGAAAATCGGCCAACTGCACCCAATAAAAGGGGAAATCACCCTGGCCCCAATCGTCGCGCCAATTTTGGATCATCAGCGGAAACAGGTGGCGGTATTGATAAGCCCGCCCGGCGTTCGATTCCCCTTGGTACCAAATGGCGCCGCGTATGCCGTAGCCGATGACCGGCTTGAGCACGCCGTTATAAAGGTTCGCCGGACGATGCTGCCCCGCCAGTTGGTTTTGCGGCGCGCGAGGACGCCGCAGCGCTGCTTTCCCAGCCTTCTTCGCTTGGGCGACTTTTTGTTTCCAGTCCGCCAGTCTTTTTTGGTAAGCGGCCAACGCTTTTTCATAGTCGTAATTTTTTTCCAGATCGGCCCAACGCGCCAATAGCGGCGCGTAACGCTGGTCGGCGGCGAGTAGGTCGCGATTCACCCAGGCTTCGCAAGCGGAGCCGCCCCAGGCGTTGTCGATCAGACCGACCGGAACCTTGAGCACTTGGTGCAACGTACGACCAAAAAAGTAGCCAACCGCCGAAAAACTTCCCACCGATTGCGGCGTGCAAACGCTCCACTGCCCCTTGAAGTCGTCTTGCGGCTCTTGCGTGCCGACTCGCGGAACGCTGATCAAACGAATTTGCGGGTAATTAGCCGTTCTGGTTTCAAGATCGGGGTCGTTGGCCGAAGAGACGGAAAACGCCATGTTCGATTGGCCCGAGCACAACCAAACCTCGCCCACCAATACATCGTGTACCGTCAAAGCGTTCTTGCCTTGGATGTTCATTTGATGAGGACCGCCCGCCGGCAGCGACGCCAGCGTGACCAGCCAACGGCCGTTGTTATCGGCGGTGGCGGCGTGTTTTTGATCGCCCAGCGAAACCGTCACTTTCTCGCCGGCATCGGCCCAACCCCAAATGCGATTCGGCTGGCCCTGCTGCAAAACCATGTGGTCGCCGATGATTGCGGGAAGTTTGACATCGGCGCTGCAAATGTTGGGCTCGGCAAAAATTGCGGCGGAGGCCAGTAAAAGCAACGCGAAAAAAGGTGCTGTCTTCAAGGTCATGGAAAAATCACTCCGGTGGCGTCAAGGAAGAAAACCAAACTCTATACCTTTATACACTTTGCCGAGCGCGCCCGCGAATGTTGGCGTTCGCGTGCTTTGAATTGTCGGACAGATTACTATCGCAATTCGACGCGCCCTGGGCGGAACTCCAGAGATGCCTCGGCGATTTCCGCGTCGACATTGCAACGCAGAGCACCGAGCACACCGAGAAAGAGGAACGGTTACCAAGAATGAAATAGGAAGACGGGGGAAAAGAGCACTGCCTTCTTTCCGCCGTCAATGTTTTCGTGTTGTTCGTGCCTTTCGTGGTTCCCTTTACCATGACTTGCGTGGTGACCTTCTTTTGTTCCATCCTTTTGTCGGGGTCATTTTACAACCACGAAATACACGAACGGCACGAAAGAAAAATAGCAAACCGTTCACGGGTGTTGATCTGTCGGCTGGATGTTATCGCAATTTCCCGCAGCGGCGGCTGGCGAAATGTCGAAGTGATCACAGGCAAGGGCCATTGGCGCCAGAGCGGTAAGGGGGCGCTCGAGGTGCTCTGGGTTCATGTCCGTGACCTCAGCGGAACTCATCGAGAGGAATACTTTTACACGACGAATCTTTCGATGTCTGCGCAAGCAGTCATTGAAATGCATGGAGCACGTTGGAATATCGAGACCACGTTCCAGGAAATGCGCGAGCACCTGGGACTGGAAACGACTCGTGGTTGGAGTCGTCAGACGGTCTTGCGAATGGCGCCTTGTCTGTTCCGCCTGTCCACGGTTGTGGTGATCTTTTTTGATGCGTTACCATGGTCGAATCAACATCTACGAAGGAAGTCTTGGCTTGGCAAAGAGCAAACGACTTTTTCCGACATGATTACCAGTGTTCGTCGCTATTTATGGAGCGAATGGATTTTTGAATGGGCGCCTGGGGGCGAAGCCGTGCAAAAATTATCCCGGCCAATCAAGAAACTACTGGACTTCGGGCTCGCGCAGGCCGCCTAGCATGGAAAAAGTCGAGCTCAGGGGCGAGCAGGCGTTATTCGCCGTTCACCTGGCTTTTCGTTTCCGCAGTTCCTCCGAGGTGATTTTCGCCCAAAAAGGGCGTCTGCGGTCGGCCCGGGTTCGCACGTCTTCGAGCAACACCTTGGCGCTGGGTTGGAGTGAAATGGGGCGGCCTCGTCCGTTGAACGTAAGATGGACCGGCTGTTCGAAATCCACCAAGTCGGGCGATAGCCAAAAGACGGCCGAGGCGGCGGCTGTTTTCAAGCTCAGGCGATTTTTCAACAGGATGCGGCCTTCGGTCATGGCGGCTCGCGCTCCCGACTTGGGCGGCCAATCGGCCGCCGAGACTTGCGATTTTTCCGGGAAATCGGACAGCTCCGCCCACCAAAAGAAGTTATCCCACGATCGCATGGAAGCACATTTGAAGTCTTGGGGCGTGAAATTGCGTTCTTGCAGGTCCATCCAATCAAAGATGTTCTGGATTTCATCGTGGAAGTGTTCGTGCCCGCGCCCTTGGTATTCGACGATGATCAGATCGTAGCCGACTTTTTTGAGGTAGCGATCAAAGTCGCGCGTGTTCCGTTCCATGAGATTGCCGTCCATCTCGCCGCCGACAAAATAGAGCGGCAAGGTTCGGCGGGCGTTCTCCCAATAGCGTGAAACGTAACGACCGGCCTTGGCCACGATTGGAACCACGCCGGCCCAAAGATCAGGATGCGAAAGGCCGATATCCCAGGCTGCATCGCCGCCCATGGAGTGGCCGCTGAGGAAGACGCGATCGGTATTGATCGAAAAACGCCGGCAGGCGTCGCGCAGGCTATAGAGAACGGCCGCATGTTCGCGCGCCGAATACTCGTAGTCGGATTGAAAACCTTTCGACCACTTGGGCGCAATGACAATGTATCCCCGACGAGTCGCCTGACCGAGACGGCCCGACTTTTCGCTTTGGGCGCCGGCCCACCAATCGATCTGTTGCGTCGGCGACGTGCCGGAGCCGTTGAGCGTCACGATGCAAGGGTATTGCCGGTAAGGATCATATTCCGGCGGCAATTGCACGAAATAGGAGAACTCCTCGCTGTCTTGCAAACCGGGAATCGTCAGCCCATGGAGGCCGTTTTCACTGGGCGCTGTTTGCAACGCCGGCTTCATCGCTCCGACCAGCTTGGCCAGATAGTGCGGCGCGCCGCCCTCCTCGCTTCGCAACTGTTCCAAAATGTGTTCGCGGTCTTGGATGGAGGCGGATCGCAAATACTCTCGGATCAAATTACGCACGCGAAAAAGTGAAATCGCGACGGAAAGATTTTCCACGCCCTCCCCCGGACCGAGCAACCAGGCACTCACTCCCAAAGAAACTTTTTGATCAACCGGCAGGTCTTTATCGTCGGCCAGACGAAGCAGGTCGTCCATGCGGGCGAGGGTGTTGAAGCCCAGTTCCGACTCAATTTCCGTCAGCACCGGTTCGAGGCGCCGGCGCATGGCCGGTTCGGGGAGTTGCGTTATGTATTTCTTTAACAATGCGACGATATTGGCGCCGTCCTGGCGCATTTGCTGGTATTCGTTGCTGCCATCTCGGACGCGCAACAGAATTTCTCCGGCCACTTCCTGGTCGGGAAATTTCGCCAACATCTGTTGGACGAGAAAATGCTGGCCGGCGGAGCGTCGCAACTCCAATTCACGCAGCAAACGCCGGGCGCCCAATTGGCGAAGTGTCTTGATTTGCTTTTTCAACTCTTTGAGGTCGGGAAAATCTTTTAGCAAACCTTCGAGTTCAACGCGGGCGTCTTTGTATCGCTCGGCCTGAATGTAGAGTCGAACAATGCGCATGCGGGCGTCGGGTTTGGTGGTGTCGACGCCGCGCATGAGAATCTTGCTGAGCAGCGTTCGGGGAATGGAGCTCGTCGCGACGCGCGTGTCCCAGACGTAGCTGTTCTTTCCCACCAACAGCCCTTCGACCTTGACGAACCGAGGAGTGACCTCCGTGATTCCCTGAATGATATCGAGCCGCCCCTTGGCCGACATCATGGAAAAGGTCCGCCGCCCCCATTCATCGAAAGGCGTGACGCCGATGATCGGACCGACGCTGCCGATGCGGCGTCCGCTGTGGGCGACGCGCTGCCGAATGCGAATTTTTTCCTCGACCACGGCTTCGCTTTCGGTCACGCTCGCGACTTGATTCGTGGAGACAAAAATCCGCCGCAAATCGTCGTCAACGATCACGATCTTCGTCACATTGACGCCGCCCGATGGCGCCGGCGCGGCCAACGCGTTCGCTCCAATACTCGACGCCTTTCCCAGGCGGCCCTCCAGACGCACGCCGTTTTTCAACACCACAACCCCAGCCATAAGCGGCGCCGCGGCAATCATCCCGCAGATGAAATATGTCAAGACGCCCAAACGCGCCCTTGAGAAAACTCGCATGCAGCCGCGCTCCCATATGCCAGGGAAGAACCGTTGCCGGGAAAGACCTACTTACCGGATGAAATCAGATGAGCAAACTCGCTGGAGCCAAACGGTATGTGCATGGAACACTCCTCAAGCCCTGCTTTCATTTTGACGGATGCTCCACACAAGTCAACAAAGAGCGATCCACGAAAAACCGCCACAATTGATATAATCAGCGGAAACGAACCAACAACCTCCACCCTGCCACTCTCGCGAGCAACGAACACCACCATGGCCGACATCCAGAGCAAGAGTTTGCTTTACTTCAAGGGGTTTTTGTTCCTAATGCTCGGCGCCGCGGCCGCCGGCTTGCTGCTCGCCGAACGCCCCAGTATCAAAGTGGCGGCGTTGCTGGCGCTCTCCATCTGGGCGTTTGCCCGAACGTATTACTTTGCCTTTTATGTCATCGAACACTACATTGACAGCGAATTCAAATTTTCAGGACTCGGCTCGTTGGTTTCTTATCTGCTTCGGCGCGGGCGAAGTGTGTCGCGCGAATTCGCACCCGACCAGTCCATGACAAAAAAGCCAGCCGCCATGCCACATCCGCCCGCCGCCGAACCTTCCGCCGACCGGTCCGCACATGCGTTACAAAAAAAGGTGTTTCAAGGCGGCCAACCCGGGCCGAACCTGCTGATCACCGGCGGCGTGCATGGCGATGAATTCGAGGCGGTGGCCGCCCTGCATCGGCTGATTCGCCGTTTCCGGCCGTCTGATCCTCAGCAACGACTAATCAAGGGTAGCCTGACGCTCGTTCCGGTTGTCAATGAGAGTGCGTACTGGCGGGGTGATCGCACGGGAGAAGACCAACTCGATTTAGCGCGAACCTGTCCAGGGCGTGAAGACGGCGTGGAAACGGAACGCGTGGCGTTCGCGTTGAGTGAACTCATTCAGTCCGCCGATTTTTTTATCGACCTGCACAGCGGCGGAACAACCATGGCGGTGGTCCCCATGACAGGCTACACGCTCCACGCGAACGCCGATGTGCGCGAGCAGCAGCGGCGCATGGCCAGCGCGTTTAATCTCCCCGTTGTATGGGGCGCTTCGGCGAACCTCGAAGGCCGCTCGCTCTCGGTGGCGCGTGATGCCAACACACCCGCGATCTACGCCGAATTCATGGGCTCCGGCTTGTGCGATTCCGCGGGAGTCGCGGCGTATGAAGAAGGCTGCCTGAATGTCATGGCGATGTTGGGAATGCTGGAAAGGGAATTGCCCGCCTCGCGTGTGCAACATGTCGTGGAAGACCCGCGACCCGGCGCCGGCCACATGCAGGTTTGCAACCCCTCGCCGGTTTCCGGTTTTTTCACACCGAACGTGAATTTAGGCGATGAAATACAAGCCGGCGACCTGCTGGGCGTTGTCGCCGATCTGCTCGGCGAACAACAAACGCCGGCGCTGGCCGACCAATCGGGCTTGGTGCTTGTGCTGCGCACGTTTTCCAGAGTTCTCAAAGGCGACTGCTTGGGCGTGATTTTGGAATCTTGACCGGCGGCTCGCTATTATCCGCCCGCTGATTTTCATCGCGTCGCGAAAAGTCGACTCTTGGCTGGAATCGGGTAAGCTAAGAGCTCCTAACATAACCGCTGTTTGGCGTTTCAAACACGGAGTTTGATGCTAACCTACCAAGTTGTGTTAGAAGGTATAAGGGTTGCGGTAGGCTCAAATAGGTCAAACGCTTCCCCCAACACGCAAACGTGGAGCCCTCGTCATGCGATTGCGACGAATTACCAACACCATCGGCACGCTTGTCATCGTGGTTTTGTTGAACGCGGCGGCCGGTTTGCATGCCTGCGCCGAACCGCCGGCGGCGGTGGCGCGAGATCTTGTCAAAGTCGCGGCGGTGCAAATCTCGGGGTATGACAAAGGAGACCCGCCGCGAGACAATTACGACCCCGCCGCGGCGCTGGTCCCCTATATTAACCGGGCGGGTGAAGACGGCGCGCAATTGGTGGTCTTCCCGGAATATGTGTTGGGCCATATTCCTGTTCCAGGTCCGACCACGAAAAAAATTTCCGCAGCCGCCGCGGCGAACGGAATTTATGTGATCGTGGGTTGTTGGGAGGTTTTTCACGATGGCAAGTTCGCCAACACGGCCTTGCTCTTCGACCGCTCGGGAAAAATTGCCGGCAAATACCACAAGACGCACGCCGCGATCGATCACTTTGAGGGAGCGCCGGCTTGGTCGAAACCGCCCAGCGGCAAGAGTCGGGACTGGTTCCTGCGGAACGACCCGGAATGGATCATGGAGAAAGGGCGCGAGCTTCCGGTGTTCAAACTCGATTTTGGCGGCGTCGGCATCATGACCTGTTACGACGGCTGGTTCCCCGAACCGGCCCGGGTGTTGTCGCTCAAGGGCGCCGAACTGATCGTCTGGATCAACGGTCGGGGTGGCTCGGTGGAAGACTTTATCATCAAATCGATCATCTTCCAGAGCCATGTCAGTATGATTTCGGCGAACCAAGCCTACGGCGGCGGCACGATGATCGGCGATTGGCCGGCGCGCATTCTCGCCCGTTGCCCGAACAAGAAGGAAGCATACATTTCGGCGACCATCAACCTGAAACGCATTCGAACCGTTCGCGCTGGCAGCCGCAATTTCCAGCAACGGCGCCCCGACCTCTACGACGTTCTCGCATCGCCTCAAGAATCTCGGTAAGGTTCGACTCGAAAGGTTGGAATGCCCCCATTTTTTGTACCAGGGGTTATGAGAGTATGGTTTGGGTAAGGGATTCCGCAGTGTGCTGCAGGAGTGAGGGCGCAGCCCGATCGGAAGCAGCACACTGCGACGCGAATTCCGAGGGGTGGCGTGCTCCCCAAAAGTTGATCCATGTGTTATGGAATTCTCATCAAGCCGGAGGCTTGCCGGGCTGCAAGACAGAGTCGCTACCGCAGGTGCGGTCTGTAAGTATGAGTCTCGAATGGCGTTAGCATCGAGCGGAAAATTAGTGTCGTAGCCATGCTCGCCAGAGCGTGGGATGGTTCACCGCTCACCCACCGTCTGGCGACGATGGCTACACAAATGCGACCGTTATTTATCGAGCGGTGCTAACCAAATTAAAAGCGGCCAGCTCCGTAGAGGAACTGGCCGCGATGACGCCAATGTTGCTCGGCCCAATGTTGCTTGAACACTGGGCCGCTGCTCACATTAAGGAATTTGAGCCACTTGGCCATCGTGGATGTAAGCCAGGCGGCATAACGTTAAGTAGTCGATGGTGTTGGGAAGGAAGTGGACGGAGCCGTCGCAAAAGGTAAACTGCGCCCCGCCAGGGTGCAAACTGCCAAAGACCCAGGCGTACGTGCGCTTGGGGCGGTTCGGGTCAACCGGCGTCGTGCCAGCTCGAAGCCAAGGGCCGTTGATGGTCCAGTTTCTCCATTGGCCGGTGCCCGTCTGCCGAATGATATTCGGGTTACTGTTCAACGCCGTGCTGCTATAAGTGACAACCCGTCCATGGCAGCAGGTGTGCGTGCCCACGAGGGGCCATGGTCCGTAATGCGAAGACGTTTTGAACCGAGCGCCGCCGGCGGCTTCGCCCAGCGCTATGCTATTGGCCGTTCCGTCGGTAATCGCCGCGAACTTGGCAGCGCCGCTGTTGCCAAAAGCGCCCTGGCGTATGTCGCCGCCCGCCGTGACGTAAGGAGCGTTGTAGTCGGTGAAGACACCCACTGAGAACAGGTAGCTGCCGCGGCGGGCATTTGTTCTGGCGTAGAATGAGTTATTGGAGGAACTCTGCTCGCCAGCCGCGGGATGCGAAGGGCATTCAAGCACCGAAACCGGTTGCTGCAGGAATTGCCTGTTGTAGGTGTCGTCAATGGCAACACCCCCTGCGCGAGGATTCGATCTGCTGGTGGCGATACTAAAGTTGATTTGATCGTGCAAGGGCGATTGCTCCATATAAGGGAGCAGCAACAGCCACCCGGTGTGATTTCGCACTCCCTCCGGGTAATACGCCGCCGCGCCGCCCGTACGCCGCCCCGAATTGAGCAACGCGGGCGGAAAGACTTTGAAGGTGTCGTGATAGTTGTGCAGCGCCAGCCCCTGCTGCTTCATGTTGTTGCCGCAACTCATGCGCCTCGCCGCCTCGCGCGCCGCCTGCACCGCCGGTAACAACATGGCCACTAAGATTCCGATGATCGCGATCACGACCAGCAATTCGACGAGCGTGAAGCCCTTAAATCGATTCTTTCGCAACATGCGAGGTCTCCCTAAAAGATGAAGAGAAGAATAGAGAAATGAGAAAAAAGACCAGCGTCTCCCAACCAATGTGGCATTAGAACACCTTAGAAGAGGTAATTCAAGTATCAAAACCAAAAAAAACACCTCTTAAGAGGGTGTGGTCCTCTCCAGGAGTGGGTGGGCCGGCGATTTTTTCAATCCAATGTGAAAACCTGCGGAACTGCGCGGCAATTTCGCTGCGGTTCGCCCAACCAACTGCTGTCGCCGCCACGACAAGTTGGTTGCAATGGCGGCGCCATGCGTTAAAATCTCGCCGTGGATTCGCGGCGGTCGTTTTTTTTGAACCGGGAAACAGGCGCCTTCAAGCACCTCCTGCTTGGGAACCGCTCGTCGTTGAATGTGTTACCGGTATGTCATCACGAAAAAAGAGGGTTGCAATGCAAAATTTCTTCAGGTTGGCGCTGTTGTTAGGTCTGGGCGCGTTCACGATTGGCTGTGGCGGTGCTTCGACCACCCCGCCAGCCTCTCCAGAACCGACTGCGGACGAACTGGACGACATGGAAGGAATCGGCACCGACGCCACGGTGGGCGACGAAGAAGAGTAGTAGTCGATGCCGAACCGTTTTTGAGACTGGCTTGAATCGGCATCGTGAAAAACTTTCCACACAGCCGCAGCCCACGCTGCGGCTGTGTCGGTTTCGGGGCGGTGCTCGTGTTTTACCCTCGTTAAACTTTGAGCTTGGCGCCCGAGACGAGCTGCCCACGCAAAGGAAAAATCCGATGTCGAACAGGGTTCCTCACTCTTTGTAGTCGATGCGAAAGAGAAGGCGGCAGGGGCCCCTTTCAGAAACACCGCCCGCTGTCGAGCTCGAGCAGAGGTCTTTCGGGTCAGCTCCGCGAAACGGTCATCTTATTTGTAACCGTTCGCGGCGCTGCGGGTATTTGCGATAACATCTATCCCACAGCGAATAACCGATCTACGGTTACGAAGACGGGAAACGCAGGGGCCGCAAAGGGGCAGAGGGCCGCAGAGAAGAACGAAAGGCAAGAAAATCAAATCTCGGCGATGTTTATCGGCTGTGCGATTGCATTGCATCGTCAACTTGAGCCGGGATGATTGCAGACCGTCCTCTGCGGCCCTCCGCGCCTTTGCGTTCTCTGCGTTGAAATGCCCGCGTGGAAACCGCCGAACAATGTCTGAACTTCCGCCGGCGCTGCGGGAATTTGCGACAGCAATCTATCCCACAGATAAAAACCGTGAACGGTTACTCTTATTTTCACCTACAAATTCTGGCGAAGAGCCTTTGCGGCTCCCCCGAAGAGTCTGTGGGTGATTTTTCGAGCCGATTCGCCTGTTGCCGTCCGATAGGCCAAATGGCCGACAGGGCTCGCATTTGTGAGCTAGACTTGCGGGAAGCCCCTTTTTGCTTACTGTAGGTCAGGCGGAATGCAAAACTTGAACTCACCATTTTCATCCGATCCAACGGATACAACCTTCTTCGCACCGGCGAACCCCGCATTGCCGCCGCAACCGGTATCGCCCCAGCCAACGGCGCCTCAACCAACAACGCCGCCCGCCGACGAAGGAACAGCGGCCACCGAAGGCATAACGCCGGCCCGGCGCATGCGCGTTTTGCATTTGGTCAACGGCGAGGTTTACGCCGGCGCCGAACGCGTGCAAGACCATCTCGCGGCGCGGCTGCCGGAATTGGGCGTCGATATCGGCTTCGCCTGCTTGAAGCCGGGCCTCTTCCCTAAAATGCGCCGCTCCCAGAGCACGCCGCTGTATGAAATCGCGATGCGAGGACGGTGCGATTTGAGCGGACTTTCCCGTTTGGCCGACATTGTTCGCCGGGAGGGATACGATATTCTCCATGCCCACACGCCGCGCAGCGTATTGGTGGGCCGCTTGCTAGCCGCCTGGACGGGCCGCCCGTTGGTCTACCACGCCCACAGCCCGACTTCGCGCGACACCACGCATCGGTGGAGGAATTTTATCAACACCACCGTCGAGCGTTGTTGCGTGCGCGGGGCGAAAAGAATCATCGCCGTTTCTCATAGTTTGGGTGAACACATGCGGCGGGAAGGCTACCAAGCCGACCGCATCAGCGTAACGCCCAACGGAGTGCCCACGCCGCCGATCATGCGGAACAACGTTCCGCCGCAAGAGGAATGGCTGCTGGGCGCCGTGGCCTTGATTCGGCCGCGCAAAGGTTTGGAAGTGTTGCTACAGGCGTTGTCGATCGTTCGACAACAAGGCTTGCCCGTGCGGCTGAAAGTCGTGGGGCCGTTTGAAAACGAGGCCTACGAAGCCGAACTCAAAACGCTGGCCGACCAACAGAACGTATCGGAAGCCATCGAATGGGCCGGCTTCCAGCACGACGTGCCTCATCATATCGCGATGTTCGACCTATTCATTCTTCCCAGCCTGTTTGGCGAAGGCTTGCCGATGGTGGTTCTGGAAGCCATGGCCGCCGGCGTGCCGGTGGTGGGTTCTGAAGTGGAAGGCGTTCCGGAGGCGATTCGAAACGGCGTTGATGGCTTGCTGGTGCGTCCTCAAGATCCACAACATCTGGCCGAGGCGATCGCGAAGTTTGTCAGTGGCGACGTCGATTGGGCCGCACTGCGCGCCAGCGCCCTGCGCCGACACGCCGAATATTTTTCCGACCGCAGCATGGCTGCGGGCGTGGCGGCGGCATACCGCCAAGTGCTACAAGAAGCGGGCGTTTTGGCATAGCGTTTTGATGACGACGCTACTCATCGGCGCGAATCACGGGCGGCGGCTCTTCCCCTTGGGCGATGAATTTCATCGACACCGAGTTGACGCAGTGGCGGGTGTTTTTGGCCGTCATGCCTTCGCCGAGAAACACATGGCCCAAGTGCCCGCCGCAGTTCCCGCAGACGATTTCGGTGCGGCATCCGTCGGGGTCGGGCAGACGCTCCACGGCGTGGGGGAGTTCGTCGTCGAAACTTGGCCAACCGCAGCCGCTCTCGAATTTATCTTCGGCGCGGTACAGGGGTGCATTGCAGCGCCGGCACAAAAAAACGCCCGCCTGTTTCCAGTCGGCGTACTGGCCGACGTGCGGCCTTTCGGTGCCTTTGTGCAGCAGGACGCGAGATTCTTCCTCGGTTAAAGGATTGTATTTTCCCGAGGAATCGGCGGCGTTCATGTTCGCTATTCCTTCAAAGACTTACTTCGCCGCGGCGATTTGCTCCAGCATGCGGCCGGGCGAACCCATCATGTTGTAACCGCCATCGACGTGGAAAATTTCGCCGGTCACGCCATTGGAAAAATCGGAGAGCAAAAACGCGCCTGTCTTGCCCACTTCCTCATGCGTGATATTGCGGCCCAGGGGCGACATCGCCTTATAAAGGTCGGTCATTTCCCGCACGCCCGCCGCCACGCCCGCCAACGTTTTCAACTGGCCGGCGCTGAGCGCGTTGACCCGCACGCCCTGAGGACCCAGGTCGTAGGCTAGGTACCGCACCACGGAATCGAGCGCCGATTTGCAAATACCCATCACGTTGTAACCCGGCACGCACCGCTCGCCGCCGTAGTAGGTCATGGCGGCAATCGCGGCTTGTTCGCTGAAAATATCGCGAGCGGCGTTGGCCACGGCAATCAGGCTGAAGGCGCTGATTTCCATGGCCGACTTAAAACCTTCGCGGCTGGTTTCGATGGTGTCGCGTTTGAGGTCTTCCAAATCGGCCCAGGCGATGGAGTGCAAGAGGAAATCGATTTTGCCGAACTCCTCCTTGGCGGTTTGCATGACCGCTTGAATGGTTTCGTCGTCTTGCACATTGAGCGGGACCAAGAACTTGGCGTTTTCCGCTGGGTCGACCAATTGCGCCACGCGGCGCCGATTGCGCTGGCGGGCGTCGTCTGCGCGATCGGGCAGGTGCGTGAAGCCACACTCGCCGCCCTGCGCCATGATTTGTTGCGCGATCGCCCAGGCAATGGAGCGATCGTTGGCAACGCCCAAAATCAAGCCTTTTTTCCCCTCGAAACCGTTCATCGGCAGCGGGTCCCCATGTCAAATGCGTTGTGATCGTAGAACTTTGCCGTTTGTACCAAAAATCGGCCGCTCTGACGATGGAGGACAGCCGACAATCATCCCCGCGGGTGCAGGAACCGGCTCCGGCGGGTTTGTAGCGATTTGAAATTTGGGTGGGTGATTTTGGTGGTTGGATGTAGGATGGGGCGGTGTTTGGGAAGTTTAGGTTTTTTGGCAAGGGAATTGCAAGGAGATTACCATGGGCAA